>JADJKB010000011.1 GCA_016706225.1 Myxococcales bacterium
CACAGGCTCGCGGGAAACCCCGGCGGGAGCTCGAACAGCTCCTCGCGCGCTGGTTTCCGCGGCCGGACGTGCCGGAGCGCATCGAGCCCGCGCCCGCGACGCCACTGTTCGCCGGGTCCGCGACGCCCCGGTTCGCCGGGCCCCCGCCGACCTGGCCCGGGCCAGGTAACTCCCGCGCCGACACCGCCTCGCGCGCGGATCAGACCGCTCTCCCCACCAGCTACCGCGTCGGAAGGCTCACCGTCGGCGCCGAGCTATCGAGAAGCTCCAAAACAGGAACCTGCTCAGTCACGCCCCTGCCGAGCGGCGATCTCGCCGCGCTGCTGAAGCGCGCCATCGACCAGCTACTCGGGTGGAGACCCGCCGGCGCACCGGGCGAACCAACCCCGCCAGCGTCGGGCCCAGAAACCCGGCTCGCGACACGTGCCGGTCGACATGAAAGCGCGCCGTCCTGGATCGAGACGCGAATCATGCACGTTCACCGACGCGCAGGGACGACGCTGCAGCAGAAGCGTTTCCTCACGCTCAGACGACACGCCATTGCGCTCGGGGGCGCAGCCCGCAAAGAATCTCCGGCTGCTTTACGCGCGCACAACGCCCACACTGCGCGGCAGGTCTTTGGCGAAGAGCACATCGAACGAAAACGCGCCGACGCCAGGAAAGCCAGGGCCGAGCCCGCTCGCGTTCGAGAGCAGGTGCTGTCGGCGCTGGTGCGCTAGGGGTTTCGACGGGAGAAAGCCGCGCTCGCGCTCGGCGCGCGTGGCTCCGCAAACGGACGAACCGGCCATCGAACCACTGCTCGCGGCGCTGCGCAGGCTGGCGCAACCTGACGCGCGGGCCTGTACGAAGTCTCACTTGGGTCCGCCGGCTCGCGATAACGGGTCACCGGCTGGTGGGTGCACACGACCGCAGGCCGTCCAGACCACCCTGGGTCCCGGCAGAAACGCCATGCTGGATTTCCCCCGCCAGCATGAAGGCGTTCGGGTCAATGGGCGATTTTGGCGGGGCTGTTCATTGTGGCTTCTGCCGCTGATCGTCGTTGCAGGTACGTTGGCACCACCTTCGGCGACACCGTGGGCGCGACCTTCGCGCTGCTCGCCGTCTTCGTTGGCGCACTCTGGATCTCCCCGCCCGAGCACACGCCACCAGAGCCGCCGCGCTGGCTGGTGTGGATTGGCCGTGCGCTTGGTCTGTTCGCGGTCGCCGCTGGCCTGTGGCTGATGGCGCAGGCGCTCCTGCCACTGTCGCGCCCAAGACCCACCCGATGCCAACGCTCGCCAATCAGCGTCAGCGCGAGCTCTTCTTGTACACGCCGATGCTGGCCGCCTATCCCGTGGCGTTCGGCCTGCGCTTGCTCCACGGGCGTTCGACTGGCCGCGATGTGGAACGCCTCGGCATCCTGATGGCCCTCGGCCTGCTCGCACACCAGGTCGGCCAGCTGCGTGTGCAAGGCTGCCTGTCTTGCCCTACGGGCGCCCCGGCCTCGACTCCCGTGACGCTCTCGGCGGCGGTCGTGCTCTGCGCGCTGTTGTTCCTGCCCCGCGTGCCGCCGCTCGTGCGCATGCTCGCGCTGCTCGGCGCCGGTCTCGGCCTGCGCTACGTGGGCCTCGAGACCTGGAAGATCGATCCCAGCACCCGCGACATGCTGCCATGGTGAAGAGCGCGCAGGACGCCTTCTTCTCGGGCCGCAATCCCTACGGGCTGCACCAGATGCAACCGGGCAGTGTGGTGCCGCTCACGTACCTGCCGGGCATGTGGCTGCTCTGGAGTCTGCCGCGCTGGTTCGGCGCGCTCGACTTTCGCTTGATGGGGCTCGTCGCCGACGCCGCGGTCGTGGGCGGATTGTTCTGGGCTGCCTCGGGCTTGCGGCCCGCGCGGCGTGAGCACGCGCAAGGCGCCGCCATCGGCTTTGGCGCAGCCTGGCTGTTCAGCCCGAGCATGGCGTGGAACGGCATCTACGCCGAGCCCCACGCCTGGTGGTTCGTGCTCGCCATCGTGCTCGCGGCGACCCTGAAGAAGAACTGGTGGTTGGCGGCGTTTGCTCTCGGTATCGCCCTCGCGACGCGACACTTCGCAGCGGTGGTCGCTCCGTTCGTGATCGTGGCAATGCTGCGCGATCTCGGGTGGCGCGCTGGCGCTCTCGCGCGTTGCGCTGACGGGAGTCGTGACCGCCGCGCTGCTCGTGCTTTCGTGTGGCGCAACCCGGACGCCTTCTGGTTCGGCACCTTCCGCTGGCTGGTCGAGTACGGCCCGGTGCACGGAGGTTGGTTCTGGGAGAAGTTCGGATTTTCAGGTCCGCTCTACCGCGCACACAAGACCAAGTGGATGCCGCGAGCGCAGGTCGCGCTGCCTGCACTCTTCTTGCTGATCGCCGTGTTCGTGCGCGGACGTCGCCGGGTCATCGCCCGCTTGGTACGGCCTACGTGCTCTTCGTGATGTTCAACGGCATCATCTGGGACAGCTTCTATCTGGGCTGCGCTGTTCGCGGCGTTCGCTGTGGCAAGCGACGACACGCTGACCGGCAATCCGAGCGCGACGCGCGCGTTGGCTGCGAAGGCGCCGGCGCAGCGCGCGCCAGCGAAGTGGAGGCTCCGCCTCGCGCTCGCGGGCCTCTTGCTCTCGGGGCTCGCCGCGCTCTACCTGGTCAGAACCCTCGCGGTGGCTCACAGCGTTGCGGGCGCATCGCTCGCGCGCGAGCTGCTCGCGAACCGCATGAAACCGGGTGATGTGCTGGTCGATCGCGCGGACTGGAACGTGGCGTTCATTCACGCCAAACCCCTCTTCGCCACCTCGGCGCCGCCCGGGCCCACCGCTCGCGAGCCGCTCGATCCCGCCTTCGGTCCCTACGGGGTTTTCGGACACGAGACGGCCTGGTTCACGCTGCGCACGGGGCGCGAGAACGAGATCTTGCGTGAGTTTCGCAAGCTGGGAAGGCCGCTCGAAGATCGCCGACTCGGGCACTATCGTCTGCTCGGTGTCTCGACGCCGAGTGTGCTTCAGGCGCTGAGTGGGCTCCCCGGCAGCGCTCCTGCCCGACCCTGTCGTCTGGGTGGGGTGATGCGTTCGATGATCTGGACCGCACCGTCCCGCGAGCACCCGGCGACGGCGAGCGTCCGCGCGACCTTCACCGACAAGCTGGCGCTGGTTGCCGCTTCGACGATTCGGGCATGGTCTGGGGCAGAAAGCGCGCCCGGGTCGAGCTCTTCGTCGATGGCGGCCCGGTTGGCTCCTTCTGGTTGCCGAACCTGCCGGGGACCCGCTTGGTGATCGTCGACACGGCGCGCCTCGCAGGCGCCGAACACGACGTGGAGTTGAGGCTCTCCACGCGGGACGTCGCGGGGCGCGCGCTGTGTGTCGACGGCTGGTTGCTCGGTCGCGCGGCAGAAACCGCGCTGCCCGCGCTGCCCGATCAATGAAGCGCGGGTTCGCGGCCCGGTAGTGCGGGCTCTACTGGGGCTTTTCGCCCTTGCGTGTGTAGACGTCGAAGTCCTCGATCGTCACCGCCAGCTCGAACTCGTCGCTCACGATCCGGAGCAGCTCCGGAAAATGGACGAGCGCCTCGGCCGAGTCGTAGTCGTCCCCGGTGACCCAGGTGAAGCGGTCACCCCGCTGGGTGATGAAGAGCGCGGGGGGGTTCTGCTTCAGCTCCGCAATCAACTCCGCGCGGGCTCGTTCACGCCCCCACGACACTCGCTGTGGCACGTCGTAGATGTAGCGGGTCGAGGCCTGCCGGTCCGACATCCAGTAGATGCCCGGCTCGAAACCCCAGACGAAGATCTTGGTGCCGGGCGCGGTGCGCCGCTGCACCTCGAGCGCCACCTGCCGGTCCGCGTCCAGGTTGTAGTCGGCGACGCGGTAGAGCTCCTTGTCGAGCAGCTCGCGGGAGTTGATCGGGCCCATGCGCAGCAGATAGCCCGTGCGCAGGACTGCGCGATCCCAGAAGCTGCCGAGATCCCGCACCGCGATCCGCATGCTGGTGGCGACCACCACGAACGCCATGAAGGCCACGACGCCGGTCGCGCCGGTGCCCAGCGTGCGGCGCCAGAGTTTGTACAGGCCCAAGCCCCCGAGCAGCGCGAGCAACGGCAACGTCGCGGCGTAGTGATACTGGAAGAATTTGCCTTGCAGGGCGATGCCCGCCAGATGGATGGCGATCACACCGAGCAAGAGGAACAGGCCACGCCGTTCGCTCTCGTGCATCGGCCGGATCACGATGGCAGCGATGAAGCCGGCGGCGGCAAGGGCCGAGAAGCGGAAGAAGAGCTCCTCCGTTCCCCAGTAGAACATCTCCGGCGCGCTGCGGTTGGTCCAGCCGAGTTTGGTGTATCCCGGCGTGAACTCGAACAGGGTCCACGAGAGGGCGTCCCAGGCGCCGCGCATTTTGAACCAGAGCCCGCAGGCGGCGATGGGAAAGAGGCTGCCGACGGCGATGACCGCGAACGGCAAGACCGCTGCCTGCCATTTGCCTTCGCGCGCCCACTCGTCCCGGGAAAGAAAGAGCGCACACACGATGGCACCGCCGCCGAGCGGTGGTTTGAGCAAGAACGCACAACCGAAGAGCGCACCGATGGCGAGCCAGCGCCAGAGGCGGCGACTGCGTTTGCCTTCGGCGGCGGTGAGCACCAGCGCCCACACGGTCAGAAAGCCTCCGAAGGTCTCGGGTTGCGCCGTGTGCCAGAACTCGAGCTGGGCGTGGATCAGCGCCGCGACCGCGCCCCCCACGATCTCGACGCGTTTGACTCCGAAGAAGACCTCCGACAGGCGCATGAAACCGAAGATCATGCCGATCAGACCGGCGACCTCGAGCAGGCGGGGCGCGAGCATGGTCTTGCCGAACAGGGCCTGAGCCAGGGCGTAGACGACGTAGATGCCGGGGGGTTTGAAGTCCCAGACATCCCGATATGGCATCTGTCCGCGCAGGATGCCGTCGGCGACGGTGGCGTAGATGCCCTGGTCGCGCCCGAACGACAGCAGCAGGATCTGCGCAGCCGACAGCGCGATCACGACCCACGACGTGATGACCAGCCAACCATCGGGGTCCACCACGCGGTCGGGCTGGATCGCCTCAGCCGGCGGCGGCACCGAAGCGCTGGGCATCGCGTGGGACGCTAGAACAACGCGCTCGGCTTGACGAGAGCCGCCGGGCGCGGGAAGAGGGGGGCAAGCGCCCCTAGCTCAGCTGGATAGAGCATCGGTCTTCGGAACCGAGGGTCAGGGGTTCGAATCCCTTGGGGCGCGCTAAGTTACGACGTGACGGCTCGTGGCTGGTCTGCATCGCTACGGGGGACACTGGCAGCTGAGGCAGCCCGCGGGCAGCTTCGCTGGGGCGCACACGCCCGAGGAGAATCCAACCCCGCATTGCCCGTCCAGCATGGGACATGCAGCTCCAACGACGCTGCACCCCAGCGCGCCCGCGCACGGCGAGCATTGTGGATCGCACACACAAGTGGAGTCGCTGCAGATCGGATCCACATCGCACGCGCACTTGCACAGCGGATCGCACGGACAGTTCAGATCGCAGGTGACCGGATCCACATCGCACGCGCACGTCGCGCCTCCGGTGCCTCCGCTCCCGCCGCTCGTGCCGCCGGTGCCTCCGCTCCCGCCGCTCGTGCCGCCGGTGCCTCCGCTCGCCCCGCCAGTTCCTCCGGTTCCTCCGCTCGCCCCGCCAGTTCCGCCGGTGCCAGTTCCGCCGCTTCCACCAGCGCCTGCCGCCCCGCCGCTGCCGCCAGTACCCCCGCCCTTGCAAGGCGGTTCTTCCCAAGCAGGACACTTCGACACACACACGTCGAACGATTTGAAGCTAGGCGTCGAATACTGGCAAACCACCGAGCTCCCGTCCGACGCCATGAGTTTCCCCGGCAGACTCCGGCAGCAATCCAGGGCGCACTTTCCGTGCGCGCTCGGGGTGAACAGTCCCTCCTGGATCAGGCAGTCGAGGTCAGTCCAAGCGCCGTCTTCTTCCATCGCCGAGAACACCGTCCAGGCGCAGCTGCACGGGGCGAGGTATGTGCCGTTCGCCTTGTCGCAACACATTTGTCGTTTGTCGGGCACGCAACTGCACGCCGGTTGCCCAGCCGCCTCCGGCTCTGCTTCGACCACGCCGTAGGTTGACAGATGCAGCAGGTGTCCCGTCACTCCTGTCGCGTCGGGAACGTACGAGCCACCCGAAAGCGTGCGCCAGCCGCCGCCCTCGGCGACAGCCACTCGCGGCATCCCGGTCTCCGTGTGGGTGATGGTTGGGCCCGTGAACGCGAGCACGGCAGGTTTCGCGAAGACCGTGCCAGATGGTTCGATAGCGTAGGCCTGAACCAGCGAGCCGGCGGGTGCATTGGCTGCAGGACTGATCCTGAGCTGCACTGCCTGTGCGAGCGCTCCCGCCGGGATTTCCAGCGTGACGCTGCCGTCGTGCGATGTGAGAACGCCGCCCTCGGGGCCGATGTCGGCCTCGACGCACTCACCGGTGCAGGCGCCAGGATTGCTCTGCTCCGGCGTGGACTTGGACTCGCACGCGCCGACCGCGCCGACCGAAATGGCGAGAGCGAACAGTCGGGCGGACAAGACGTGATGTAGCGGTTTGGGCATGGCTCCTCGTCAACCGTGTTCAAGAGATGGTGGGCATGTGAATGCTAAAATACCTGGCACTGCTTGCAGCCGTTGCCGATCGTCGCGCAGAGACCGGGTGGCGGGTTGCTCGGACCCGTAGGGCATGCGCCCGGGATCGCACAACAGTCGACGTCAGCGTTGCAGCTCAACGTCGTGAACAAACACGGCCAACAGCAACCGCTCGGTAGGCACTTGTTGCCAGTGGGGCAACTCGCTTCGGCAGTGCACGGCGTGCACGTTGGGGCGCACATCAAGTTCGTGTTCGCTTCGATGTTGCCTCCCGCACCGCAGAAGATCCCGGTGGTCGACACTGCCGGCCCACCGTCGCAGGAGCAAACGTACTTGCCGAGACCGTTGGGTCCCGTGCAGGTGATGGTGCGATTGACACCATCCGAACACTTCACGGTGGCACTGCCCGCGCCGGGGTAGCCCACGGTTGGCCCGGTACAACTCTGGAAGTTCGTGTTGGGGCAGGTGATCGGCCCGGCATCGGCGCCACCAGCACCCCCGCTCGCGCCCCCGCTTCCTCCGCTCGCCCCGCCAGTTCCCGTTCCGCCACTCGCGGACGTGCCACCGCCGCCGCCGGCCCCTCCAGTGGACAGAGTTCCACCAGCGCCTCCGCTCGCTGCATCGACGCCAGCGTCCGAGCCCGCGCTGCAGGGGCAGTTGTTCGTGCCGCACACGCAGCCTGCGTTTTCGTCCACGCAGTCACCGAACAGGCAAGCGTAGCCGGACGGACACGGTGTCCCGCCGTCACACCGAATGAACCAGCAAGCTCCGTCGAGGCTGCCGGGGGAGTTGTAACAGGCCAGTTCGTGCGTGCCCGGGGGCGTGCAGAGCTGGGATACCGCGTTGTTCGAATCCTCATTGCAACGCGGGGCGCCGCAGGTGCCGAACGCGCTGGAGAGTCCAGCGATGCAATTCTTGTGCGGCCATCCACACGCGTCTGACGTGACGCAAGACTGGACGACACATCGGCCGTCGACGCAGTTGGTGAACGCCGGACATTCGTTGGACGGAATGGGGCCGCAGGGGATCCCGCAGTTTCCGTCGTCGAGGCAGCGCTCGGGGGACTTGCAGTCCGCGTGGGTGCTGCAGCTGAACTTCAAATACGAGTACAGGCTGAAGTGTTGCGTCTCGGCCGAGAGCCGTGAGCTCTCGCTGCCGACTTCGCTCGCCCCAACGGGCTGCCAGCTGCCGGACTCGTGGCGAGCGACCCTGAGGGCACTCAGGGGTGTCGGCGCGTCCGCACTGACCTGGAACGTCAACCGCACCGGGACCAGGAACGCGAGACCTTGAGGCTGAAGATCGTAGGCGGGGCCTTGCGCGCCGGACGGCGGTGACGCGACGGGAAGGATCTTGATGAGCGTGTCGGTGGTCAGCGCGCCGGGTGGGATCTCGATGCTGAACGCACCGTTCGCCAACGCGACGGTTCCGCCGGCAGGCCCGATGGTTGCGCTCGCTCCGACACCGGCGTCTTGGACGACCGACGGCTTCTGCGCTTCGTCGCTGGACGTGCAGCCCGCGATGCTCGCGTACGCGGCGATGACGATTGCGATGGCGAAGACGCGACGGCGCCCCGCTCGAACCGACCCCGTGTCACCTCTGGCGCTCATTACTCCCCCAATGGATTGATTTGTGCCCCAATCGTACAGTACTTTCCCTGATAGGGGATAGCAGGCCGTCCCGGTTGGCACCCTCGCTCGGGTTCGAGATCCAGATACGAGGGAGCTACGATGCGCTTGGTCAGACTACCCATTGGCGTTGGTTCGGCGTTGGTTCTGGTGATTTCGAACGCGTGCTCGAGCGGGGGCAGCGCGAGCTCTTCGCCCGCGGGGGACTGCCGACAGGCGGCGAATGCTTGCGCGCCCGGCTTCACCTGCTCCGCAAGCGACGGGAAGTGGCAGTGCGTGCCGGACGCATCTGGGGGTACGGGCGGCACCTCCGGCTCGGGCGGCTCGGGCGCGACGGGTGGCAGCGGCGGGTCGAGCGCCGCAGGCGGGTCGAGCGGTGCGGCCGGCAGCGGAGGTGCGGCCGGTTCCGGAGGCAGCGTTGCGTGCGCGGCGAACAGTTGGCAAGCCCCAAAACAGACGAAGGTGTACGGGGCCACCGCCGACTCGAAAGGGAACGCATATTTCCTGACCGAGGGAGGGCTGCTCCGCTATGTCGCGGCTTCCGATACTTGGGAAGGCCCGGTCGCACTTCCTCAAGGGTCCTGGAAGATCGACCGAGATGGCATCGTAGTCGGCGTCACAGCGAGTGGCGTGACGATGTACTTCGCTGCATCCGGAAGCTCGAAGACCGCGGCGCTTCCGAGCTGCGGGAAGCCGGACGGAGGACAGCGGCTCTTCGCTAGCCCCGGCGGGGATCTGGTCGCAACGTGTGGGTCGGCGAACGGCTACCCGGACGCCGTCGTTCACTACGACGCCGCCACCAGCACATGGAGTGCCCCGGCGACGCTGGGCGCTCCCGGACCAAAACAATTCGGAGCCCCGGTACCCGACGTTGCGTTCGGGCCGAACGGCGAAACAATTGTCGCGCAGGTCTATCGCACATACGGAGGCCAGCCGGGCGATTTCACCTGGGCCGTCGGAGCCCTGCGGTGGACATCAGCGGCGGGTTGGGGTGCTCAGGAACCGATCGCCACAGGCTTTTGGAAGGAGCAAAACGGTGCGCCTCTCGGCTCTTCGACCGATGCCGGCGATCCCTTCGTCCGTTTCGATCATTCGGGCAATGCGCTGCTTGTCTGGGGAAAGCGTACTCCGTACAGCACCACGTTCCTCTTCACGACTGCGCTCTCCGCTGCCCGCTACTCCAAGGCTGCAAAGGCCTGGGTCGCGACGGCGGGTATCCCAGTGGGTCACCCACTGGAGATCGCTGATCTCTTCGTTGACGACAAAGACGTGATGACGTTGTTCTGGAATGATTTTGCGTTCCCCTTCACCGCTGGCCCGTCTTCGGTGAGCACCGACGCCTTCGAACCCACGACGGGCCTCTGGCAGCCAAAGTTGACGGTTGGAGACGGGAACGGCGCGGCGTCGGTCAACGGTCTTGGTAACGCCTTCGTGGTCAGTGTGCCCGGCAACGGGAAACCGGGACTGCTTGCGAGATACCGCCAAGGAGCAAGTGGTACCTGGTCGACCGCGGTCCAGCTCGATCCCAACCTTGGCCCCGCTTCGGGCCCGGTAGGTATCGTTGCGCTGGGCGCCTGTCGCGCGGCGGCCTACTGGACCTCCACCAATCAGGGCTATCTCGCCGAGTTCCGCTGACGCGCAGTCGGATTGCCAACTGAGCATTGGGTTGCGCCGGCGACGTCGCTCAGCCCGTCATCATCGCGGCACGCAACGCCCCATTCGCGCGCTCCCTCACCACCAGCGCCTCCACACACGGGCGCACCAACAACCGCAGCACGGCCGAGCGTGTCTCGTCGCTCGTCTCCGCGGCCTCGACCGCTGAGAGCTCCGCTTCGACCGCCCTGCGCACTGTCACACCTCCGACATCGATGGCCCACCCGAGCATGCGCCACGCAAGCTCGGCGTGGCGATCCTCGTCGTCGGCGATGCGGGCGAGCACACGGCGGAGCGATGGCTCGGCTTCGCGTGCGCCCAGGTCCCGCGCGACGATGGAGCCGGTGGTCTCTTCGACGCAGCCGTCGCGGAACGTCGCCACTGCGAAGCTCACGAGATCGTGCTCGACGAGGCCCGGGATCGGCAATCGGCCGGGGCCCAGCTCGACGCCGCTCGATGCGGAAGCCACCGCGTAAGCGAGCGTGGCGTGCTCGATTTCATCGAGGGCCGCGTGGTGTGTGGCCGCCACGAGCTCAGGCGGCGCGCCGAGCGCCAGCAGATCGAGCGCAACCTTCGCGAACGACGCGATGGAAGAGTGTTCGAGCCCGGCGATCTCGGTCCAGAGCTCCGCGCGAGCCTGGCGCTCCGCAGCCGGAGCGCTGCGCAAGCTCTCGAGATCGACGTCCGCCAGCCAATCGGACCGTTCACACTCGTGTGCGTGCACCAGGAGCTCACCAAAACGGAACGGCCGGCCCACGTAGGGCGGCACGCATTGTCGTGGCAGATCGTAACAGCAAGCGTCCTTGTGCGAAGCGCGCTCGCGCAGGGACACCGGCGTTTGCAACTTGGCCTGGCACAGCCCGCCGAAGTCGTTGCAGCCCGCGGGGGTGCACGGGCACGCGACGTCGATCACGGCGGGGCAGCCGAGGGCGGTCCTGCCTGCGCCCTGTGCTCCAATGGTCGAGCTTGCCGGGTGACACTGCACGCTGCCATGGGTGCACCACTTCTCGGCGCCCGGCGGCAGCTTGTAGCTCGCGAACCACGCACCCAGCTGTTTCGGGGGTTCGGGTTTGGGTGGCAGAGCGGAGGCGTCTGGTCTCGGGGGACCGGCATCGGTGACTGCGAGTGGCGCTTCGGCGTCGCTCGTTGTGATGTCCGGCGGCGGCTCTGCAAACGTGGAAGTGGGAGCCGTGACCGCGAGGGGCTCGGCACTCGTGATGGGTGTCTCGGGCGTCCCCGGAGGCGCGCTCGGCGCGCAGGCCCCCGCCGCGGCGCTACCGGCAAACCCCGGTAGCCCGAGGGCCAGGAGCACGCGCGCTCGCAAACGAAACACGCTCACCCGCCGAGGGTACCGCAGCATTTCACCGGGGTGTGAAGCGACGCTTGACGTGCCAGACCACCATGGTAATAGCGGGCCCTCCCTGACAGCGGAAACGCGAATCAGGCTGGGACATTAGCTCAATTGGTAGAGCAGCGGACTCTTAATCCGTTGGCTGAAGGTTCAAGTCCTTCATGTCCCACGAACATCACAGAAGAAGTCGTCGCGCAGCTGGGACAGCTGGGACAGTCGCTGGGACAACTTCTCCGTGAGTCCGTTGGTCCGTAGGTCCGGGATGGCTTGGTGCAGGGGCTCGAGTCCGCCGAGTTGAAGCTCAGCGTGCGTTCGCCCGGTACGATCGGTGATCCAGGCCCCGGGCTTCCCGAGCCCAAGGTTCACGGTCACGAAACGTGGCCCGCAAGTTTTCGCTCTAAGCGGCAAGCGCAGCTCGCTAAGCCTCGAAGAGCTGAGCCCGGGTGACAGCAGCTTGCTTCAGGAAGTTCCTGAGGCGGGGCGCCGCGCTGACGGCCATCGCCCAAGCCGCCGGCCTGACGCCTTGCAGCCGCGGACAACGCCTTGCACACTCGAGCTGGGGTCCATGCGTCGACACGGTATCGAGCCTGTGCAGTGCCAACTCGCCAACGGACCGTGCCGCATACGTTTCCCTTTCGCTGGCATCACCGCCATGGCTCTTCTCATGTCCGGTTGCTCGTCGGAGCTGTCGCAAATGGAGTGCCCCGACTCGAACGGATGTCCACACTGCGGCGACGGCTACCGGTCGAGCAATGAGGATGCGACGACGGGAACGTGAACCCCAACGATGGGTGCACGGCCGATTGCCGTGTGGAAGCAACCGAGACTGAGCCGAACGACGTGATCGCGCAGGCCAACGAGCTGGTGCAACCGTTCTACGCGGAGATATCGCCGATCGGGGACAGTGACATCGTCGAGCTAGCGGTCGGCACGCAGCCAACGGTGGTCGAAGCACTCGAGCTCGATTCGTCGGCATGCGCGAGCGGGGCGCTCGACATCCAGATCGAAATGCTCGACGCCACGGGGACGGCTCTGCTCGCGAGTGACGACGACGGCGGTGAGGGCCTCTGTGCTCGGCTCGAAGTTGTGGGGGGCGGGGGGTGCCGCGAGCCGGTACCTCAGGGTGTCCGCTTCGTCCAAAGCGGGCTTGGTGACGTTCCCGTACAGGTTGCAGGTGAGCACGCCGTAGACTCGAATCTGCCGCAGCACGCCGCTGTCAAGCTCGTGGCTGCACGTTGACATAGTCTTCGCACGGCGCGAGCATCACTTGAACCGGCGGTTTCGCTGCGAGGAGGTTGCCATGATGCGGGGCGTCTTGGAACATAGGCTTCGGCGAGCGCTGAGCATCAGCTCTCTCGCTGCGCTCGCACCGGTCGCTGCCTCCTGCACAGAGAACGCCACGTCGCGGCGCTCCGGTCCCCCTGAGCACGTAGGTTCCGTCTCGCAGTCGGTCCAGAACGGTGGCTTCGACGTTCAGCGAATCTTCTCGGGTGTCGTCCGCATCACCGGAGCGGTCGGCTGCAGCGGCGTGATGGTCTCTCCCGACGTGGTTCTGTTGGCCGCGCACTGCGTGGACGTGAATGTCGATATCGCGCCCGCGCACCAGTTCGTCCTCAAGACTGGCGAAGTCAAGGTTCGGTTCGATAATGCGGCGGGACTGCCGCCGGGGGCACCCTCGCCTTTCGTCAAGTTCTCGATCGACGCAAGCAACGTGTTCGTGCACCCAAACTGGGTCGCCGGGCTGAACTACGTGTCGTACTGGGACGTGGCGGCCATCCGGTTGCCTCACCACGTAGGACTGGGACTGGCCCAGCCGATGCGCATCGCGACCACGCACCCGGTTAAGTCACCCGCCGAAGCTGATCCGCAGTTCCTCGCGCAATGCTACGCCGCGGCACCCGAGGACCCGGGGGTGTGTCGATGGCACGGTCATCTGCTCTCGTTCGGAGGTTACGGCGAAACCAGTTCGGGCCTGGCGCTTCCGGTTGGCGAGCAGCCTCGGTTCGCATCGGCGGTCGTCAACTACATCGGCAGACCCAACTACCCAGGCACTCAGTACCAGGGCAGCCTGGCGGAAGGTGATCTGGTCCACATCGTGAATCCAGCCACCGGTTCGCAAACTCTCGCCGGTGACTCCGGGGGGCCGGATTTCGTCGGCCCGTTTCCGCCGTTCACAACGGACATCTTCTTGAAGGATGACCCGTTGGTAGCAGTGCAGACTGTCGTCGGCGTGCATGCAACGCGAGGGGCGGTGGATGGCCGCCCGAACGGCGGATTCTTCTTCGCGCGTCTGACTGCGCCCTCGACAAAGGCTTTTCTGGCCCAGTTCCAAGATCACGATTCTGACGGTGTCCCGGACTACAGCGATCCGTGCGTCGCTGTTTTCGGGTCCCACGCCGATGGCGACGGCGATGGCGTCGGCGCTGGCTGCGACAATTGCGTTTCAGCCTCCAACCCTGATCAAGCAGACCAAGACGAGGATGGGATCGGGGACCAGTGCGACCCCTGTGCGGTCAACGACTTCACCTCTCTAGACGCGGACTCGGACGGTCTTCCCGACGTTTGCGACGACTGTCCCTGCTCGCCGGCGGAGAAAGATCCTTTTGCGGACGGAGACAAGGACGGCGTTTGTCTTTGCGACTCGACGCTCCTCGGGTGTGGGACCGTCTGCAGCAAGACCCCGGGCGACAACTGCCCGAACACCCCGAACGCGACGCAGACCAACTGCAACGTGGACGCGGAGCTAGCAGCCGGCGCTGTGCTCCCGGGCGACTCCGGCACCTTGGTCCTCGGGGACGCGTGCGACGAAGTGCCTTGCGCAGACGCGCAAGCGGAGCCGGAGGGCCTCAAGGTTTCGTTCGCCGCAGACGGAGCCTGCCAGCCGGGGCCGCTTGTGACGAAGAGTTGCCCGATTCTGGTCGATACGAGCGTGAAGTGGAGAGGGATCGTAGCGGGACCGAGCTCGGGCTCCGCCGGCGTCACGGAACTGGCGCATTGTCCATGCGACTTTCCGCATGCCACCCCCGCTCAACGCCTGCTCAACTGTGTGAGCTTCCCCGTAATTGGGACTCCTCGATGCGTCATCGGGCAGGCGAAGACGTTCCCGAGCAAGACCGGAGCCACGACTCCATCCGCATTCATGGCGATCACCACCACCGTCCCTGGTGGCGCGCCCGGCCAGGTCTACTCGCCGAAGACCGCCAGAAACGTGGAGTACAAGTCGACCTACGCGCCCTCGGTCAGCCCCTTGGTCACCACGCGATGGTGGTTCGAGCAGGACCTTGGGCAGTTCGGCATCAGCTTCAGTGCACCGACGGGGGGAGTCAGCAAGGCGAGCGAGCTCCAGCCGATTGCTGACGCGCTGGATGGCGTTGGATGGGCGTCGACGCGGGCCATGGGTGGCGTCGCATTGGCCGGCGCGAAGGCAGACTTCGCAGCGCGGTACTACACGCAAGACCTGAACCCGCGATTCGGGATGTCGTTCTTCTCGCTCGGCTTGGTGCAAATGCCAAGCCTGGCGTACCTGGACTTCCCTCTCTGCCCCAAGTGCCCCTTCCCCGAACCCGCGGGCTGGATTGCGCCGAGTCCGACCGAAGTGTTGCTCGTCCTCGGGGCGTTCGCCGGGCCGGGCCCGGCGAAAAACGTCGCCGTTGAGGTTGGAAACGAGCTGAGCGCAGCGACGAGGGCGACGCTTGCAAGTCTCGGCGTCACCCGGTCGATCGTGTCTGCGTCGGAACCGTCTGACGCGCTTCGTGCGCAAGGTATCGGGACTCGGGGCGTGCTGCTGGACAGCGAGACCCTGCTGCCCGTCGGAGATGTGCTCGAGACTCCATCTGGGCTGGCCTTCACGACTCGCGACGTGTGTCCTCCGACCCGGCCCGAGTGTGACGTGGTGCGGAGTCGTAGCGTTCGCGCCATGAGCGGACGGCGAAGCGAGCTGTATGTCGTCGGCCGAGAGAGTGGAATTGAGCGACTCATCACAGTCGATCTCATCGGGAGCGCGGTCCTCGACACTCCGCTTACTGGAGTCGACGCCAGCGGCAAGGAGAGAAGCCTTGCATACCGGATGGCTGATGATTCGCTGTATCTGCTCGACGTGATAGCGGGGCAGAAGGAGGCCGAGTTCAGGCTAGTTCGGATCAAGCGTACCGGCGCAGCGAGTGAAGTGTCCCGGTTCGCCACAAAAGCGGATGCGGGCGCCACCTCGGGTTTCGTGTCGGTGACCGCCGAAGGTCTGCTGCTCCTCGCGTTCAGCGGGCCCTCCACCGTTGGGCATAGCCTCTACGTCCTATTCGATCCTTCGACAGCGAACGGAGGGGCCGGCCAAGTCGTTGCATGGACGGTTGACCCCGAATCCGGACGCCTGCTCTTCCCTGCGGAAGGGCGTCAGAGCGCTGCGATTGCGGTCGCAAAGCGAAGCCCGACCGGCGACATCGTCTTCCGGAACATCCCTCGAGCAGACTTTCAACCGGGCGCCAAACCGATAGGCGCACTGGCTGGGCTCCTTCAGTAAGCAGCCAATGCGCTCAGTAGTCGCAGCGGCATTGATCGTCGCATTGGGTGCAAGCGCTGCGATGTCCGCACGGTTGTGCTCGGGGTGTGCGGCGGACGAACGGAGTACGGAGGGGGGCTCGGGGGGGGCTCCGAGTGGCGGGGCGGGAGGAGCGGGAGGTTTGGCTGGTGTGGGCGGGGACGCTTCATCGACAGGCGGTGCCGCGTCCGGTGGCGGCGGTACGGGCGGGACGATGCCCTCTGACGAGGCTTGCGCTTGGCCAGGTTGGTTTCGGCACCCTCGCCTTCCCGTGGGATGCACCGGCACGTGCGTACCCGACGATCTCGCCAAGCGACTTCCGAAGATAGAGTGGCTTCCGAAGACGAGCTGGTGCATCGGCTGCCAATGGTTGGCTACGCCGTGGGCGAAGGCGGGCGAGCGCACGGTGGTGCCCGGCGTGCGAGCCGTCGGCCCCGGCGTGAAGCTCTTCGCGTTGGGGATTCAACCGCAAGGTGACGCGGGTGTGGCAGGGTGGTATCGCGGAGATGGAAGCGCAGTAGCAGGATGGCGCTCCAACTATGACATCGATTGTGGGCGGGTGTCTGGACTCGCGTTCAACAGCGCGGAGGGGCTGATCGGCGTTTCGTTCGACACGACGGTCGGCGCCGACCAGCACTACGTGGTGCGCCCACTGACGGATGCGGGCTCACTGATGACGGCGCAGGACACGACCCTCCTGTTTGCCGCGGCGTTCACCAACACTGCACATTGTTCGGAGGCGGCCTTCTCCTCGGTGAAAGCAGCGCGGTTCTGTTTGACGGATACCGCAATCGGCGACATGGCCAGCCAGGGCCTGAAGTGGGTCACTCAGCTCGCCGGCGCGCCGCAGGGCGGTCAGTTCAGCCCTGGACCAGTCGTCGGGAACACGGCGTTCGTGGACCGGTTTCTCGTGGAGAGGACCGAGTGGTGGGTCGAGGCGGGAGGCCAGTTGACCCTGTTCATGGGTGACGCGTCGCATGACATCCGGCAGCTTCAGACCGACGGGAGCACAATCGTTTGGGTCGAGGGCACCTCGCCGGTCGTGTCGGCCGGCGAGACCACCACACCAAGTACGACCTGTACAAGGCCGCGTTCGTCGCAGATCCCAAGCAGCTTGCGCCCACTCTCCTGAGGGCGGGCATACCGTCCACGCTGCGCAGCCTGACCATTGCGAACGGGTTCGTGAGTGGGACCTACTTGACGCAACTGACACCGACCCAGAAGAGCGCGGCCATGGTCGTTCGGCTCAATGACGGGACCGCGTGGCGTTCGCAGCTCCCCGACGGCTACAACTGGGGCGACGGGACATTCCCCAGTCCGGACGAGCTCTGGGGCGCTGCGATTCCCGGGGTGCTCGCCGGCAAGGCGGAGTCGTTCGTCCGCGTGCCATACTCTGCAATGGAACCTCTCCCATGACCTGTCCCGCCGCCCCCACTGCTCCCGGCCTGCGCACGCTGGGTGGACAATTCGATGTCCATCCCTGTCCACCTGTGTCCATCCCTGTCCACCGGGGTTCTCGCCGACTTCGCATGAAACCCGCCGAAATCACCCTCGATTCACGCATTCCCCCTCGAGCACTCTTAATCCGTTGGCTGAAGGTTCAAGTCCTTCATGTCCCACCAACCTCTGCCGCTCACGTCTCGTCGCGTTTGCCGCCGAGAGTGAGCTGCCGCGGCTCATCGGCCTCGGCCGCCTCCGAGCTGTCCGCCTGAAGCACCTGAGTGACCACGCGCTCGGTGACCTCCTCCAGGTAGAGCCGCAGCGTGTCGCTGAGCTGGACGTACTCGGGCCACAGCGTCTCGTCGACGAACCGCCGCGGCACCTTCAGCATGACGGTGGTGTGCCGCTGCCCGCGACGGCGATAGGGCACGAGCTCGTAGCGACGGCAGAGCGCGAGGAACACGCGACGGGACCAGGCGTCCGCCAGCGTGAACTTGTACTCGATGGGTGGGTCGAGGGCGCGGACCTCGGCGAGCCGATCGAGGATGCGACGGCGAGCCTCGGCGGCGGCGAAGCGCTCGCCGTCGGACGTGGTGCCCGCGAAGAGCGCCTCGATCTTCGCGAGCTTCTCGAGGAGGTGGGATTCGTCCATGGGTCAATGCACCGATGGCGGTCCGCAATGACCGCCTCCACGTGGGATGAGTGAACTACAGCGGCAGTGTCCGTGCGCGGGCCGTCTCTTCGTCTGGCCCCACGGTCACCGCCGCGCCCGCATTCAACGCGGCTTCGGAGGAGGCGATGATTCGCGCTAGAAGAACGGCCAATGCTTCCGCGCGCAGTCCCTCGACGCACCCGGATCACCGATGGCCCAAGGGCCGCCCGCCGAGCCAGAATGGCGTGGAAGTCAGCATCCAGCGTGACGACGACACGGGCCTCAGCTGCAGCCCAGTCCAAGATGGAGTCGTCGGCCGCCGCTGCAAGCCCGACGTCGCCGACGTGCAGGACGTCGTGCCCCTGCTGGGCGAGTAGCGCATGCGCCACGCGGGAGGCCCTGGTCGAGCAGCAGCTTCACGAGGCGGCCGAAAGGTCCCCGGGCTGGCCAGGGATCAGCGTGGCCGCGTATGCCAGCGCTTGTCGGATGTCTTCGTCGTCCAGCTCAGGGTATTGCTGGCTTGAGTTCGGTCGGATTCGGATACACGGCCAGAGCTTCCAGCACGCGCTTCACCGTCAGCCGCATGCCACGGATGCACGGCTGACCGCCCATCTTGGCGGGATCCACGGTGATGCGGTCGAAGGCCATGGCGTGATCGTAGCACCTCGGGAGGACCACGTTCGTGTCCATCCCTGTCCACCCGTTTCCCTCTCCGTCCCGCTGGTCCTCGCGCGAAATCGGGCCGAAGCGGCTGAAAGTGAAGCGATTCGCGCCTTCGCCACCCCCTCGCCAAACGGCGCCGCGCTACTCTGACTCCCCGTGAGCGAGTACCGCACTGCCCCGCGCTGTCCGCGTTGCTCGCGCCCGCTCGAGGCGCTGGCGATCCAGGCGGGGTCGGCGCTCGGCTGTGATGGCTGCGCCGGTGTGCTGCTCGACGACGAGGGCGTTCGGCTTCGTGCGCACCAGCTTCTACGAACAACTCGGAAGGCCATCGACCCCGCCGCGCTCGATCTGCTGCCCTGGGACGACAGCGCAACGCTCCAGTGTCCGCGCTGCAAGAGCACCATGAAACGAACCGCGCTGGTCGGCATTCCCGTCGACTTCTGCGCCGAGCACGGGACCTGGTTCGACGCCCGAGAGCTCACCGCCGTCGCTTACACCATCGCCCATCAGCACGCGCGCGATGCCGCGCGCCTGCCCGGCTACGGCTTCGAACACTGGGCGAGATCGCCGGAGGTTCGAGAGTCGCTGAGAACGCTCAGCGCGCGCACCCTGGAGAGCCTCGATCAGGCAGCGCTCATCGAGAGCGAGCGCCGTATGCGCCGAATTCCTGGCATGTGGCTGCTCGGGCTCCTCGGCGGTCTGGTGAAACGCCGCGGTCTTTGACGGAGAATCTTCAACCGCGGCGCATGCCGCTGGCGCGCACCTGTTGCTCGAGATCTGCAAAACGCTGGGCCAAACCCCGCACCAGCGCGCCCGTCCAGCCATCGATGCCCAGACCCCCGCTCAAGGTCTGCTTGTCGAGCACCAGCAGCGTGACCTCGCCCTCCTCCACCACCGACACCACGCGCGGCTCGCGAAACAAGAGCGCCATCTCGCCGAACGCGTCGCCGGGCTCCATCACCGACAGCGTCTCCTCCTGGCCGTCCAGCGTGCGGTACGCACGACACGCCACCACGATCATGTACGCCGCGTCTCCGACATCACCCTCGCGGATCACCAGCTCGCCTGCGGCGTAGGTCTTCATGGGCAAGTGCAGGCCTCCGCGGAGAAAGCGGCGCACGTCGTCCGCCAGCTCCGTCACAGTCTGGTATCGCGCGGCTGGATCTTTGCTGATGGCCCGGGTCACGATCTGGCGAATGCGTTTCGGGATCTGCAAACCCGCCGTGGCCGCGTCGATGTCGACGGTCTCACCGGCCAGCGCACGCGCGATGATCTCCTTCGGATCGCGCAGCGCTCCGTAGGGCAACCTGCCGCTGACGAGCTGATACAGGATCGCGCCGAGCCCGAACACGTCGGTGCGCTCGTCCATCTCGTGGGGTTTGCCGCGGGCTTGTTCGGGCGCCATGAAGGGCGGCGTGCCGACCGGGCCCTCGGCCTCCATCTGCGCGCGCGCCCCGGACGCCGGAATGCTGCGCGTGATCCGCGCCAGGCCCCAGTCCATCACGTAGACCTGGCCGAAGCTGCCCACCATCACGTTCTCGGGCTTCAGATCCCGGTGCACGACGCCCGAATCGTGGGC
This sequence comes from Myxococcales bacterium, assembly GCA_016706225.1. Lineage (NCBI taxonomy): Bacteria > Pseudomonadati > Myxococcota > Myxococcia > Myxococcales > Myxococcales bacterium. Next base: position 20,110 of record JADJKB010000011.1, read on the forward strand.
GTAGGCGATGGCCTCGCACACCTTCAGGAAGATCTCGAGACCGGCCTCGAGCCGCTGGCTGGAGCCGGGAGGACGCTGGCGATCGCGCAACCAATCGCGGAGCGACACGCCGTGCACGAGCTTCATCGTGAAGAACGGCACACCCTCCGGGCTCACCCCCAGCTCGTGCACGGGCACGATGTTCGGGTGCTCGAGCTGACCGGTCATCTGCGCCTCGGCGATGAAGCCGTCGCGATAAAATGGGTGCTGCGCCAGCTCCTTGCTCAGGCGCTTGAGCGCCACCCTGCGCAGCAGGTAGCGATCGATCGCAGGGTGAATGCGTCCGGCCACCCCCCGCCCGAGCTCCGGCATGATGCGAAGATCGGGCGGCGTCGGGATGCCCTCGCTCTGGATGAGCGCGGCGTCGACGCCGTGGTCGCCGCCTACCGGGATTTTTTCGATGACCTGCACTGGCTCGGAGCGAGCCGCCGCCGCTAGCTGTTCGTTCCCCATTTGCGCTCAGGCTAACAGGCCCGGAAATGCCTGGCATGCGAAGATCATGCGCCCCTTTCTGCGTGCAATGAGCCCGAGCCGAGTGCGCGTGCCTCGCCGCTGGCGCGTCGGGTGGTACCATTCGAGGCATGGGCCGCTCGTCCACCGCGGCGATGCTGTTGACGCTCCTGGTCAGTGGCTGTCTTGCCATCGACGAGGTCAACCCGTCGGCGGTCGACGGCGGTAGCGCCGACGCGGGCCCGGAGGGTGGCGTGTGGCCGTGCACGGTCGGGCGTGCCGACTGCGACGGCAAGACCTCGAACGGTTGTGAGGTCGATACGCTGACGGATCCCACGAGCTGCGGCGCATGTGGTCAGAACTGCGCGAGCGCACCGAATGCTGAGCCGTCGTGTGCTGGCGGGCAGTGCACCTTCGCCTGTGCAGCGCTGGCTGGCGATTGTGACGGCAACCCGGCGAACGGCTGCGAAATGGCCACCGCAGACGATGTGCTGAACTGTGGAACCTGCAAACACAGCTGCGGGACCACGAATACTTCGAGCTCGGTGTGCCAGTCCGGAAAGTGTGTGATCGCCTGCACGGCCGCGTGGGGCAACTGCGACGGCGATGACTCGAACGGGTGTGAAACGTCGCTTGGGGATCCGAAGAATTGCGTCTCGTGCGGCCGCGATTGCAAGGACACCCAGTGCGACACGGGGCAGTGCGCGCCCACTCACATGACAAACGATGCCAAGGGGACGACCGCGCTCGGAGTGAAGAGCGGCGTTCTCTACCTGGCCCGCGAATACAGCAAGTTCAACCCCATCACGAGCACGACCTCGACCGTTCAAGATATCGTCTCGATTGGCTCCCCCGGGGCGAACCCGAGCGTGCTCGACAAGAAGACCGGCGGGGTCAAGGCACTCGTGCCCGCCCCCTCCGGAAGTCTGTACTTGTTCGCAGCGGGTTGCCTGCTGGAGCTTCCGTCGGGCGCGAGCACAGTGGAGAGCGTCGCCTGCGCCGGCTCGAAGAACACGCCGGGTGCTGTGGCGGTGGATGCAACGTCCGTCTACTGGACGGTGTCCGGCGCGATCTACGCTCGACCGTTCAGCGGTGGAACTACCACGACCCTCGTCAGCACCGGCGCCAGCCCGAACAGCCTCGCGGCGGAGAGCGGCACGGCCTTCTACTTCGATGGGAGCCACATCGCGCGGGTCGGTCGGGCAGCACCACCCCCAAGTTCCTCGCGGACGAGACCAGCGTGGCGCAGCTGTCAGTCGGGGGTGGCTGGGTGAGCTGGGCGGTTCCTTCCGGGGTCGTGCGCCGTGTGTCGATCACCGGCGGAGCAGTCGAAGACTTCGCCACCAATCAAGGTACGCTGAGTCTCCTCTGGGGAGACGCGACGGAGCTGTTCTGGTGGGGAGCTGCTTCGGCAAAGGTGATGAAGAAGCCACTCTCGGGCGGGAAAGAACAGCTGTTCGTGCAGAACGGATCCACGGCGAATGGCATTCTCTGGGGTCTGGACGGAACGCATTTGTACTGGATGCGAATCGGCGACAAATCGGTGTACCGGCTGAGTCGATAGTCGCGCTCGGGGCCGACGCATGACGATTGCGCCTGTGCCTTCGACGAGCCCGAAGAAACCTGCTTCACTCCGTCACCATGTTGGCGCCGGCGTCGCCATCCCCCGCGTTCTGGTTCGCGCTCGCGCTGTGTCTGGCGTGCTCCGAGAGAGGGGGCCAGTGTCGGCACGGCGCGCCCCGACGCAAGCGCGCTTCTCCAACGCCGGTCGAGGTGCAGCCCGGATTTTCACCGTGCAAGGTGAACCCTTGCGCCTGCTGGCCGACGGAGACGACCTGCCGGTTCGATTGGCGAGTCAAGGCGGGTACGCGGCCTTTGCTGGCGCGCGTCGCCGGGCATGCCGCCGGGCGCCGTGCACATGACGGCGGAGCTGATCGATCCACCACGGAGCAGATCTTGGTCAGCGACACGCGCGTCGTGAAGCTCGTCCCACGCCGGACGCTCCGGAGAAGGTGGAGCCCCCCTTCGAGGACACCAACTTCCTGCACCTGGTTGCCTGCCCCAACTACGGCGAACGCGGTGCATGGGCTCAGTGGCGGCTCGTCGTGCGCATGGACGACGCAAGTACGATTGGCGCGGCCAGTGTGAACGTCGTGCCGCGCTGCACCTACGGCTCCTCTGGCGGTGCCTGCGTGGTGCCACCGGGCTACGTCTTCGGCAAGTGTGGGGCGCCTCACTGATGGCGCGCCTGGAGATCCCCCTGGATTTCGCCCTGGCTCAGCGCGCGGAGCGAGAAGGAGTAAAGCTCGAACCATGCGTTTTGCCCGCCTGCAGCTGTTCCGAGTTCAACGACCTCGACTGGGTTGGGTCCGACGTGCGCGATACCGTCGTGGAGTCGCTGAGCCGGGGCCTGAGCTGGGGCCGGACACTCACCGGGATGGTTTGGCCGTTCGCGGAGTTCCTGGACGCCGCGGGCACGGAGCGTGTGATCGATCTCTGCGCCGGCGCGGGAGGCCCGGCTGAGATCGTCGTGAAACGAGTTTCCGGCGCGTCGGGCGCGAGCCGCCGGAGTTGCTCTTGACGGTTGTATCCCCGCGAGCGAGCCTGGGCGCGGGTCACCGCGCGTGAGCCCAAGATCCAGGCGCACTACACGGCGCTGGACGCAGCCGCGATCCCGGCGGAGACCAGCCACGGCCGAGCGCGGGCCATCATCAATGCGTTTCACTATTTCGCCCGGGCTCGCCCGCGGGATCCTGGCCGACGCGGTGCGCTCGCGCGCGTCCATCTGGGTGTCGGAGGCGTTCGACCGAAACCCGCTTCAGTTCCTCGCCTTTGCTCCTTGGTCTGGCGGCGCTCCAGGCCAACCCGGTGCTCACGCCCGAGCGCACGCTGGGCAAGGCCGTGCTCGCTTGAGGTGACGCCGCTCACCTTTGGGCATCAGCGCGTGGGACGGCTTCGTGAGCACACTCCAGGTCTACGAAGAGGGTGACTTTCGAGAGATGGTCAGGCACTTCGGCGCCGACTACCGCTGGGAGTTCGGGCGTATCGGTACGCCCTGGGTGGCAAGGGGTTACTTCTTCTGGGGCGCGCCGACGTGAAGAGGCCGAGCGCGCCGCTGCGAGCGCGGTGCTCACTTCCAGGAAGATGCCCGCGCTTTGAGCTCTTTGCGTGCTCCGGCGCGGCAAACTGCAGCCAGCGGTCTGGCCAACTCCGCGTAGAACGCGACATAAGCCTCACGACGCTGCTGTACGGTCGCGAAGCTCTTCTTCTCGAGCGGGAAGGCGCGGGGCTCTTCAGGCTCTCGTGCATCAAGTCGAACGCCTGGGGCCGCTTGCGCAGGCAGAGCGAGCGCGTCCCGTCCTTGTCGATGAAATAGCGCCAGGTGTTGGAAGGATCTGCGTCGCACTCGGGCCCTCCTCCCGAGGGGCGCGCCTCCGCGTGGTGCGTTTGGCCGCCGGCTTGGCTCTCTCGACCAGCGCTTGACGGCGACGATGCGAGCCAGGGTAACCCGCGGCCTTCATCGCGGCCAGAGTGATGTTCACGCGCGACCGATCGACCATGACCACGGCTTGCTGGTCGGTACCGGTGTCCAAGCTCAAAACTACACCCCGCCGGCTCCGCGCGGGCGGCGATGGCCTGAAGAAAACGCTCCCGCCGTCACGTTCTCGAGGCTCGTGAAGTCCAGCGAATCCGCCCAGCGGAAGTCGAGCTTGTTGGGCGCCTTCAGCTTGCGCACGCGCAGCAGGACCTCCTTCGCCGAGGCATTGCCCTCGACCAGCGACCCGTCCATCGGCGTCGAGCCCATCGAGCAACGCGAAGAACGGCAAGCGAGGTGTCGGCGTCGTCCGCCGCGCTTTGCGAGCCGGGGGCGGTGTCATGTGACGTAGCCGTTGGATTCTCCACGGCGAGGCGCGCGCACGGAGACCTTCATCGCCCCAGGAGCCAACGTCTCGGCGGCCTTGATGATCAGCGCGCTCTTGCTCAACGCCGCCGGCTTGGCCTGAGCGGATTTCGGGCTCGCTGTTGCCGGCTTCGAGGCTGCCGCGGGGCTGTGCTTTGTCTTCAGTGGATTGGGCTTTTGCAGAGGTCGATTGGGATTTCGCGGGCGCGGGCCTGGCTCCGGCAGCTGGGTTCGCTTTTGCCGTCGGACGCCCATGGCCTTCGCCCGCCACATGGCAGAACGCGGTCCGTGGCGCAAGCAATCACTGACCCGGCGCCGCCCCGGAGCCCTTGCAAGATCGCCGCTGGTGCCGCGCGCGCCCGTCGAGGGCAAAGCTGGCCGCGTCGCGTGGTCAGCGCGAACGCTGTTTCCGGCGGGATGCGGACGCACTTTCAGCGGCGGGCGCCCTGGCCAGGGTGGGTCAGGTTCGGCCTTGGCTCGCGCCAATCCGGGTGAAACCACGCTGCTCGGCCCCTGCGTCAACAGCAACACGAGCTCCGTCAAGTCTTCGGGCGAAAAAGATCCGGCGTCAAGAGCGCGATGTGTTCGTCGAGCCCACGAGTCTCGAAGTAAGCGTTGGAACATTCCGGATGAATGAAGCCAATGGGCTCGGTGCGCCCCTCCTCGAAGATCCCCAACGACATGCGCCGCCCGCCATCTGAGATCAGCCTCATGCACGACCGGCAGCGAGGCGCGTCCGACGGCGCGCGCTCGGCGGAGCAATCGCGTGGAACGCGGTGAGCTGACTACCAATCGCGGCAACCTCGTTCCAGCCGCTTTGGCGATCGTGTACGTCGAGCTCCGTGCCGGGAGCGCTGCGTGAATTTTCGCTCCGATGGCGGCATCGGCGGCGCAGCCGAGGTGAAAAAAAGAAGGTTGCTTCGCGCCCTCGCCAGGGATTCGGCAGCGTTTCTCCGAAACGCAGGTCCCCTTTCGATCTTGCGGCCGCAGCCCCGACAGCCTGCGCGCCCGTCGTCGCCCTTTCGAGAACGTCCGCCACGCCGCCAATTGGACGGCGGCTCTAGGCCTGGGCGGGCAACAAAGACCACCGGCCCGCTCCCGTCCTGTGACGCGGCGCGGGGCGGGCCGGCGCGCACGTGCGCCGGGTCAGTTACAGAAAGCTGGTTGTTCAGACAGACGCGGTCGTGTTGCCGTACTGGCACTGTGTCGTCGCCGCAAGTTGCAGTTGTTGCCGGGGTTCGGCCCTGATTGGGCAGCCGTTCGCGCTCGGTGTGTTGCAGTTCCAGTTGCCCGGAGCAGGAACACGGCGTAACGTGCCCCGACCACCGAAGGCCCGACTCGTTCGGTCGTGCATCGAGGGGCGCTGTCCTGCGGCGCATGGGCTGGGCACGCCGAGCAATTCCAGGTGTTGCTGCCCGGCACCTGCAGTGCCGATCGCCGGGAAGCCGGCGCGCCGCCGCTGTTGCACTGTGTGTCTTCCGCCGGCTTCGTCGCCGGACATTGATTGCAGCGCTCCACTGCTTGGTTGTTGCTGAACGACGTGAAGCATCCGCACTGGTTGTTGTTGTACGGGCAATCAAACCCGGTGCTGAAGGTGGTGCAGTTCGAGTCGTCCCTTTGAGGGGCCTGGGTCGGATAAGCCTGCGTTGCTTAATTCGCGCTGCCGGTAATTTGCGCCAGCCCTAGCCGCGCGCCGCCTGTGCCCTTTGCGCGCCGCTCGTGCGCCCGCGCCGCCCGTGCCTGCGCCTGCCGCGCCAGCCCGTGCCTGCGCCACCAATTCGTCGTTGTAAGCGGTTGCGCCGCCACTCGTGAAAGCCGGCAGACACCGCTCAGCGCACCGCTCGGAAGTGCCACCGCTCGAAGTGCCACCGCTCGAAGTGCCACCGCTCGAGGCACCGCTGCTCGAGGCGCCGCCCGTGCTCTTTCCGCCGCTGCCGCTGTCGTCACTACGGCCGCAGGCGCCGACGAGTCCGGACCGCGTTCAACACACACACCGCAGCAAGGAAGTTCTTCTTCTTTGTCATGGTGGGTCCTCAACCAGGCGAGGATTAACACAGGGTCAGGGGATCCGCGGCGCTTCGGGTCGCCGGGCGCATGGCGGGCTTGAGTCTGATTACGCCGCGCTGGCCTGGCGGGTCTGCTGGGTGCGCCTTCGGTGGTAGGTTTCAGACATGCACCCCGCTCAGCGCTCTAACCTTCGGGTTGGCTGTTTTCGTGGTGCTTCTTCCGGCTCGCGTGCAGCGCGGATGGCGAGGGCGGTGGTTCGGCAGGGTCGTAGCTGCGGGCGGGGCAAGCGGATTGGTGCGTGGAGCTCCGAGACGGGGTGTCGGCGGTGCCGTTTTGGCGGAAGCGCTGGTAGAACATCGGGTGGGGCAGCGCGGGTAGTGGGGGACTGCCGGAGCTGCTGCAGACGCTTGGCGGCAGATGCACCGGCCGATGCGAGCGTGCACTCACCGTCCTTTGTCTTCCAAGAACGCCACCTGCAACGCCTGTGCGGAGAAGTGAATGCCGCGCGGCGATCAAACACCGTTTGTTACGCGAGCTCGGATTCAGACGACGGTTACGTGAACTGCATCCTCGCCCTGCGCGCTGTTGCCGGGGGACGCCGGTTGATGCGGGGTCGCAGACCGCCTCAGTGATTGCGATGCAGTAACTGAAGGCGCAAGGCAGAGTACGACGCGGCGATCGGACAGCCGGGATACGATGTGCGCTGGGCTTTCGGCTGAGCGCGGGACCGTGCAGCCGCAGATCGCGTTCGTGCGACTGAGAGCGCGTCTGCTCAGTACGAGAAGTTACAGGTGTAGCTGCAGCCCGCGACCTGGATGTTGCCGAACCTGCCGCCGGCCGCACGCACTCGGTTCAGATCGGATCGGCGCTGAGACGCAGCGTCAACGTCGGCAAGTGAACCATAGGTCTCGAGACCGTCGTCCACGACTGCCGCTCCTGCGGGGATCTGTGATCGTCGGCCGCGCCGCCGCTGCCGGTCACTCGGGCATTTGCCTTTGAACACCTTCGTCGCGCCCACCGCGAGCGCGAGCAATGACGCGCTCGGCGATCTTGGCCTGATAACCGAGCTCCACGAAACCGAGGCCCAGCGTGTTGTCGACGGTCCGCTGCCGCCG
>JADJKB010000012.1 GCA_016706225.1 Myxococcales bacterium
GCCGGTGAGCCTCTTCCTGGTGCGTCCTTTCGAGTCACGTGATGCACCCTCTCTCTCGCTCGCGTTTGTTGCCTGACGCTGCCGCTGCCGAGACCAGCGCCTGCCGCGCCCTTTGGGGGGTGTGCCCGGACCGTCGCAGGGTGTGAGCACGGCGATCGCGGCGCAAGCAGCGGCTCGACCGAGGGCTCGAACCCCGCGCAGTCACGCGCACCTGCTCGACGCGCATGCCGTGCCTGGGCCCGCTTGAACCCCGAGCACCAGACGAGCACTTCTCGAACACTTCGGGCTCGGGCGCGGCCAGACCGCAGGCGCTGGCGTGCGGTTGGTTGCGCGAGCGAGCCCCGGGATCTCGCCTGGATGCTCTTCGCCGAACACCTGTCGCGCTCGGTACGAGTTGTGAGCCGAGCAGAGCAGGCAGCAGTTGTCCACGGTGGTCGGCCCGCCCCCTTCGCGAAGGGAACGATGTCCTGATGGTCGAACGGGTCTCTCCGAGCATCGACGCCTTCGGCGTCGCGGAACGTGCACTGGTCAGCGTCCGCGCCCCACCGGACGGCTCCCGCTGGACATCGACGGGCATGTCGTGAGCCCGGCTTCGTCTCGCGACGCGCTTGCGCGGCGCGCTGGCGGCTGACATGTTGGATCGCGGCCGCGATCTCAGGTCGGAGGCCGAGCTCGAGGGCGTCGCCGGGTCGCCGGGGGATCTCGGCTGAGCAGGTGCCGGCATGAGCTTGTCGCGGAGCCTCGACGCGGGCGGTGGACCCAGCCGAACAGTCGTCGGCGAGAGGGGCTGGAGACGAGCACGATGGATCGAGGGCCGAGGCGGTGGTACTGAGCTACCTGCCCCGGACACTGTTGATAACTCCGGCTGCGCGGGCTCGGGCGCCATCGTGGTGGGGCACGTCCGGCTGCGGAGACCAGCGGGCGATGAGCTCTTCGAGCTGACGCTTCGATTCTCCGCGACACCTCGGCCAGGAGCCGCTCGACGTTGTCCTCCATTTGGGGAGCCTGGAGAGGAGAAAGCAGCCCGGTCAGGTGCACGTCGCCGGACGCGAGTCTCGTCGAGGATCCGAGAAAGGGCTGCCAGGCGGGCGACGCGCGCACGCCGGTTGGCCGTCCTCGGAGACCCCAGGCGCTCCACGCACCGGTACGCGAAGAGCACGAGCACGCGCCCTCGAGATAAAGCTTGCGGCGGTCGGGCCGCCAGGTGAAAGAGACTCCGTCGATGCGGCGCGCCCGCTGCTGACGGCAGCGGAGAGGCGTCCGCGGAGCTCGAGATCTGAGACCGAAGAGAGGAGAGGCATGCTTTCTCGCCTACCACGATTTTTCGACCTCGCCGCCGCCACCAGGCGCGGCGCTCGACGACGTGGAACGCTTCGAACGTCACCTGCGACGCGCAAAGCGCCACGCGCTCACCCTCGTGGCAAAGCGCGATGGTTTCCGCGTGACTCGTCGCAAGCGCAGCTGCGCGCCTGGAAACCCGTCAATTAACCGGCCAATGGTGCCGCGCTGCTCTGTGGGGAGATTTGCGAAGCAGTCTGCGAAGATCGGCTTGCAGTCGGCGAGCACGCCGACGAGCAAGCGTGCGGCGTGGCGATCGAGTGCGTCGTCTTGGGTGCGTTTCTGGATGTATCGAGCGACCTCGGACAGCGACCATCGGGTCGAGAGGGGAAGGTGCGCTCGGCGCCTGGGGGAGAACGGTTGGGTAACGCTCGGCAATTCGCTCGAGTGCCGCGGCAAACTCGGAATGGACGGTGGAGCCGCTGATCTCGGCGTACCGCAGAGTCATGCGGTAGTCGGTTTTGACCGAGCAGCCTCATCACGGAGGGAAGGCTCATTCCGGCAGCCAGGAGCGAGGTCGCATAGGTGTGGCGGAGCCGATGAGTCGTCATGGACTCCAGCGAACACGAGTCCGCGGCAGGCTTTGCAAAGGGCTTCTCGATAGAGCTCGTAGCGGGTTTTGTGACCTGTGGCGGTGGCGAGCAGCCGGGAGCGTTTGCGGACCCAACCGCCGCAGTTTGCGATGAGCTTGACGGTGGAAGGGTCGAGCGGAACGAGCCGCTCGGTGGCGGAGCTTGCCGAGAGGGACCTTGAGCAGGTGTTGCCGCTGTGGTCCGAGCGAGTGCATTGGTACGGCAAAGCGATCAGCTCGCCGATGCGAAGCCGGTGCATCGCATCAGGAGCAAGCCGAGCTAGTAGATGCAGCCGGACTTGAGCCGGCGCTGGAGCACGGATCGATGTCCAGCGCGACCGGACGCGGGAGGTAGTTCGGTAGCTTCGGGGAGGTCACTGCTACGAATCAGGGTGTTTGGCAGGCACGGAGAGCAGGCGTTGCTCCTCGAGCCACTCGAGATATGCGCGCACGTTTGGATCGCGTTGACTCGGGTGCAGGCAGCCAAACCGCGAGCATGCAGCCACGCGAGCCACGATTCGAGATGGCAACGCGCTGCAGGCAGACGACAGACACGTGGTTGGCGACTGAGCCAGATGTGGAGCTGCGGAGAGCAATTCGAGAAACCGGCTGGCAGACGGAGGCAGCGGGAAATTCGAACGCGGCCAAGCGCACCGAGGGTCGAAGCCGAGAAGACCCCGTGCATGGAGCCACTCGAAATACATCAGGGCCACACGACGCCGTCGGGTGCGCGCATGCTCGGGAACGGATGCCTTCGCCAACTGCTGAAGGAATCGGTCGATTTCCGAGCGGTCGAGCTGCAGGAGCGGCCTGTAACTGGCCTTCAACCAGCCATGAAACTGGCTCAGAGCGACACCCGCGCTCGGCTGCTCTGCAAGAACTCGAGCGCGAAGGGGCGGCAGATGGGCGAAGGGGTTGCGACGCGCCATGGTGCAATCTCATCGCCGATAACGGCCGGCGATTTTTCTTGAGCGCACGGCGGAATTCGTCGGCCACGTCCGCCTGGACAGCCGGACGTACTGCAGAGTCGTTTTCAGGTCGGCGTGGCCCATCATCTGTTGCAGAACCGGCAAACGTACTCTGGCGCGCGCCATGTCGGCGCCGAAACGTGTGTCGAAAAGCGATGAGGGTTGGCGATGGCGGGATCCGACGGCGACGCCGATGCCGAAACAGGCTCCTGAGTCCAGCCGGCGTCTGGGCCATCGCAGTGTTTACCCTGCAAGACGACGAACAGTCGGGGCTTGTTACACTGCCTTGGTCTTTCGAGCTCGAGATACTGACGCAGCGTGCGTGAGCACCTGCGGCAGGGGGCGCGCGCGATCGCGCTCGCCTTTGCCGCGAACCCGAACGCGGTTGTCGCCGAGATGACGTCACCGAGCTCGAGCCCGAGCACTCGTGCGGTGAAGCCCGCACAGGAGCATGAAATGGGCGATGGCCAAGTCCCTGTAGCGCGTGAGGCTGCGAAGGAAGGCTCGCACCTGCTCGGGTGTGAGGGGCTCGACGAGCTTGCGCGGCTCCGTGACGCGCAGCTTGAGCCCTCCGCGCCGCCTGAGCCGGTGAAGGCCGGATCACGATCACGGCCAGGTCCCCTGGTAGTGCGCAGCGGGCAGGCTCACGCGAGGGCCGACGCCAAACTCTCGATTCATCCAGAAGCGGAACAGGAGCCGGGTTGTCGTCGGCCGCCGATCGATCGACCGTGGCCCCGCACCGGCTTCGCGCTGAGCTGCGATGAAGCCCAACAAGTCCTGCGCTGGCTGCTGGAGGCTCAGGCGCCAGCGCGCATCCATCGATAGAGCAGCAGTAGATCGAATGCGCCCGAACCGTGCGTGGCGATAGCCCGCGGACCTGCAGCGCCGAGAGGAACTCGTTGGCCTCAGCAATCGTGCCGTTGTCGTCGACCAGCGTATGACCGATGGCCGAGCGCGCTACGCGCAGACCCGTGTCGGCGCTGCTTCGCGAAGCCACTGGTCATAGGATTGCACGTCGCTGATGAGCTCGGATGCCGTGGCGCACGGTCGTGTGGTCGCGACGGAACAGCGATGCAATCTCGAGAAGGCTGTAGTGGCGATCGAACTGATTGCGGATCAGCCACCAGAGCTCCTGGCGCGCCCGGGACACGCTTGAGGTCCGCGCTCGGCCTGCAGAAGCTCCTCCCGAACGACACCACGGCGACGGCAGACCTCGTCGATGGTGGCGTGAGATTTCGCATCTCGAGCGCTACGAGCACAGCCTGGCGTGGCCCGCGCCGTGAGCGGCGCCGGACTCTCCGGAGGTGCACTCGGTCATCAAGGCACTCCAAAGAGCAGCAGCTGCCTCAAGTCACAGAAGTCGTCGACACCGGGAGAGATCACGATGACGGCGGCGAAGCGCGACCGGGGGCGGGACCCATTCCACGGTGTACTGGCGCCGCCCGCCGTCGTCCGCTCGAATCCCGTCGTAGGCTGACAAGTCCGCTTCGACGCCCCGCTCTTCCGCAGCGAGCGCAACGCGCACCGACTGCCCTGCCACAGCGCCAGCGCCTCCAGCAACAGCGGCAACGCCGCGGGTGGGTTGGCGGGCGCAGCAACCGGGCCTGAGAATCGTCTCCCTCGGGCCGGCCATCGCGAGCACGCGCATCTCCCTCGGCCCAGGTGCAACGCCCATCCAGATCGAGCTCATCGGTCGATTCCTGCCCGAGCTCGAGGCCGCCACGATGACGGCTATCTCGGCTACGAGCGGGGCGACGCTCTCACGATGGCCAACTTCTCGAGCCGTGCTGTGCGTTACATTCTTCTTCTGCTCACGCCAGCGGGCCACTCGTGCCGCCGTCGTGCGGTGCCCCAGGCTGGTGCGGTAACGGCGCTGGGAGGCTTCCCGCGACATCCGCCGACAGGTTTCGCCGCAGAACAGCCTGCCGAAGTTGCAGGCCGGGCAAACGTCGAGCACGTTGTGGCACTCATCGCGAGAGCACTCCACCTGCTGAAGAACGACCACCGCTGCGAATGCAGAAAGCTGGCCGCAGCAAGGATGGCATGCGAAGGTAGCGCCGTCAAACGCGACCACCGCGACGACCCGAGGGCTCAGGTGATTGTCCGGGCCCTCTTACTTTCTTCCGCCGCGATCATCGCGATCCAATCCGGCACGGGCCAACTCGGCGGCAATCCGAGATTGGCCGGTTAGATCTCAAGAAGAATGTGAATCGAATCGTCGCGCGACCGCTCTTTTCACGCACGCGCTTCGGCAGAGCGCAGAGCTCGGAACCACGCCTCTCGCACACTTCGAACAAAGAGGTGTGCACGGACTGCCCTCGGTGGTCTCGGCAGCGGCAGCGTCATGGGCTCGCCTGCTCGCGCAGCAAAGCAGCGCGACCGAGCCCGAGCGGGGCACACGGTGCGCGTTGGGACCGCTGCTCCGGTGGCTGCTCCCAGGCGACGAGAGGCGACGCCCACGCGGGCATCAACTCGCCCTGCGCCGCGGGGGACTGGCTTCTATCTCTCTTCCTTGCGCCCCTCTCTCCGCCGCTGCCTTCGCCGACCGCGCGGTCCTCGGCGCTGACCTTCCAGCGCTCACAGACGCCTTCCCCCCCCGCGGCGACCCGCAGGCCGCGACAGCGGCCGAGGACCGACGCTTGGGGGGGAACGACCGCCACGAGGCCGCGACAGCGGCCGAGGGCCGGGCGAGGCGGGGGCACCTCGGCCGGACTCGAGCTGCGAATTTGTGCCTCGCTCCCCGGCCCTCCCCCGCGGCAGCGCAACTGATCGAAGGCGCGTCCCTTTTCCCAACCCGTCCGGCCCGACTACCAATCAGGGCGTCAGACCGGCGTGGGGCGTCAGTACGGGTTCCCGCGCGGCGTGGCGGCGACGGCGGTCGTCGCAGGTGGTGGCGGAGTGCCCCGAGCGGGGCGCTTGACTCCGAGCGCTCGGGCGGTCGCGCGCACCAGATCGACCTCCTCCAACGCGGCCGGTGCGGGCTCCGTGACCTCGACGACACGCTCCGGCGGACGCTGCTCCGGGTTCGCAACGGCCATCGGCGCCGCCGTCCGCGCTGCGGGCGTCGTTGGTCCCTTGCTCGTCGCGATCGCAACTCCAATCGCAAGACCAACCGCGGTTCCACCGATGGCACCCCCCACCATCAAACCGCCAGGCGCTGTGTGCCGCGTTAGAAACTGCCAGCAGCGCACTCCGACCGGAAATGCACTGGCAGGCAGGCGCGCGGCCGAAGGGACCTGGCTCAGCGAACGCCGAGACACGCGCTGGTCGGGCAGGCGATCCGTCGCGCGTCGTTTCTGCCCTCCGACCCGATCCGGATGGGAGAGCCGACGCGCGATCTGTTCGAGCTCTTCGGCGACTTCGAGCGCGGACTGCGTGCGTGCCTCGCGATCCTTCACCAGGCAGCTCTCGACCAAGCGCAGCAATTCCGAGTCGAGCCCGAGCGCCCGCGCGTCGAGCGGAGCGTGGGGCACCGACATGATCGACAGCATCAGCGCGTTGTAGTTCGCGGCGCGGAACGGGGGCATGCCTGCGAGGCATTCGTAGAGCAGCACACCGAGGGTCCACACGTCCGTGCGCGCATCCACATTTTCGGCCCCGCGGGCCTGTTCCGGGCTCATGTAGTGGGGCGAGCCGAGCACGGCGCCGTTGCCCGTGCGCACCTTGAGCTCGAGGCCCGGAGTCAGGATCTTGCTGACGCCGAAATCCAGGATCTTCGGCAGCGGCTCGCTGCCCTGGCTGTCGGTCGCGAGGAACACGTTGCCGGCTGACAGATCGCGGTGCACCACTCCCGCGCGGTGTGCGAGCTCGAGACCGCGGGCGATCTGCGATAGCGTCACGCAGGTCTCGAGGGGCCCGAGCTTGCCCGCGCGCGCCAGCCGCGACTCGAGGCTCTCACCCGCCAGCAGCTCCATCACCAGGTACGGCTGACCATCGGGCGCGATTCCAACATCGAACACGTCGACGATGCTCGGGTGCCGTACACGTCCTGCTGCCTTGGCCTCCTGGAAGAACCGGTCGACGGCCTCCGCGTTCCCCGCCAGCGCCGGCAGGATGAACTTCACGGCGAAATCACGCTGAGTCAGCAGATTGGTCGCCGCCCAAACTTCTGCCATGCCGCCCATTCCGAGGCGACGCACGAGCCGGTACTTGCCGGAGATCACCTGACCCGACTTCACACCTCGAATTTCAGCGGAGTCGGGCCGCCGCGGCCAACATCTCGGTGTCGGCCGCAGATGCGCTCAGGCAGCGAAGCTTCAAAGCTTCGAAGCTCTCACGCGCCGGGGGCTGTTGCGCCCGCGAGCTGCTGCTGTTGCTGCTGCAGGTACTGCGCCACGGCGCGCGAGCGCTCGATGGCAAACTGCTTCACCTCGCGGTTCGACGAACCGGCGAGGGCGTTGAGCAGCTTGGTCACCTTGTCGAGCTGACGTGCCTGGAACAGCGCCTCGAAGTAGTTATTGGCCAACCGCACGTCGCTCATCATGCCGTTCTCGTGTTTCGAGAGCAGCCCGATGACCTCGTCGAGCTTGCCGGCCTGGCCGTAGAGCGCGGAGAGTGAAATCAACGCCAGGGCGTCCTTGTCGTTGCGCTGCACGGCTTTTTTCGCCAACTCCAGCGCCTTGTCCCGGGTGCTCTCCTCGCCGGAGTAAAATCCCTGGAGCGCGACGTACGGGGCCGCGGAGCGTTTGTGTGTCTCAGCATCCGCGAGCTTCGTCACGGCTTCGAGCGCGGCCTCTTCACTCTCGTTCTCGCGCACGGACGCGTACAGGTAGGCCCAGGCGTCGACGCAGCCGCTGTCGATGGTGACGGCGCGCTCGATCCACTCGCGCTCGGCGTTCTTGTCCGCCTTGCCCTTCGCGACCTTGGCCAGGTGCAGTGCGGGGTAGGGGTTCTCGGCCATCAGGTTCATCGCACCCTTGAGGGTGCCTTCGGCCTTGTCCCACTTCTCTTGCTGCATCTGCGCCACGCCGAGACCGAGCCAGTCTTCGCCCGTTCCGCCCGCAGCGACGACCTTCGAGAGCACCTTCTCGGCGCGATCGAAGCGCGTGTACTTCATCAGCTCCTGCGCCAAGAGCCGACCTCGGTTGAGGTCGTCTTTGTTCTCGGACCAGTGCTTCTCGAGACCCGAGAGCAGATCCTCGAGACCAATGGCGATGGGGCGCCCTTCGGCGTCCTGCACCTGCACCGCGGGACCATTGAAACCGAGCAGCTTCCACATCTGCTCGAGCTCCATCGCCACAGGGCCGTTCTTGATCGACTCCACCAGCTCGTCGTTGGGCTTGGAGAGGGGCAGCACGATCAACGCGTTGCCGGGAACGCCGCCGGGGAAGGCGCTGACGGGCGCGACGATGGCGGCGCCGCCCTGAAGCTGCAGGTTGGTGGGCTGTTCGCCGGCGCCTGCGCCGGGCAGATTGGGCTGAGTCATCAGAGCACCTCGTTGTCGGCCGACGCGCGCGCGCGGCACCGAGCCCCGGCGAAGACCGATGGGCTCCCCGCTTTCCGGGGCGCGGAAGCTAGCAGTGGCTGCGGAGCCGAGCAACGGGACTCGACATCGGCAGGGGGTCCGCTAAGAACAAGGCTGATGACCCGGAAAAAGTCGGCCCTCTTGCTGTGCGCGAGCATCGGCGCCGGGGTTTTGTCGGGGGGTCCGGCCAGGGCGGACGAGGGTGTGATCAAACATCCCGGACGCCACCCGGACTACAGTTTCGAGGCCGAACCGCACTTCTTCTTCGGCTTCGATCCGCCGGGAAAAACCGCGGGCCGCGGCTACGGTCCGGGCTTTCGCGGCACCATCGAGCTCGTCGACAACGGCTTCGTCAAGTCGATCAACAACACAGTGGGCCTGGGCTTCGGCTTCGACTGGATCGCATTCACCAAGGACAAACAAGCCGTCTTCATTCCGTTCGTGATGCAGTGGAACTTCTGGCTCAGCCGTAACTGGTCCGTGTTTGGCGAGCCCGGCTGGGGGCTCTACCTGGGCAACGCGACCGGCGTGCGACCCGCGGGCTACGCCGGCGGGCGCTTTCATTTCAGCGAGAAAATCGCACTCACCCTCCGCATCGGTTACCCCGCCGTGAGCCTGGGTGCGTCGTTCGTCTTCTGACCCGGATCCACGGCGCGCCCGGCGCTCGGGTGCTGCGCTCGCGTGCAGTCAAGCGCGCCGCCGCGACCTGAAAAAGCCCTGCAGCACCCCGCACCACATGGCGGATCGGGGCGTTGAAGGCTATAGAAATGCCTGAGTGACGATCCTCATCAGCATTCTCGGACTCGCCCTCCTGATGGTGATCCACGAAGGAGGTCACCTCTTGGCGGCGCGCGCGTTCGGGATGCGCGTGATTCGTTTCAGCATCGGCTTTGGCCCCGCACTCTGGCGCCATCAGCCGAAGGGCAGCGACACGATCTACCAGATCGCGCTGATCCCGTTCCTCGCCTACGTGCAGATCGCGGGCATGAACCCGCTCGAGGAGATCGACCCGGACGACAAGGGCAGCTACGCCAACGCTTCGTTGGTCGGGCGCATCTCGGCAATCGTCGCCGGCCCACTCGCCAACTACCTGTTCGCATCGGTGTTCTTCTTCGTGGCCTTCTTGATCGGCGGAGACCCCACCAAGGTCCAGGTCATGAAGGACGGTGCGGCGCAGCGCGCCGGTCTGGAGAATGGCGACAAGGTCGTGTCCATCGACGGGACGAAGATCGAACGCTGGGAGCAAATTCCCGAGCTCGTGCTGCCCCGCGCCAACAAGAAGATGTCCATCACCGTGCTGCGGGGGTCCGATCAGAAGGTGATCGAGGTCGTCCCCGAGCCGAAGGCAAAAGCTGGGGGCGGACAGATCGGTGTGCGCCCCATCTCTTCCGTGCCCGCCCTGGGTGTCAAAGAGGCCGCGGTCGAGTCCGTCATCCACCCGGCAAAGGTCGTCGAGGCGTTGGTCGTGGGCCTGGGTCGCATGATCACGGGACGGGAGAAACCCGAGGTCTCGGGGCCCGTGGGCATCGTGAGGGAGACCAGCCGCGCCGCTGAACAAGGTGCGGCTGAGTACCTGTTCTTGCTCGGGCTGCTCTCGGCCTATCTGGGCGGTTTCAACCTGCTGCCTTTCCCCGCGCTCGACGGCGGGCGGCTGATGTTCTTGTGCTACGAGGCGGTCACACGACGGCGCCCGAACGCCCGCATCGAGGCCCACGTTCACGCGGTAGGGCTGCTCATGCTGCTGGCCCTCATCGCCGTCGTCAGCGTATTCGACATTCGCGGCCGGTGAGTGGGTACGTCGAGCTTCACGGGCGCGGCCTGCACAGCGGCGCTCGCGCCAGCATCCGCTTCGATGCCCGCCCCGGACCGCTCCTGTTTCGTTTCGGCGACGATGAAGCCAGCCCAGAGCAGCTGACGCTCGTGCGCACGGATCACGGCGTCTGCCTGAGGGCGCGCCACGGTCGGCACGAGGTCGACCTGTGTGAACACATGCTGGCTGCACTGGCTGGTCTCGGCCTTCGGAGCGGCGTCGTCGTCACGGTGACCGGACCCGAAGTTCCGCTGCTCGACGGCGGCGCCTTCGAGCTGGGGCGCGCGCTCGCGACACTCGCTTGTCGGCGCGAGCCACCGCGCCTCGTAGTCGCGGAACGAGCCGAGCTCTCGGACGGGTCCAGCAGCTACGTCTTCGAGCCGGGCGACTCCGTGCACTTGCAGGTCGAGGTCGACTTCGGACACGGCCTCGGCCGCCAGCGCGCAGAGCACCGGGGCGAACCCGAGGCGTTCATGGCCGAGATCGCCGCGGCCCGGACCTTTGGCTTCGAACACGACGCCGAATCGCTCCGCCGAGCTGGGCGCGCTCGCCACGTCGACCCCTCGGCCGTCGTCGTGCTCGACGCGGAAGGTCGGGTACTCGGGCCCTCACGGCCCCTCGAACCGAACGAGCTCGCCCGCCACAAACTTCTCGACCTGATCGGAGACCTGGCGCTGTACGGCGGCCCACCGCGAGGGCGGGTCTTTGCCGACCGTCCGGGTCACACGGCCACTCACCGCGTCGTCGCAAAAGCCCTGGCCAGCGGGCTCTTGCGCCCCATCTGAGGCAATTGCCGCCCGTGCTTCCGACCGCCGAGGCCAGCTTGCGGCAGGCGGCGGACGTACCGAAACTACAACTCGCACCCAAGCAGGGTTACGCTTCGGGCTCGATGCCACTCCGCCCGAGAGCCGCGCTCCTCGCAGGCCTCTTGCTCATGGCCTGCGCGGAGCCGAAGGTCCCCCTGACCGAAGGGGCGCGCGAGTACGCGCCGACCGACTACGAGATCGTGCTCGACCGCTGGACCCGCAGCGACGACCTGATCACGGTGACCGAGCTGGACAACGTGCTCGCCGTGACCGCGACCTACGAGTCGTGGGATTTCCGCTGGGCCTACGTGGTGCGCTACGCAGACGACTACCGGTTGACGGTCGACCAACGCCGCGCGCTGCTCGAGAGCTCGCTGGCAGAGACGCGCTCGTCGCACACCTTCTATGTCGCGCTGCACGCCCAACGCTTCAAGTGGGGAGATCTGTCGGCGGACAACCCCGCATGGATCGTGCGCCTGATCGACGACCAAGGCAGCGAGACGGCACCGCTCGAGATCGAACCGATCAAAAAGCCGGGCGCCATCGAGCGCACGTACTTCCCGTACACGACGCCTTGGCGCAGCGCCTATCGCATTCGTTTTCCCAAGCTGCGCTCCGACGGGCGCCCGACCATCGCGAACAGGGCCCGCTGGATCGGCTTGCGTTTCGCCGGCGCCCAGGGAAATCAGGCGCTGGTCTGGGAGATCGAGTCGAGCGACGGGCGGGCGGTCAGCCGGCGAGGATCTCCAAGAGCGGCGGTACACTGACGAGCAGCTCGTGCGCGGCATGTCGCTCCGCGAACAGGAGCAGCGCGCCGGATTTCCCCGCGCGCGCCCCCATCGGCGCGTTGGACGCGGCCATCACCGAGGTCGCGAACAAGAACTCGCCGGGGCCGAGCTCACCGACCACGTCGGCACCCGCCGTCAGCTCGACCACCCCCGCGCCCACGATGTACATGCCATCGACGGGTCTGCCGGCGGATACGATCTCGTCGCCGGGCAGCGCCGTGCGCACCTCACAACGACTGGTCACCATCTGTCGCAAGGTATCGTCGAGCCGCTCACCGAGCGGGCCGATGGTAGCGCCAGCGAGCGCTTGAAAGCGGTCGGCGACGACGCGCAGCTCGTCAGCGACCCACGGGCAGTCCGAGGTCGCCTGTTTGAGCGCCTCGCTGTCCCAGACGGCAACGTAGGTATCGGTCTCGCCGGCAACGACACGCATCGAGATGCTCTCGTCCAGCGTGCCGTCCGTGAACACGACATCACCCACCTGCGCGAAGGCGCACGCGACATCGGCGATGGCGGGCATGATGCTGGCCCAGCCCTCCACCACCAGAGCGACCGCGAACGCACTGACTTCCTCATCGACGTCCAGCCGCTCGAGGCGCGCGCTCGCAACCAAGGCCGCCTGCGCTTCGGGCGGAAGATCCTGCAACCCGGCCACGTTGACCAAGCTCACTCCGCGGATGCAGGCCTCCCCTTCCTCGGGGGGCGGCAGCGCGGGAGCCTCCGGGAAACCGTCCGGCACGGGCAACGCTTCGGTGCTCGGATCGTCGAAATCATCACCAAGGGCGAGAGCGCGCGGATCGAACGGCTCCGATTCCGCCGCAGCTTGCTCCTCGAAGCTGGGCGGTGACGGAATCGACGCGGCGCCGTCGTCGAACGCCGCGCTGATCGGCGGCAGCTCACCCAGAATGTCGGCCTCCGTCGTGGCGATCGTCGGCGTCGAGTCGGGCACCGCCTCGAAGACCTGCGCGGACCTCGGCGCGGGGACCACGGTAGGCGATTCGAACACGGCGTCCGGCACCCCACGCGGCGCCGCTCCTGCTGCGCGCGGTAGGTGCGGAGGTGGCGGCACGCTCTCGTCCTTCGGCATCGATGACGGGGCCGGAGGCGGACGCACACGCCGGCGGGGTGGCGGCTGCGAAGCGGAAGCGGGCGGCGGCGGCACCGCCGAATCGGCGTAGTGCGGGCCTGGCGGCGCGGACTCTGCAGGCGCGGGCGGCGGCGCGGAGGTCGGGTGGGGCTGCTGCGCAGTCGGTGGTTCCGACGGCGGCAGCGCCCCGCCGCTGTGATACAGGTCTGCCGACGAGACGACCTCGGTGTGTTCGTTCTCGTCGTCGAACTCGATGTCGATGCTGGCGCGGCCAGCGGAGACGGTGGCGTCGAGCAGGTCGTCGACGTCGGCCCCGGAGGCCACCGCCGGAGGCGGCGAAGAGAATATGTCGTTGACCAGCTGGTCTTCGACGCCAGCGATGCGCTCGTTCAGCTCGGTGGCGCGCTGCACATGCCCCACCTCCATCGCCGACTCGACGGCGCGACGCAGCCAGAGCACCGCGTCCGGTTTTGCGCCACGACGCCACTGGACCGCCGCGGTCTGCAGCGCCCACGCGACGTCGTCATCGTCGTCGTCGTGCGGTACGGGTATGACGTCGTCCGGCTCGGACATCTGCAATCTCGGGATCATAGGCCGACCCCGCGGCTGCCTGCAAAACGAGCGTCACGAATCCCGAGTCCGGGCCGCGCCCGCGCCGCCCGCTGAGCCTGCCGCCGGGTCGTCAGCCTGGGGGCATGAGGACTTCTCGATCTTTTGCCCCGTTCGGTGGACCCACGAGTCCCCGGCGCTCCATCATTTCCACGATTTTCGCGGCTCGGTTGTAGCCGATGGTCATCTTGCGCTGCAGCCAGGAGGTCGAGCAGCGTTGTGTTTCGCGCACCACGTTCACGGCCTCGTCGAAGCGCGCGTCGGTCTGCTCCTCGGGGCTCGCGTCGGCGGAGTCTTCCTCCACGGCCGCCAGAATTTCGTCGTGATACTCGGGGGCGCCCTGACGGCGTACGAACTCGGTCAACGCCGCGACCTCTTCCTCGCTCACGAACGGGCACTGCACCCGGCGTGTGTCCGTCGAGCCGTTGAGCTTCACGAGCATGTCGCCTTTGCCCAGCAGCAACTCGGCACCCTGTTCGTCCAAGATCGTGCGACTGTCGACCTTCTGCGCGACCCGGAAGCCGATGCGAGACGGGAAGTTCGCCTTGATCATGCCGGTGATCACGTCGACGCTCGGGCGCTGCGTGGCGAGCACGACGTGCATGCCCGCGGCGCGCGCCTTCTGTGCCAGGCGCGCCACACTCACCTCGACCTCTTTGCCCTGCTGCATCATCAAGTCGGCGAACTCGTCGACGACGATCACGATGTACGGCAGCGCGTGCGGTAGATGTTTGCCGTCCGTGCCTTGTTTGGCGGCGGCGACGCTCACCATCGAGCCGTCCGGCGCAAGCGCTTGCACTTCTTCGGGCGGAGGCAGCGGCGCCTCCCCGGACACGACGCGCTTCACCCAGCCGTTGTAGGTGGAAATGTTCTTGGTGCCGGCGTTGGCGAACAGCTGATAGCGCCGCTCCATCTCGTCCACGGCCCACTTGAGTGCGGTGGCCGCCTTCTTCATGTCGGTGACGACGGGCAACAGCATGTGCGGAATGCCGTCGAACGGTGCGAGCTCCACGACCTTGGGATCGATCATCAAGAACCGCAGCTCGGCCGGGCTACGGCAGAAGAGCAGGCTCGACAACATCACGTTCAGGCCGACACTCTTGCCGGCACCGGTGGCACCGGCGACGATCACGTGGGGCATGGACGCGAGATCCGCGTAGAACGGCACACCCACGATGTCGCGTCCGAGCACGACCGGGAGCGGGGCCTTCTCGGCGAGCTTGGCGAAGTGTTTGTCCTCGATCAGCTCGCGCAGATTCACGGGGATGCGCTCGTCGTTGGGGATCTCGAAGCCGATGCGGTTCTTGCCCGGGATCGGCGCGACGATGCGCACGGTGCGGGACAGACCCAGCGCGAGATCGTCGACCAGGCTCGCCACCTTGCTGACCTTCGTCCCGGCCTCCGGCGCCACCTCGTACATGGTGACCGTGGGCCCCGGGTGAACCTCTTCGACCCGGGCGGTGACGCCGTAGTCACCCAAGGTCTTCTCCAACAGCGCGGCGTTGTGTCGGATGTGCTCGCGGTCGACCTCCGTCTGAACGTGACTGGGTGGCAACAACAGCGACGGAGTCGGGAAGGTGTAGCCGTGCGCCGTGCGCGGCGACGGGCCAGAACCCCGCTTGACCGCCTGGGCGGGTTTGGTGTCGATGATCACCAGCTCGTCGGACTTGGCCTTCGCGCGGGAGGATTTTCGAACCACCGGCGCGTCGCTTTCCTCCGCGACCTCCGCCTCGGCGCCCTCGACCGCAGCGCCGGTGTCGGGTGCTCGGTCCAGGGCTTCCACGGCCTGAAACGCGACGGCCCCGAGCTCCGGCGTTGGTGTCGTGGGCGGCGCGACCGGCGCCGGCGCAACCGGCGCCTGCTCCAAGTCTGAAGCACTGGCCGGACTCGCCTGAAACAGGATCTCCTCCGCTGACTCGGGAGCAGCCGCCCTGAGCGCGGTGGAAATCGCGATCGGCGGCGTGCCCGTCATCTCGGGCGGCACGAAGACGTCGTCGTCCACCAGCTGCGCAATGATCGCCTCGTCCGTCTCATGCGAGGTGATCTGGGGCGCGGCCGCTTCGCGACGCTGTGCACGCTGCTCCTCGCGGAGCCGGTGCGCTTCTGCCCATGCGCCACCAAAACGCCTCGAGGCATTCTGCGCGCGCGACGAGAACAACTGAGCCAACGCGACCACCCGCTGCACGAGCGCGATGAACGAGAAGCTGCTGCGACCGATCAGGATCAAGCCCACGATGGTGCCGCCAACCAGGAAAGAACCGAGCGACGAGAACAAGCCGCGGGCGAGCTCCCCGAATACCAGACCGACGTTGCCACCCGACGGCACCCGCCCGAACACGAGCAGCTCGGGCAATGCCACCCGGGTCAGGGACGCGAGCACGATGGCGAGCACCAGATCGCCCGCGACCCGCAGACTGGCCGAGCCGATGTCCTTGCGCCGCAGGAGCGGTAGGCCGATCAGGGCGACCTCGAGCGGGACGACCCACGCGACCAGGCCGAAGGCTCGGACCAGCACGCCGGCAACGAATGCGCCGACCGGTCCCACCCAGTCACTGCCGCTCACCGTTGGGTCGTTGGGGTCGAGCCGATAGCTGGCCAGCGCCAGACACAGGAAGCAGGAAACCGCGAACAGAAGCAGGGCGGCGGCCTCGCGCCCTCGCCCCGACAAACGCACGGGACTGTCGGAAGCGACCGAGGCCTCCGCCATCGCGGGATCGGCCGCGGCGTGCCGCCGCGGCGAAAAGGGTCTAGCGCCCATGTAAGTTACTCACCTACATCAGGTGCGTTCACAGGGAAAATAAGCTGCGGGCCGCCGCAGGGGTACCTCCGTTCAGCGTCGCCCTCCGGCAGTTATCGAAGGGCGTTTCCTGTCGCTCGCTTGAGTCATTTCGTGGCGAGCCTGTACTATCCTCGCTCTTCCTTCGGCAGCGATGCGGGCGGGCCCTCGAATGGCAAGGTACGCGAAAACGAAAAGGTTCTCGGGGAATCTCGGCGGGCGTTGGGGACGCACTGTCCGAGGTGCAACCCTCGGCGTCGCGATCGGGATCGGCGCGGCTTCGGCCGGCTGTCGGACCACGAACGATGACATCGAGCGTTGGACAACGACGGCTCAAGGGCCACGGAAGTTGATCGCGGTACTGGTCCACGACAAGTACCCCATCGATCTCCGCGTCGAGGCCGCGATGGGCATGGTGCGCATGAAGGCGCGCGGAGGCCGGCGCATCGGCATCCTCGGACAAGACGACCAACCCGGCTTGGTCAGCGCGCTCGAGTCGATGCCGCCGGCAAGCCGCGAGAAGATCGTGTCTCGCATGGTGCCGCGTCTCGAAGAGGAGATGCGCAAGCCGCCACCCAAGGCGCAAGCTGGCCAGCCCGCGCCCGCGGATCCCAGCTTCGAATACAAAGACGCGGCCTTTGCACTGCTGACCCACGCCGAAGGCGGGTTGATGCAGAGCGATGAGAACAAGAAGCGCCTGCGAGCCGCGCTGGTGGAATGGTCGATGACCGACTTCGCAGACCGCCTCGAGGAGTCGTCGCAGCTCTACGGCGTGGAGCAGGTCTTGCGCGAGCTCGGTGCCGAAGGTGTGACGCGCCTGCCGCCGCAGATGCTGCCGGGAGCCAAGAAGCTCGACCGCATGGCAGATCTGATCGCCGAGCTGGCCGACCCGGCGACCAAAGAAGCCGCCAGCAAACAGCTGGTCTTGGTGGCCAAGGACATCTCTTCGGCCCACTGGATCGAGCAGAAGGCTCCGCTGGTCGAGGCAGCCAACAAGGCCAGCAAACTGAACCCGACTCCGGCGCAGTTCAAGGCTCAGCTGTCGCAGTACCAGGAAGAGGAGCTGCTGCGTGTCTTCTCCTCGATGAAGAAGGTTGGAGGGGTTCCCACCGTCGACTTCCTGCTCGACTTCGCCAAGGTCGAGAAGGAAGAGAAGCGCCGGGCAGCGGCTCTCGCCGCGCTCGAGGGCAACCTCGACAAGAACAACGCCAAACACGTGGCGACGATCCTGGACCTTGCCTCGGCGGCGGACACACCCGACGGCGTGCGCGACCTGGCGCTGAAGCGCGTCGGTGAGCTGCCGCGCAAGCTGGTCGTCGACAAACTCTACGGGCTCTTCTCCAACGACAACTGGAAGATCCGCTGGGTCGCCGCCGAGCTGGTGTTGAAGATGAGCGACACGTCGCAGCTCGGCGAATTCATGAGCAAGCTGTCCAGCGTCCGACACATGGCGCTGACCGAGCCGCTCCGTTACGGCGCTCTGATCGGCGAGATGAAGGGCAAGGACAAGCCCGAGAACATGGTCGACAAGTACCTCGGGCGAGAGAACGCCACGTCCGTTCGCCTGAGCGCCATGGGCTACTACTACGAGTGGGGCGGAAAGCCGGAGCTCGGAAAGATCGACCCGCTCACCGGGGACCGCGGGAAGGTGCCTGACTGCAAGGAAATGACCGACTGCGAGTGGAAGTGCGCGGTGGGTGAGGGCAAGAGTCAGGAAGTGAAAGAGGTCTCCACCGTCGGCGAGTTTGCCCAGTACTGCGTGAAGCCGGCCATGGAGAAACGCGCGGCATCCAAGAAGGGTGAGACCAAGGGCAAGTGATGGAATCGTCCGACCCGAACAAGAAGGTTCCTCGTACGTTTCAATGCCGCGAATCGCTCTGGCAGAAGTTCGAGCAGATGGCGCGGGAGCTCGAGTGCTCCGTCGATTACCTGATCAACGACGCGATGAAGCAGTACGCCCGCCAGCGCGGGTATGGCAGCACTGCGCACCCGGCAACGATGGGTGCACCGCCGCCGCCTCCGCCGCCCCCCGGCGGGCCGCCGCCGATGCCTCCCACGTCATCGCAAGGGCGATCGTCGGCCGCACCCACGCCACCGCCGCCTCCGCCGCAGGCTCGCGCGTCCGTTCCCCCTCCGCCTCCACCGCGCGGAACGTTCCCGTCGGCGGGCGGAGCGCCGCCGCCTCCGCCGCCGCCGCCGCCGCCGCCAGCAACTGGCGGTTCGGTTGCGCGCCGTGCGCCGGGGCCACCTCCTCCACCTCCTCCGCCCCCTGGGCCACCGCCCGGACCGCCTCCTGCGCCGCCCCAGCAATACCGCAGCGCAGCACCCCCACCCCCGCCTCCGCCGGGCCCGCCAACCATGGGCGGCCGTGGTGGCGGTCCGCCGCCCCCTCCCCCACCCATGCCGCGCTCGGCGCCGCCTCCGCCGGCCCCACCGGCGCAGCAGCCCTACGGCACGCTCAACATCTACTACTCGGGCGAGCGCTTTCCGATCACCAAAGATCGCTTCATCATCGGGCGCGGCAAGCAGTCTAGCGACCTGACGATCAAAGATCCGAACGTGTCGCGTCAGCACGCGATGGTCGAGTACTTGAACGGGCAGTACTACATCGTCGACATGGGCTCGACCAACGGCGTCGAGTACAACGGCCAGCGTGTGCAGCGGAAAGTGATCAACGAGGGAGATCACTTCAAGGTCTGCGATCACGAGATCAGCTTCAGTTATGGCTGACGCGCCAGGGCGCGCGCGCTGTGGCGAACAGCGCCGCCGCTTCGCCCGCCCGCTGTGTTGCTGATCGACGGGGGCGAACGTGCGAGTTGCAGTTCTGGGAGCCGGAGCCCTCGGCCGAGTCTACGGTGTTCACCTCGCCGAGGCCGGAGAGCAGGTCTCGTTCGTCGTGCGCCCGTCCCGGCTGACCGAGACGCGGGCCTTCGTGATCCAGCGGCGCAACGGAGACCGCCTGCGCCGCCAAATTGCCGAGCCGCGACGAGTAAGCGAAATCCCGCCCGACACCGCCCTGATTCTGCTCGCTGTGCGCGCCGACCAGCTGAACGAAGACGTGGAACGGCTGCTGCAGAGTGGCCCTGAAATACCCGTGGTCGCGCTCACGCCGCTCCTGCCGCTCTCGCTCGCTCGGCTCGAAGGTTGGACCGCCGCCAATTGTTTCGTTGCCATGCCGGCGCTGGCATCGAGTGAAGGGCCCGACGGGGTGGACGAGTACTGGGCGTTCCGCGCATCACCCAGCCTGTTCGAGGAGCGCGACGTCGACGGCAACGACAGCGTGCGCGCGTTGGTTGTCTCACTCCGGCGCTCGCGCCTCCCCGCTCGCTCATCCAGAGACGTGCGACAGCGCAACCCGGCGACCACGATCGCGTTCTTTCCCATCTCGGTCGCAGTGAGCCGCGCCGGCGGAGTCGAGCCAATGCTCGCCAATCCGCAGCTCGCCTCGCTCGGTGCCCAGGCGGCGCGCGAGGCCCTGGTGCTGGCGCAGAGAATCGGTCCCATCGAGCTGCCGCTCGTGCTGGCCCTCCGCGGCGTCACACCGCGGACGCTGCGCTGGGTCTTTTCCGTCGTGGGCAAGCTCTTGCCCGAGGCGAATCATTTCGTCGACAGCCACTTCGGTACCAAGCTCCAAGCTCAGCATCGAGTGCTCGGGGCCGAAATCCTGGAGCTCGGGCGAGCCCACGGCGTGGCGCTTCCCAGCCTGGAACGCCTGCTCGACTGAACATTCCACGCGCGCGACAAGCCGAGATTTTCGGCGCGGCCGTCCCCGAGCGCTACACTCGCCAGCGGTGCGTCCGCTCTCCATCGCGCTCGCCTTGGCCCTGGTGACACCCCGGGTTGCCGAGGCCCAACCTCTGCCCTGGGTGGAGGGTGGCCTGCCAATCGCAGTCGAGATCGCCAGTGTGGAGATCCCCGAGAAGGACGAGCCGCTCTATCTGCGACCGGCTCCTCACGCGGCGCGTCGGGGATCCGCCGAAATGAGCGCCCGGCTGCCGCTGTATGCGGCCAAGCGCGGCGCTGGCTGTCGGGGGTACTGGCTGATGGTCGGGCCGCTCGCCTGGGTTTGTCAGGATCGCGTGCGACTGTCGACGGATCCACCGGTCGGCGCGCGCAAGGGTCCGATCGAAATGCCCGACGGCATGCCGTTCCGTTACCACTTCGTGGGCAGGAACGGCGCGCTCGGATACCACACGCTGTCGGTGGCAGAAGAGATCGCCCCCGACGCGGAGCTCGAGCCCGGCTTCGCAGTCGCGGTCGTCAACGTCGCGAAGCGGGGTGCTGATCCCTTCGCATTCACCACCAAGAATCTCTGGATCCCCATGCGCGACCTGGGGGCCGTGCGTCCGCTCCCGCTCCGGGGCATCGAAATCACCGATGGGATGCTGAACCTAGCCTGGGTCTACGAAGACCACGCACGGGTCTACAGCAAACCCGGCGGTTCGCGCCTCAGCTCCGAGACCCGCCCGCAGTGGGAGCGCCTGAAGGTCCTCGACACCGTCACCAAGGAAAGACATCGCTGGTTCCGGATCGCACAAGATCGCTGGGTGAATGACCACGACGTGCGGGCCCCCACGACCGCGCCCGTGCCTGGCGAAGCAGCCCCTGGAGAGCGCTGGATCGACGTCGACATTGCGAACCAGGTGTTGACCGCGTACGAGGGCGAACGGCCGATCTTCGCGACCATTGTCTCGACCGGCAAGGGCAAGGGCAAGAGCATCCTGGCCACACCGGTTGGTACACACCGGGTCTGGGTCAAACTCCTGTCGAGTGACATGGACAACCTCGAGGACGAGGACGCCAGCCGTTATTACGCCATTCAAGACGTGCCCTGGGTCATGTACTTCGAGAAGGGCTACGGTCTCCACGGCACCTTCTGGCACCGCTCGTTCGGCCGCGTTCGCAGCCACGGCTGTGTCAATCTGACCCCCATGGACGCACAGCGCCTGTTCAACTGGACGGGGCCCAGCCTGCCGGCGGGTTGGACCGCCGCACTGCCGACCGAATACGACCGCGGCACCCTGATTCGTGTGCGCTGAGCCGGGCTTTCGGGCCCTTCTCAGGAGCTCGCGGCAGCTCTCCATCACGACTTGTCGCACGTCGCTGGACCGTGAATTAGTATCACTCCCATGAGCATCGACATCGGGCGTGACACCGTACTCGCACTGGTGGCGGTCGCGTGGGCCGACGGCGCGGTCGACCCCGCCGAGGCCGCCGGCATTCGCGGAGCAGCACAACAACTGGGTCTGGACGCCGACTCGATCAAGGTGATGGAAGCCGCGCTCGGGCGCGAGTTCAGTCTGGACGAAGTGGAGACGGTTCGCATGAACCGGCTGACGCGGCTCTTCACGTTCGCGGCGTCAATCTGGATCGCGACTCTCGACGGAGGCATCGGGACCGAGGAAGAGCAGGTGCTCGATCTGCTCGGAGATCGCCTGGGGCTGTCCAAGATCGCGCGGGACCGCGCCAAGGGCGTCGCGCTCGGCCTACGCGATGCGCCCCCCTCCAATCGCCCCGGCGGCTTCGATCTGCCCGCGCTGAAATCCAAGCTCTCGGCGGGGCTCAGCCAAATCGGCGACGACTGAGCACCAAAGATGGTCTCCATCGTCCACGCTGCTCGCGACATCGCGCGAGTTCGAAAGATCTCACTGGTGTTGGTGCGCCACGGGTTCGGCGAGATCGCCCAGCGCATCGGCTTCGGCAAGGCGAAGAAGACACACGACAGCACGCCACCGCCTGCAGCCAAAGGCGCGACGACAGACGTCGAGATCACAGCCGAGGACGAGGAGCACGGTGCCAAGGAACGCCAGGAGACCTCAACGGCGGTTCGCGCCCGGCGTGTGCTCGAAGATCTGGGCCCCTCGTTCGTCAAGCTCGGGCAGATCGCCTCGACCCGCGCCGACGTGCTCCCCCCCGAGCTCCTGGCGGAGCTGAAAAAACTTCAGGACTCCGTGCCGGAAGTCCCGTTCGATCAGCTCAAACGCCAGGTGGAGCGCTCGCTTGGCGCCGAGCTCCCGGAAGTGTTCGAGAGCTTCGAGGAGAAACCGCTGGCCGCAGCCAGCATCGCCCAGGTCCACCGCGCGGTCCTGCGCACCGACGACGGCAACAAGGACGTGGTGGTCAAGGTGCAGCGGCCGGGCATCGCCGAGACCATCGCGAGTGATCTCGATCTGCTGCATACGTTCGCGGCCCTGATCGAGCGGACGATACCGGAGAGCAAGATCTACAACCCCGTCGGTCTGGTGCAGCAGTTCGACAAAGCCATCACGGCCGAGCTCGATTTCGCCACCGAGGCCGACAACGCCATTCGCTTCGCCCAGAACTTCCAGGGGTTTCGCAACGTGCGCTTCCCCGCGGTCTACAAACAAGCCTCGAGCAAGCACGTTCTCACCCTCGAGTTCATCCCGGGGAAGAAGGTCTACGACGCCCTGGCCGCGGGTTTTCACCGCAAGAAGCTGGCGAGGATCTCCCTCGACGTGATCGTGAAGCAGATCTTCGAGGACGGCTTCTTCCACGCCGACCCGCACCCCGGCAACGTGATGGTGCTCGGTGAGCAAGAAGACCCCATCTTGGTGATGATCGATCTCGGCATGGTCGGGCGCCTGTCGCCACGCATGCGCGATCTCACCGTCGACGTGATGGTCGGCGCGGTGCGAAAGGACTACGAGGCCATCGCGGATGCGATGTACGCCATCGGCACGCCGACCAAGAAGATCGACATGGACGCTTACCGCGCCGAGGTCGGCATGCTGACCGAGAAGTACCTGGGCAAACAGCTCAAGGACATCGAGCTCTCGGCCATGATCCGCGATCTGGTGCAGGGTGCGACCAAGTACGGACTGGAGATCCCTTCCGACTTCATGCTGGTCGGCAAGGCGCTGATGACCGTCGAGGGTGTCGGCAAGGAGATCGACCCGGAGCTCGACGTCTTCGAGGAGGCCAAGCCGCTCTTCGTCGAGATCCTGCGCAAGCGTTATTCACCCGAACGCCTGGGCAATGAGCTGCTCCGACGCATCGAGAAGCTCAGCGGTGCGACCTACAACATGCCGCAACAGCTCCAAGAGGTGCTGGACGACCTGCGCCTCGGGCGGCTGAAGCTCAATACACTCGACCCGGCTGCGGGCGCAGCGACCGATCGGCTGGGGCGCCGTCTGTTCTCCGCCGTGGTCGGCGCGGCACTGATCATCGGCGGTGCGGCGCTCGCCGCATCGGGCCGAGAGATCGTCGGCTACCTGCTCGTCGTGCTGGCCGCAGCGTTGCTCGGGGCCCACGTCTTGGCGGACGCGGGCCGGGCCTTCCGCCGCAAGAAATGAGACCGAGCGCAGAAAGGCACGCCGGCGCGACGATGAAGTCGCACCGGCGTCCAAAGCTAGACTGTAGGCGCGATCAGATGACCTTGGCCTGGAGCAGGTACGCAATCGCGAACGCGAACAGCACCAACGACTCGATCAGTGCGAGACCGAGAATCATCGGCGTCTGAATGCGGGCCGCGGCGCCCGGGTTGCGGCTGATGCCTTCGAGGGCGGCCGCTGCGGCACGACCCTGTCCCATGGCGCCACCGAGCACGGCGAGGCCAATCGCGAGGCCGGCGCCGAGGGCAGCCATGGCCTGGGCCGAGAACTTGTTGGCAGCGGCTCCGCCATCCTGCGCGAACGCGCTGGTGGCGAACAGGGTGACGAGCGTAGCGACGACCAGCGCCAGCTTGTTCTTCGACATGACTTTCAAGTCTCCTTTATGGGGGCGGGGCGGCTCTAAGCCGAATTCTGAGGGAAATCTAGGGAAATCAGTGGTGCTCTTCGTGCTCTGTCGCGAGCGAGATGTAGATGCTCGTGAGCAGGGTGAAGACGAGGGTTTGGACGACGACCACGAGGATGCCGAGCACCATCACTGGCAGCGGCACGAGGGTCGCGACCAGCGCCAGGAAGATCCCCAAGATCAGGTGATCGACGGCCATGTTCAGCATCAAGCGTACGGCCAGGGTGATCGGCCGGACACACAGCGAGATCACCTCGATCGGGAAGATCAGCGGCGCGAGCCAGATCTTCGGCCCCATCAAGTGTTTGACGTAGGCCATGCCGTTGGTCTGAATACCGACGTAGTTGAAGTAGATGAACACCACCAGGGCACAGCCGAGGGTGATGTTGAGACTGCTGGTCGCCACCGGAAGCCCGGGGAACAGCGCCATGATGTTCGAGAAGAACACGAACGTGGCGGAGGTGCCGATGATCGGGAAGTATTTCTTGGCCCGGTCCGCGTCCATGACGCTCTTCGACAGATCGTAGAAGTACCCGAGGAACGCCTCCATGAAGGTGCGGAGGGTGAGCTGGTCGTCGGGGATGACGGCCTCGTTGGCGTCGGCCAAGCGCGACTTCACCCGCAGCGCGACCAGAATCACGATCAGCGAAACCAGCAGCGAGGCCGTGATCGGCTCGAAGCTCTGCCACGTGGGTGGGTGATGCCCAACCATGGAATCACCGATCGATTCGGCGTTGTGCGAGAGGGTGTCCTTCGCATACGCGAGTAACAGCGTGAGCCAGGATGCGTGCTCGGGCATGGTTCAGGTCTCCTCACCCACGGCGCGCGGGGCGCCGAACTGACGAATGACGACACCGATGGGCAACGCGCCGTAGCCGATCATCACCGGCAACAGCTCGACCCAGCCGGTCTTGAGCAGAAGGTAGAGCCCCCCGAACAGCACACCCATCTTCAACACGGCGATCAGCGGCCACGGCACGCGACCTCGCTTGTCACCGAACATGCCGCCGACGACCCAGCCAATGACCCACAGGTTGGCCGTCGCGATCACCGCGCCGAGGGCGACACTGCGAGTCAGTGTGAACCCACCAACGAAGCCCGCGCCGACGGTGAACGCGGCACCCACGAGCGCGACCGTCCAGACGGCGCGCGCCGTGCCGGGGTCTTTCTCAGTCGGGGTCTTCGTCGTCATCGAACTTCTTCCTGGCTTCGCGGTCTTCGCGGTCCATGCGCTCGGCGTCGAGGTTGGCCTGGCGCAGTGCACGCCAGAGACTCCGGACACCAGCGGCGAGACCGAATCCGAAACCCACCAGAGCAATCCAGCGAGTGCCGAGCTTTCGATCGAGCCAATTTCCTACGAAGAGGCCAAACAGCACGCTGAGTGCCAGCTCAAGTCCGACCGTCCCGTAGGTACCGAGACCTTTCCAGTTTTGCTTCACCAAAGCCCTCGCCTTGGAGGGCCACTCCGCACGGGGCAGAGCGCAGAAAAACCCCCGAATCAGCAGGGGCGGCGGTCGATTAACACGCCCGCACAGGCGGGGTCAACGACACCTCGACGCGCCGCGCCGAAAGCCTGGTGCTATCCTCCGGCACATGGGTCGGACCGCCGTCACCGTCGCACTGGTCGCGTTTTTTGCGCCCGCCCTCGGGTGGGCCCAAGGGGGAGAAAAGCCCCCGCCACCTGCGCAACCCGCACCAGCCCCGGGACCAGCGCCGGCGCCGCAGGGCGGGCCACCACCCGGTGGACCGCCTCCTCAGTCCTACAGCGAACCGCCCGGCCCGCCTCCGCAGGGCCCGCCTCCAGGGGCCTACGAGCCGCCGCCACCGGGCTACTACTACGGTCCACAACAGCAGGTCTGGGAGCCGCCTCCCCCCGCCAAGCCAAGGCACCGAGCACCCAAGACCGCGTTCTGGCTCGGCGCGCGCATCGGCTACTTCGTGCCGTTTGGCAATCTCTGGCTGCGCTCCACGCCAAACGGCTACGACGAGGTGAAGTGGAGTGAGTACGCCTCGAGCGGTCCCCTGTGGGAGGTCGACGTCGGCATGCGCTTCACGCGCAACTACAACGTGTTCTTCACCTGGGAGCGCGCGGCGCTCGGCAAGGGCAGCGCAGGACCGGACGCCAACGGCGGCCAGAAGACCGGCAGCAGCGACTACTACGCCATCGGTCTCCGATTTTCATCCGACGCCGATCGTGTGGGGTTCCTCACCGAGATCGATCTCGGATGGCGGCGCTTCAAGGCCGAGTGGGAGGATGGAACGCAGCTACAGATGACGGAAGCTCCCCTCGAGTTCCGCATCGGTTTGGGCGCCGACATCCGTGTTACCCCGTTCTTCTCGCTGTCACCGATGGTGACGCTCGGGGCGGGCGCGTTTGGTAAGGCCGAGTGGCAAGACGCCGCCGGCAAGAAGTCCGACGCCTACGCCCCCGGCGACGAGAGCGCAGGGCACGGCTGGCTGACCTTCCAGCTCGGCGGCCACTTCGACATTCCAGGCGGCAGCGGGGGTTGAAGCTGCGAGCTCGGCACGCGATCTCGGTCGCGTTGCTCACCACTCTGGTCGTGATGCCGTGCCGCGCCGACGACGACGCTGACACGCCACCCTCGCACCTCGGCGACGCCGAATGGAAACCGGATCAGAGTGGTGTCGGACCGGCAAGCGCGGACGCGCCGGAAACCGTCGACCAGACCGCGCACGATCCGGCCCGGCGTCTGCTGAACACGGCGGTCGCGATCGGACCGGGAGCGATCGTTCACGGCGCAGGACACGTCGCAGCCGGACGCACCGAGACCGGAAGACATCTGGCCCTCGCCCAGCTCACCGGCCTCGGCACGATGGTGGGCGGGCTCGCCGGGCTCGCCCTCACGGGAGCCAGTCGTTACGTGGTCGGACCGCTCGCCGTGGTGACCATCGCCGGCGCGGGCCTGTTCTTCCTGCCCTGGGCCGCAGACATCTACGGAACGGCGGCGGGGCCCGATGGTGCCGGCACTGCGCCGCGTCTCGCACCCGTGCTGGTCAGCGAGCTCGGCCACCGCTACGTCTACGACCCGCAGTTTCGCTACCGGCACTTCCTGGTCGAGAGCGTCGACCTCCGCGTCGGCCGTCTGCGCCTCGCCCCGAGCGCCTGGTTCGCGCTGGATGACGACAACGCGCGGGTGCGCATGCTCGCGGCCTGGCGTCTCACTGGCCCGACGCCGCACGAAGTGGCGCCGGATGGCAGCTTCGTCGATCTCGAGGCGGCGGTGACCCACCAGCGCTTCGACTCGGATGGTTTTCGTTCGCTCACTGGCGAAGTCTCGGTCAGCACTCGCGCTGATCTCGCGGGCTGGGACAGCGCGCTCGCCGGCTCCTTCGTCGAGGCGGGCACGGGCCTCGCGCTCCAGCGCTTCGAGTATCGCGTGCCCGGCGTTCCCATCGACCCCGAGACGAATGACCTGTTGCTCTTGCGCTTTGCGTTCGGTTTTTACCTGGGACGCGGCGCGAATTCGGGCGAGGCGCAGCTCTTCTACGACCATCGCCATGACGACTACGCCGCAGGCTTGAAGGTCCCCGGTCTCGGCAGCGGCGTGGCCGGCCACCTGGGCTTCGACGTGCGACAGTTCTTCGGAGATCTCGGCGTGCGCGTCGAGGGCCAGGTCGGCTCGGCGGCGATCTTCGGCGCCTCACTTTTGTTTCGACAGGGAGTGAACTGATGCAGCTCGTTCGCCGTGTGGGATTGGTGTCTGCCATTGCGCTCGCGCTCTCCGGGGGCTGCCTGCGCCCGACTCAGGAGCGCGCGGAGCGAGATCTCGAGGTCGGCAAGGCGAAGAAACACGGCATCGAGGTCGTGGTCACGGATGGGCTGGCCGCAGTCCGCGAGCTCCAGCCAGGGAAACTCCAGCTCTGGAGCAGTGCTCCGGCGTGGGAGATGGACGTCATCACGAGCGAGAGCGTCGCACCGACCTGGATCCTCAGCCTGGAGAACGTGCTCTCCGACGTCGAGCTTCGAGCGGAGAGCAACGGCAAACCGCTGACCGTCAGCTTGCTCGACCAGAAGCTGCCGACCCGCAAACGCTACCGCGTGACGCTGCCTGCGGATGCACGCACCCACTTCGTGCTCGCCCCACCCGACCGCGACGACGCCTCGAAATGGCGCTTTGCCGTGATGAGCGACGTGCAGGAAGCCATCGATCGGGTCGGTGAGCTCTACTCCCAGATGAACCAGGTGAAGGGCTTGCGCTTCTTACTGGGCGCGGGCGACCTGACCCAACAAGGTCAGGTCGACGAGCTCGAGCGCTTCAAGAGTGAGCTCACGTCACTGGACGTGCCGTACTACACGACGCTCGGCAATCACGAGCTCGGTGACGAGGGGCCCGCCTACCAAGATTGGTATGGACGAGCCAGCTTCAGCTTCGTATTCCGCAAGGTCCGCTTCTCGATGCTGGACTCGGCGAGCGCGAGCGTCGATCCCATGGTCTTCGACTGGCTCGACGGCTGGCTCGCCAAGAGCAAAAACGACGTTCACATCGTCGCCATGCACATCCCGCCGATCGATCCGGTGGGCGTGCGAAACGGCTCCTTTGCCAGCCGCAACGAGGCGGCAAAGCTGCTCACACGCCTGGCCAAGGGCAAGGTGGATCTGACCCTGTACGGCCACATCCACAGCTATTACTCCTTCGACAACGCCGGCATCCCCGCCTTCATCTCCGGCGGCGGCGGAGCAATCCCCGAGCGCTTCGACAACATCGGCAGACACTTCCTGGTAGTGGACGTCGATCCGAAAAAGGGGATCGAGAACGTCGAGCTGGTGCCGGTGGACTAGCCCGAAATGCGCTCGGTCTCGTCCAGCTGGCTGTTGATCACTTCGATCAACACCGGGCGCATGTGGCGCACGGCGCGCGCGCGATGGCTGATGCAGTTCTTCTCGGAATCACTGAGCTCCGCCATCGCCTTGCCGCCGGCATCGGCAGCCAGAAACAGCGGGTCGTAGCCGAATCCGCCGCTCCCGCGCGGATCCCGTGCGATGGCCCCTTCAGCACGCCCCTCGGTGGTCTTCACCTCGCCGCCCAGCCATGGACTCGCCAGCGCGAGCACACAGCGAAACCTCGCCCCGCGTTCGTGCCCGCGCTCTGCCTCTTCGAGCGCACGCAACAGCGCCGCGTTGTTCTCGGCGTCGGTGGCCCGGTCGTGGGCGAAACGTGCCGAGCGGACCCCCGGACGACCACCGAGCGCGTCGACCTCGAGCCCGCTGTCGTCCGCCAATGAGAGCATGCCCGTCACTTCGCAGATGGCCCTCGCCTTTTGGATGGCGTTGGCCTCGAAGGTCTCGCCGTCCTCCGGCAGCGTCAATTTCTCACCCAGGACCTCGGCGGTGGTCACGAGCTGCACGGGCAGATCACCGAGCAGCGCGCGCAGCTCGGCCGCCTTGTTCTCGTTCGAGGTCGCCAGGACGATGGTCACCACGGGCAACATGAGGTGCTTCGAGGATTAGCGCTCCTCGACCCGAAACTCCACCTGCACCTGTCGAAGCAGCGTGGCGGCCTGCAAAGGCCACTGCCCGGAGTCCTCGTCATGCCTCACTCGCCGGCGGCGGCGGGGAGGCCTCGTCGCGCGGCGGCAGATGAAGCCAGAACCGCGTGCCACCCTCGCGGCGCGCCTCACACGCGATGCTGCCGCCGTGGGCCTCGATGATCTGCCGCGTGATCGCCAGGCCAAGCCCCGTCCCGTGGCCCTTGGTTGTAAAGAACGGCTCGAACAAATGCGTGCGCGTGGCCTCGTCCATACCGCTGCCCTCGTCATCCACCGTCACGTCGAGCCCACCACCCGACGCGCGCCTGACCCTCAGCGTGACCTCTCCGCCGTTGGGCATGGCTTCACGCGCGTTGCGCAGCAGGTTGAACAGCGCTTGTTTGATCTGCGCCTCATCCACGCGCACCGCCGGCAGCGCTTCTTCGATGTCGATGTTCAGCTCGACGCCGTGGCGGCGGAGATCGCCGCTCATGAACACACAGGCTTCGTTCACGAGCTCGTCGATTTGCTCCTCTTCCAGGCGCAACGGCTGTCGCCGGGCCACGGAGAGGTACTGTTCCGTGAGCTGTGTGAGTCGCTCGACCTCGTTCTTGATCGCCCGCAGCAGCGTCACGGCCTCCTTTGTGTCCTCGCGCTCACCCAGATCTTCCTCGAGCAGCTCGACGTTGAGGGCGATGCTCGAGAGCGGGTTGCGCACCTCGTGGGTGACGTGGGCCGCCATCTTGCCGATGGTGGCCAGGCGCTCCGAGCTGAGCAGTTGTTCGTTCGCCCGAGCGATGGCCGCGACCATGCCCTCGAAGGTCGTGGCAAGCTCTCCTATCTCGTCCTTCGAGGGCACCACCGGGTGCGGGCGCAGGTCACCGCGCGCCACGGATTTCGCGCGATCGGTGACCGCGGCCAGGGGTTTCAAGACCCGCCGCGCATAAAACGCCATCAACACGCCCACCAGAAGCGTGAACCCCGAGAGCGCCAGGAGCAGGCGGATTGCCAGTCGCTCCCGCGTGCGCGCGGCGTCGAGCAACGAGTCGACGTTCTGCGCCACACGCTGCTCGAGCTGACTCATGCGCTTCTTCCCCTGCGCACCCCGCGTGACCAGCTCGTCGCGCAGGTTGTCGGCCCGCTTTGCGTCTCCGCGATCGAGAGCATCGAACAGTCGTCCGAGCAGCTCGCGGTCTTGCGCCAAGAAGTCCTCGATGGCCGAGGCCTCTCGGGAGAGATCGACACCCACGGCTCGCACCGACTCGTCACCCGAGCTGGCAAACGCTCGCGAGATGGAAGCCCGGACCTCGCCGAAGGTCTTCGGCCGCCCGATGCGCAGCGACGTCTCGAACCAGACCCGCTTGTCGGTCGGGTTGCGAGCGGTGGTGATGTGGTTCAGCTGCGTGTTCCAGGTGTCCTGGTTGGCAACCAGATCTCGCAACGCGAGCGAGAGCGGCAAGTAACCTCGACGCATCAGGTCGGCCTCGGTGGCTGCGCTGCGCTGTGCAAACACTCCCCACCCCGCCGAGAGCGCAAAGGCGAAGGTCACGAGTGCGTACGACAGCAGCACCCGCGTCGCGACTGTGCGTCGCCCGGGACGCGGACTAAGACGAACCATCGGATGGCCGCGAGCTCTCTTCGAGGACGCTCATCAAATCGACGGCGTCGACCCCCTGATTGCGGAAACGCTTCAGGCCCGACGCACACGCCGTGACCACGAGCCCCCCGCCGAGCTCGCGGTGCTCCGACAAGCGGCGCTCGGTGATACGTGACGCAACCTCGGGCATGGTCTCGGGTAGAAGACCACCACCGCCAGAGCAGAGGGAATCTTCGCGGTTGCGCGCGAACTCGTCCGCCGAACGACCGAGTGCCCGAGCCAGGAGCTGACGCGGAGCATCGTAGATGCCGAGGCCTCGTCCGAGCTTGCACGGATCCTGATAACGCACCGGGGTGCGCGCCAGGCGTGGAACCTGGTTGAACGCACCCAGGCGCGCGCCAGCGAGCTCGACGAGGGTCTTCGGTCCGAGCTCCGACAGCGCGAGCGCGCAGGTTGGGTCGAGCACGACGAACCGCGGCGCGCCCGCCACCGAGGCCCGCAGGCGTTCGACGTTCGCTCGGTATCCGCCAGGATCTCCCGCCAAGAGCAGGGGCAGTCCGCAACAGCCGTCGACCAAGCGCACACCGCCGAACAGCCGTACTGCGACCGCGACGGCGGAGCGAGCCTCCGCGGGCAGCTCCCGTGTGTATTCACAACCCAGCAGCAGCGCCGTCTCGTTCGTCTCGTTGACTCCGGGCTCCTTCCGCAACGATTCGAGGGCAGCGGAGGTCTGCTTGCGGGTCTGCTCGAAGCCGGCCAGGACTGCTTCCGACGCGGCGGGCGCGAGCCCGAGCGCTCGATACTCGGCACGGGCGTGGCCC
The DNA here is from genome assembly GCA_016706225.1 of Myxococcales bacterium. NCBI lineage: Bacteria > Pseudomonadati > Myxococcota > Myxococcia > Myxococcales > Myxococcales bacterium. The sequence continues at coordinate 31,878 of JADJKB010000012.1, forward strand.
AGGGTATGCGCGACCTCGTTCTTGTGATCGCACTGCTCCCTGCACGAGAAACAACCGGTGCAAGCCCAGGCCGTCAGTGCCAGCTCCGCGTCTGGCTCGACGTCACCTCGCGCCGCGAACCACGCCAGGCTCATCTTGCCCCAGGGAGTGAGCGAGTCGCGCGGTTCTGCCTCCGACACGGGGCACGCCGCCCGACACAGCTTCGGGCAGTAGCCGCAGGTTTCGAGCGCCGCGCGGCGCTCGTCGAGCAAGGCAAGCGTGCGCTTCATTGGTTGGTCTTGGGCGTTTGACCGCGACCGGCGCCTCGAGATTTCGAGGCCTTCGCGGCTGGGGGAGCCGAATCCTTGCCGTCATCTTGAGGCAGACGCAGCTGAAACTCCGTGCCTTTGGCCGAGCTGTTCACGAGCACGCTGCCACCGTGCTCCTCGGCGATCTTCTTCACGATGGCCAGTCCCAGTCCTGTGCCCCCCGCCTTGCCGGCAGTGACGAAGGACTGAAACAAACGCCCCTCGATCTGCTTCGGGATGCCCGGCCCCGTGTCCCTGACGGCAACCACCAGGTCGCTGCCGTCCAGGCCGGCGCTGATGGTGAGGCGTCCCCCGTGCTCCGCCATCGCTTCGATGGCGTTGCGCGCCAGGTTGTGAATCGCACGCGCCACGCGATTCTCGTCGAAGCGGGCCACTACCTTGGTGTCGATCTCGAGCTCGAGCTCGACCGCGCGCCCGTCCACTTCGTGCCCGAGTTGCCGGGTCAGGTCGGCGAAGAACTTCTTCAAGAACACCCGCCGGATGAAGATCGTGCGCTCGCCCCGCGCGAACTCGAGCACCTCGCGCTGCATGGCGGTCAAGATGTCGAACTGTTTCAAGATCTCCTCGGCGTACTCGGCGCGCTGCTCCGTCTCGTCGGCCTCGGCCATCAGCTGGGTGTAACCGCTGATGACGGTCATCGGTGTCTTGAAGTCGTGGATGACCTGCGACAAGAGCTTGCCGATGGTCGTCAACCGCTCGCTCACCTCTCGAGCTCGGTTGGCCAGGAACAGTCGTACTGCCGTGGACACGTTCGCGCTCACGAGGCGCACCAGGTACAGATCTTCGTCGGTGAACGGCGGCGCCCCGGCCGCGCCGAACAGACCAATGGAGCCGAGCGCCGCGCCGTCGCCCTCCAAATGCAGGGCCAAAACCGGCTCCACTTCGAAGGAAATCCCCAGCGCGAGCTGCTTGTGCCAGCGTGGATCGTCCTTGGCAGAGACCAGGCGGATCGGCTGCTCTTGCTCCATGGCTGTCGAAAGCACACCTTCTCCCGCCTTCACACCGCGGCGCGACAACGGCTCGGCGGCGGTCGAGTCGAAGGCATACTCGACGAGATCACCGCTGTCCTCCTCCGCGAGCATGATGGCAGCGCCGCGAGCGCCGCACGCCGCGGCCAAGCGACTGAGGGCTCCGGTGATGAGCTCTTCGATGGACTGCGCGTTGGCGGTCGCACGCTCCAGATCGAACAGTAGCTCGAGGTCTCGGAGCTTGCGCTCGAGCTGGTCCTTGGTGTCGAGCAGTTGTTTGTTCTTTTGAATCAAGGACAGGAATAGTCGCGAGTTGTCGATGGCAACGGCCGCCTGGGTACTCAGTGCATTGAGCAGGGCCTCGTCCTCCAGCGTGAACTCGGCGCCGTCCTTCTTGTTCAGCACCTGGATGACACCAATGGTGCGGCCCAGGTGATTCTTGAGCGGCATGGCGAGCATCGTCGTCGTTCGGTACCCAGTGAGCTGGTCCCACTGCCGCTCGAACCGTGTGTCACCGTATGCGTCGTTGATCCGGAAGGGTTTGCCCGTCTGGGCCACCGTCCCCGCGATGCCGTGGCCGACCTTCAGTCGAATCGAGCGCACGTTCTGCCCGACCACAAACCGGCTGACCAGCTCGTTCTTGGTCTCGTCGAGCAAGTAGAGCGTCGCGCGGTCGGCCTCGACCAGCTCCGTCACGCGGTCCAGAATCAGCTCCAGGAGCTCATCGAGCTCGAGGGTGGTGCCGATGGCCACCCCGACCTCGCGCAGCGCGGCGCTGACCCGCTCCGCGCGAGAGAGCGCCGCCGCGAGCTCCGAAGGGCTCCTTTCGCCGGGCTTCGGGTCCGCCGCGAGCGCCACGCGTGGGATCACATCATGGACGGGGCTGCAAAATCAAAGCTGAGCTGACCGTGTGTTCAGAGTGGCGCCCCCGAGGCTCCGACGCCGCTGTTCCATCGCGGGGAAAACTGCTTTAACTGACCTCAGAATGGCGCTGAAGCAGCTGAACCTCGTCGTCCGAGGGCGAGTCCAAGGCGTCTTCTTCCGCGCGTCGGCCCAGCGCGAAGCCAAGCGGCTGGGGTTGACGGGGTGGGTGAAGAACCGCAGCGACGGCTCGGTCGAGATGCTGGCCGAGGGTGAAGAGACGAGCATTCGCGAGCTCTACGGCTGGGCACAAAAGGGTCCCAGTGCGGCCCGCGTAGATCGGGTGGACACGCGATGGCGCAGCTTCAGCGGCGACTTTCCCGATTTCCGCATCGTGGACTGAGCAGCGTTGCTGCTCTGGTGGTGTCGCTCGCGACACTGCTGCCGTCAGCTCACGCTTCCTCCCCGAGCGCCGAAGCCCCCGCTGCGCCGCGCCACGATCGCGCACTCGCAGCGCTGCCGGAGGTGCCGAAGATCACGCTGCCGGAACCGACCGCAACGGACCTGGAAGATCTCGATGCGGTCCTCGCACGCATTCGTAGCGACGACGCCACCACCCGCGAGTCGGCCGCGCCCGAGGTGCTCGAGGCCAAGCCGACCTGGGTTGCGGCCATCGCGCGTCGTATCGACACGATTGCGGACAAGGCAAACCGAGACGACATGCGCCGGGCGCTCGACGATGCACGGGGCAAGGCCCGGACCAGCCAGCGCAAGAAGATGGAGGCCGAGGGAAAACGCGGACGGGTGGAGACGCCGGACTACCTGAGCATCTTGATCGCGGCGGCCCAGCCTGCAAACAAGGCCTGGCAAGATCTCGTGGGGGTCGTGGCGCTCAGTCGCATGCTCGCGACCATTGGCACGGTCGAGGCTGCCCGCGAGCTGATCAACGTACACAGCCGTTTCGGCGATTTCTTGCGGGTGGACGTGCAGCTTTTGCTGAGCAAGATGGGGGACAAAGCGGTCGCAGCGCTGGTCGAGGCACGCCGACACAAGGCGGAGAAGATTGCCAAGTGGGCCACACGTCACCTCGACACGATGGGCAAGGCGATCCCGAGCGAGGCGGTGCAGACCGAGGACCACCAGGTGCTCGCCGACGTTCTCAGGGCCTACGGACGCGTGCGCGATCCCGACGCGGCGCGCATCGTGATTTCGTTCGCCAACACCGAGCGGGCCCAGGTGCGCGAGGCGGCGCGTCAGGCGGTGGCGATGATGGGGGAAGTGGCCGGCTGGCAGCTGCGCGACAGCTACGAAGATCAGCTCGGCAAGAAGCCGCCCCGAGACTGGACCTGGGATCGAACCGCGCGCGAACTGTTCGGTGAGCTCGACCGTCAGCGTCTGGCGCAGGTGTACACGCTCTTCGACGAGGGCTCGAAGGCGCGCGGCGAGGGCAACCTCGAAGCAATGCGGGTGGCCTACGACAAGGTGCTCGCGCGCAACCCCCGCTTCGAGCACAAGGACGAGCTGGCGGACGGTTACTTCGAGTTCGCGCGCAGGAAGCTGGACGACGATCGACCCGCGGCACTCACCGCGCTCCGCCGCGCCGAGCGCCTGACTGGCAACGCCGAAGACAAGAAGCGGATCCAGAGCCTGGCGCTGACGCTCGAGGGTGAAGTCCTGGCCGAGAAGGGCATTGCGGATCAAGTACTCTTCAACCGAGCCCTGGAGCTCGACCCAGACAACGGCCGCGCGAAAGACGCACTCGCGCGCCTGCGGAGGGGCGAAGTCCAGAAAAAGAGCGCCACCGGACGCTGGGGCGCCGCCATCGCCATCGCGGTCGGTGCGCTGTTTGCGCTGCTCGCCATCGCCCTCCGCCGAGGCCGCCGCGACGAAGAGCCGGCGCCGGAGCCGGCTGAGGACGCTCCGAAACCCGATGCTGACGCGGGCACCGAAGAAACCCAGCCCGACGACGACCCAAGTTCGTCAAGACCGGACCGCGACAACGATGACTCCGCATCCGTCGCCGCCCCCAAAGCCGATCACGCCGAACCGGCCAATGACGAACCGGCAATACCGACCGACGCCGACGACCCCACCGAGAAGCCAACCGAAGCCCCAACCCCAACCTCAGCGCCCGGCGACGACGACCCGCCCCCATCGAGCTGACGCCACCCTGCAAGCTGTCAGCTCTTCAGTTCAGAGGATTTACAGGAAGGCCGGAAGGGCAGAAGTAAAATTTCTATTTTTTCTCGGCCCTTCCGTCTTCCTGTGAACTCTCTCTCTCCGCCCTTCAAACCCGGAACTCCCCCCGCGCCACCACGACCGCTGAGCCGCCCACCTCCACCCGCTCGACGCTGTCACTCGTGCCACTGACCCGTGCAAACAGCACGCTTGGCCGTCCCAACTCGGCGCCTTGCTCGATGCGGATCTCGTCACCAAAGGCGAGCCGCCCGTGGCGAGCCAGGTGGAGCGCAAGCGGCCCCGCCGCCGAACCCGTCGCCGGATCTTCGTTCACGCCCGCTTCCGGCGCGAACATGCGCGTTTTGTACTCGAGGCCGGAGCCCGCAAACACACTCACGCCGTGCGTGGGCACCCGGGCAAGCCGCGCAAAGTCCGGTCGCACCGCGGCCACCGCCTCGCGTGACGCGAGCGCAACGTAGGTGTGCACGATCCCATTGTCGTAGGACTCGATGGGGAGCTCCGAGCGCTCGACACCCAGCGCCGCACACAGCTCGTCCGCGGCCTCGAAGGTCTTCCAGGTCGGAATCGGCTGTTGCATGCGGCCGAACGTCACCCTGCCGCCTTCGCGCGTGAGCGCCACCGGTACTTCACCCCTGCCGGTCTCCAGACGCATGTCGTCGACCGTCATCGGACTGCCCAGCACGAACGCCGTGCCGAGCACCGGGTGTCCGGCAAACGGCACCTCGCGAGCGGGCGTGAAGATCCGGAGCTTGGCGTGCCCACCTTGCTCGGCGCGCAGCACGAACACCGTCTCGGAGAAGTTCGTCTCGCGCGCCAGTGCCTGCATCGTCTTGTCATCGACGCCGCTGGCGTTGGTGAAGACCGCGAGTTGATTGCCCTCGAGCGGTCGGTCGGTGAAGACGTCGCACACGACGTAGCGCAGGGTTCGCATGCGCGTCAGTCTAGTCGCGAGCCCGAAGCATCCACCCCAAATGCGCGACGGGCACCGCCGGTCTCCCGGGGTGCCCGCCTACCTGTCGACGCACGAGCGTGCTTCGACGATTCAGCTCTTGGCGCGGAGCGCCTCGACGAGCTCGGACTTGTTCATCTTGCTGCGTCCTTCGATCTTGGCGGTCGCCGCGAGCTCTTTCAGCTCGTCGACGCTCTTGCCGTCCAGACCGTCGGCCGCCGCAGCGGCTGCCTTCGGGGCCTTGGAACCCTTGTCCGCCTTCGCGCTCTTCGCCGGCCTTCCGGACGACGACCCACGCTCGACGAACTCGATCAGGGACATCGGGGCGTGGTCACCTCGACGATGACCGAGCTTGATGATGCGCGTGTAGCCGCCCGGCCGCTTCTCGAAGCGCTTGGCCAGATCCACGAACACCTTCTCGACCAGGTCGATCTTCTCCACCTCGCCGCTGTCCTGCACCGTGCCGAAGCGGCGCAGAAATTGGCCAACCTGGGTCTGGGCCGCGAGCCGGCGCGCGCGGTCCTTCTCGCTGAGCTGATCGTTCGGCGTGTAGGCGACAGCACCCAGGCGCTTGGCGCGGGTGATGAGGCGCTCCGCCAAGCGGCGCAGCTCCTTGGCCTTTGCATCCGTGGTCTCGATGCTCTCGTGAGCCACGAGGTTCGCGGCGAGCGCGCGGAACATCGCCCGGCGGTGAGATGTATTGCGGCTGAATTGCCGCCCTGCTTTGCGGTGACGCATGACTTACCGTCTCAGTTCTGGGCCTGCTGCTGCTTCCAGCGCTCGACCATTTGGGGCCAGCTGTCGAACTTCATGCCGAGGCCGAGACCCATCGTCGAAAGGATCTCTTTGATCTCCTTCAGCGACTTGCGGCCGAAGTTCTTGGTCTTCAGCATGTCCTGCTCGGTCTTCTGAACCAGCTCGCCGATCAAGGTGATGTTGGCGTTCTGGAGGCAGTTCGCCGAGCGCACGCTGAGCTCGAGCTCGTCCACCGAACGGAACAGGTTCTCGTTCAGCGGCTCGTCCTCGCCGACCCGGTGCGTGGTAGCTCGTCTCCTCGGTCTCCTCGAAGTTGATCCAGATCGAGAGCTGCTCTTTCAGGATCTTCGCGGCGAACGCCACGGCGTCGGAGGGTTTCACCGCGCCGTTGGTCCAGACCTCGAGCGTGAGCTTGTCGTAGTCGGTGACCTGCCCGACGCGCGCGTTCTGCACGGTGTAGTTCACCTTGCGGATCGGCGAGAAGAGCGCGTCGATCGGGATGGTCCCGATGGGCATCGTCGGGGTCTTGTTGCGCTCGGCGGGCACGTAGCCGCGGCCGACGTTGACCGTCAGCTCCATCGACAACGGGCCCTTCTTGTCGAGGGTCGCGATGGTGTGGTTCGGATTCAGGATCGACAGCCCGTCGACCAGCTGAATGTCGCCAGCGGTGACCAGACCGGGGCCCTCTTTCTCGAGGCGAACCGTGTAGGTGCGCGGCGACTCGGCCTTGAACACCACCTCTTTGAGGTTGAGGATGATGTCGCTCACGTCCTCGACGACGTCGGGGACGGTCGTGAACTCGTGGAGCGCGCCCTCGATGCGGACGGCCGTGATCGCGGCGCCCTGGAGCGACGAGAGGAGCACGCGCCGGAGCGAGTTGCCGATGGTGATGCCGAAGCCGCGCTCGAGCGGCTCACACGTGAACTTGCCGTAGAACTCCGAGGAGCTGTCGGTCTCGATGTGGATCGCCTTCGGTCGAATCAGATCGCGCCAGTTTCGACTCATCATTTGGGTAATCATGTCGTGCCTCCTTCGGGTTCGGAATTAGCGCGGCTGTCTCGATCCAGCGAGGAAACCAGCTTCCTCATCCAGCTCCGCAGCCTGCCCGCTTGGGTTGGCCTGTCGGCCCAGCAATCAGCGTGAATAATACTCGACGACGTACTGCTCACGAATCATCGGCTCGTTGAGCTCGTCGCGCACCGGCATGCCCTTGAACACACCGGAGAAGTTCTCCTTGTCGACGTCGATCCAGCTCGCCCGCTGTTTGTTCTCGGCGGCGGCGAGCGCGGCAGCAACGTAGGCGATCTTCCGGCTCTTCTCGTGGAGCTCGATCTTGTCGTTCGGCTGGACCACGTAGCTCGGAATGTTGACGTGTTTGCCGTTGACCAGGATGTGGCTGTGGCGCACGAGCTGGCGGCCTTGACGCCGGCTGACGGCAAAACCCATGCGGTGCACGACGTTGTCGAGGCGACGCTCGATCAGGCCGAGCATCTCCTCGCCGGTGCGGCCCTTCATGCTGCTGGCCTGGGCGTAGTAGCCCGAGAACTGGCGCTCCAGCAGCCCATAGATGCGGCGCATCTTTTGTTTCTCGCGCAGCCGGAGGCCGTACTCGCTGAGCTTGATGCGGCCCTGACCGTGCTGGCCGGGCGGATACGGGCGACGGGTGACGGCGCACTTCTCGGTGAAGCAGCGATCACCCTTCAAGTAGAGCTTCCCGCTCTCGCGACGGCAGAGTTTGCAAACAGGACCAAGGTAACGTGCCATGACTTCTCTTCCTCTGCTCAGACGCGCCGACGCTTGGGCGGACGACAACCGTTGTGCGGAACCGGGGTGACGTCGCGGATCAGCGATACCTTGAAGCCGGCACCCTGAAACGCACGCAGCGCGCTCTCGCGGCCAGCGCCCGGACCCTTCACGAACACGGCGATGGAGCGCATGCCGTGCTCAGACGCGCGACGCGCTGCCTCTTCGGCGGCGAGCTGTGCCGCGAACGGCGTGCTCTTGCGCGAACCCTTGAAGCCGCGGGAGCCGGAGCTCGCCCACGACACCACGTTGCCGTTCACGTCCGTGATCGTGACGATGGTGTTGTTGAAGGTGGACTTGATGTGCGCGATGCCTGCCGCGACATTCTTCTTGACCTTCTTCTTGGTAGCGCGCTTCTTGCCAGATCCTGCGGTGCTCATGCTGCGGCTTCTTTCGCTCTATTCAGGGTTCACGAACGGCGCCCAGCGGCGCCCTTGCGCGGGCCCTTGCGAGTGCGCGCGTTGGTGTGTGTGCGCTGCCCGTTGACCGGCAGGCCTTTGCGGTGACGGAGCCCGCGGTAACAACCGAGGTCCATCAGGCGCTTGATGTTCTGCTGGATGTCGCGGCGCAGATCGCCCTCGACCTTGTAGCCTGCCTCGATCGTGTCGCGGATCGACTTGACCTCGGACTCGGTCAGCTCGTCGACCTTCTTCTCGGCCGGGATGCCTGCCTTCTTGCAGATCTCGACCGCGTTCTTGTGACCGATGCCGAAGATGTACGGCAGGGCGAACGCAATTTGCTTGCGGCGGGGAAGATCGACTCCGGAGATGCGTGCCATGTTCGGTTACCTGCTCAGCCTTGACGCTGCTTGTGGCGGGGGTTCTCGCAGATCACCCGGACCACACCTTTGCGGCGGACGACCTTGCACTTTTCGCAAACCTTCTTGACGCTGGGACGGACTTTCATGGCGCTACCTGCCTCGTTCTCTGAGTCAGAGCTTTCGGGTGACGTGGCCGCGACTGGGGTCTTGGCTCGAGAGTTTCACTCCCACTCGCGAGCCGGCAATCAGCCGTACCGTCGAGTGCCTCGCCGCGGAGGAGATGCTGGCGCGCACCGTCCTGCCGTCGTCGAGGTGAACGCGAAACATTGCGTTCGGTAACACTTCCTCGATCACTCCGTTGGCTTCCGTATCTCTTCGTTTCGGGCTTTCCTCCGTCACCGCTCGAGCTCACTCTGGATTCGGGCGGTTACCTCGTCTGGAGTTCCGACGCCGTTGATCCGGCGGAGGAGTCCCAACTCTTCGTAAAACGGCAAAAGTGCCGCCGTCATCGCGTCGTACTCATCGAGTCGCTGCTTGACGGTTTCCTCCTGGTCGTCGGCTCGGTGTTCGAGCTCGGCACCCAGGGGCGGGGGGTTATACTTCAGGTGGTAAATTTGTCCAGACCGCTTGTCGATGCGGCGGAGCGTCGCCCTCTCGACCAGCAAATCCCGGGGAACATCGATCTGGAGCACATACTGAAGGGGTGTTCCGCGTTTCGACAGCAGCACCGCCAGGGCCTGGGCCTGGGGCACGGTCCGCGGGAAGCCATCCAGGATGAAACCCTGCTTGGCATCGTCGGCGTCGAGCCGTTCGTCCACGAGACCGATGACGACCTCGTCCGGCACGAGCTTGCCGGAGTTCATGAAGGTCTCGGCTTCTTTGCCGAGCCGCGTGCCCGCCGCCCGCGCGGCGCGCAGCATGTCGCCGGTCGAGATCTTCGGCACTGCGAAGCTCGTGGTCAGGCGATCCGCCTGAGTGCCCTTGCCGCTAGCCGGCGGCCCCACCAACACCACTCGCATTGTTACCTCCGCCCCCCGTTCAGGCGGGCCTCCGCCCGCTGAGCCGTGTGGTCTGCGGACCCGTGAGCCCCTCGTAGCTTCGCGTGATGAGGTGAGCTTCGATCTGGTTCACGGTCTCGAGCGCCACACCGACGACGATCATCAAGCTGGTGCCGCCGAACTGGAAGGGCACCCGAAGTGCCTGGGCAATCACGCTCGGAATGACACAGATGGCCGCGACGTAGATGGCCCCACCCACGGTCAGACGGGTGAGCACGCGGTCCAGGAACTCGGCGGTCTGTTTGCCGGGCCGAATGCCGGGGATGTTGGCTTGCTGTTTCTTCAGGTTGTCCGCGACGTCGACCGGCTGGAACGTGACGGCGGTGTAGAAGAAACAGAAGAAGATGATGAGCGCGGCGAAGAGCACGTTGAACAGCCACTCGCCGCGGTTCAAGTGCGCCGAGAAGGTCGCCATTCCGGGCACGTTGAAGTTGGCCAACGTGGTCGGGAAGAGCAGCAAGCTCGAGGCGAAGATCGGCGGGATCATGCTCGCCATGTTCACCTTGAGCGGCAAATGCGCGCTCTCCCCGCCGTAGATGCGGCGCCCGACCTGACGCCGCGCGTACTGGATCGGGACCTTGCGCTGCGCGCGCTCGAAGAACACGACGATGGAGATGGAGATCAGCATCACCGCGAGCAACAGCGCGACGGTGAGCGGCTGCACGTCTCCGCCGCTGGCCTGCCAGTAACCACCGATGGCGCCCGGGGCGCCGCTGACGATGCTGGCGAAGATGATCAGCGAAATGCCGTTGCCGATACCCCGTTCGGTTGCCTGCTCACCCAGCCACATGATGAGGGCGGTGCCGGTCGTGAGGGTGATCATCGTCAGCAGCCGGAAACCCCAGCCGGGATTGGCCACGACGTCACCAAAACGCCCTCCGCCGATGTCGGCGTCGTTGAGACCTTCGAGGTAGAGCGCGACGCCAAAGGACTGAAAGCTCGACAGCACGATGGTGCCGTAGCGGGTGTACTGCTCGAGCTTGCGCCGACCTGACTCGCCCTCCTTGCGCATCTCTTCGACCTGTTTGCTCACCATGCCGAGGAGCTGCATGATGATGCTCGCCGAGATGTAGGGCATGATGCCCAAGGCGAAGATCGACAGGTTCTCGAGGGCGCCGCCGCTGAACAGGTTGAAGAGCCCGAGCAGGCCACCCTGCCCACTGACGATGCTCTTCATCACCGCACGGTCCACCCCGGGCGTCGTGATGAACACACCCACGCGATAGATCGCGATGATCATCAGCGTGAAGAGCAAGCGCCGGCGGAGCTCCGGCACCTTCGTAATGTTAGAGAATCCGCGAACGACTGCCATGCGGCGGCTTCACCTTCCGGCGCCGGGGTTACCGGCAGCGTGAGCGGGAGTCATAAACATCGTTCGGGACTGGGGCCAGAGCTGGGACCAATTTGACGACTGAGGCCTCAGCTCTCGGCAGCCGCCGGCGGCGCCGACGATGCCAAGACGACGACCTTGCCACCGGCCTTTTCGATCTTCTCCTGGGCCGACTTGCTGAAGGCGTGAGCGCTGACCGTCAGCGCCTTCTCGAGGTTGCCCTCACCCAGGATCTTGATGCGGACGTCGCGGCCCTGAACCAGGCGCGCGGTGCGCAGCGCAGCCTCGTCCACGACCATGCCCGTTTCGAAGCGATCGAGCGCCGAGACGTTGATGGCCACCGTGTAGACCGGGAACGGCACGTTGAAGCCGCGCTTGGGCATACGACGCTGGATCGGGGTCTGCCCGCCCTGGAAGTGGGTCTTGCCGAAATCACCGCCGTGCCGGGCCTTCTGGCCCTTCTGGCCGCGTCCTGCGGTCTTGCCCAGACCCGAGCCAATGCCGCGTCCAAGACGCTTCTCGCGGGTGCGGGAGCCAGGCGGCGGCGCCAGGCGTGAAAGGATGTCACTCATGACTTCTTCTCCTGCACGTCGACGAGATGGAGAACCTTCTTCACCATGCCGCGGAACGAGGGGGTGTTGTCGACGACGACCGTGGAGCCCGGTCCTCGGAGACCGAGGCCCTTGAGCACGGCGCGCTGTGGATGCGGTCGGTTGGACACCGAGACGCGCTGACGAACTTCGAGCTTGGTAGTCATTCGGCAGGTCCTCCGCCAGAGCCACCCGTCGAAGCGACGATGGAGCTTCCGGCTGCGGCCGCACCGCTCATGCGCTGAATCGGGTAGTCGTGGCCCACCTCGTCGATGGTCTTGCCGCGCGAGCTCGCCACGTTCTCGACGCGACGAAGTCGGCTGAGCGCATCCACCGTGGCGTTGACCACGTTGTGTTTGTTGGTGGTGCCCAGGCACTTCGAGAGAATGTCCTGGATGCCGGCGGACTCGACGACGGCGCGGACTGCGCCACCGGCGATGACGCCCGTTCCCGGGGCGGCGGGGCGGAGCAGGACTCGGCCTGCACCAAACTCGCCGACGATGTCGTGCGGAATGGTCGCACCGACCATCGGCACCTTGAACATGCTCTTGCGCGCCTGGTCGTTACCCTTGCGGATAGCCTCCGGCACCTCGTTGGCCTTGCCCAGCCCGACACCCACGTGCCCGGACTCGTCACCCACCACGACGAGCGCAGAGAAGCTGAAGCGCCGACCGCCCTTCACGACCTTGGCGACGCGGTTGATGTGAATCACCCGCTCCTTCAGCTTTTCATCGTCAATGTGATCGAACGCCATTGGTTGCTCCGGGGATCAGAACTCGAGGCCAGCTTCGCGCGCTGCGTCTGCGAGGGCCTTGATGCGGCCGTGATAGAGGTATCCGTTGCGGTCGAACACGACCTTTGCGATCTTCTTCTCGAGGCAAATCTTGGCCAGCAGCGAGCCGACCTTCTTGGCCGCGTCGGTCTTGGTGTCCTCACTCAGCGTGGTCTTCAGATCACGCGAAAGCGTAGACGCCGACGCCAGGGTCTTCCCTGATGCGTCGTCCACGACCTGCGCGTAGATGTGCTTCGCGCTGCGGAAAACGCTCAAGCGCGGACGCTCGTCCGTGCCTGAGATCTTGGTGCGAATGCGGAGCTTGCGGCGCTCGCGCCCTTGTAGCTTCATTGCCATCTATAGCCTCCCGTCACTTCGCTTTGCCCTTGCCGGCCTTGCCCGCTTTGCGACGGATCTTCTCGTCGCGATAGCGGATACCCTTGCCGCCATAGGGCTCTGGCGGACGGAACGAACGAATCTTGGCTGCGAACTCGCCGAGCAGCGCCTTGTCGGGGCACGCCAGCATCAGCACGGCGCCCTTCGAGTCCGGCGGAATGTTCGCCGTCATTTGCGGCGGCAGCTCGATGTTGACCGGATGGGACAGGCCCAGCGAAAAGTGCAAGGTCTTGCCCTTGAGCTCCGAGCGGTAACCGGTGCCGACGAGATCGAGGGTCTGCTCGTAGCCGTCGGCAGCACCCTTCACCATGTTGGCGATGAGCGCACGGCCGAGGCCCTGCAGACGCGCCGCGTTCCGGCCGGTCGCATTGGCGTCGACCTGGACCGAGTCGCCCTCCTTCTTGACCACGATATCGGAGTGAAGGGTCACGGTGAGCTTGCCCTTCGGCCCCTGCACGTCGACCTTCGAGCCGGTGATGTTGACCGTCACGCCCTTGGGCACGATCACGGGGCGCTTGCCGATCCGCGACTGCTTCTTGGGTTGTACTTGGGTTTCGGTCATCACCAAACCTCACACAAGAACTCGCCGCCGAGCTTCTGCCGGCGCGCTTCCTTGTCGGTCATCAGGCCGTGGGACGTGCTCAAGATGGCCGTCCCGAGGCCGGAGAGAACGCGCGGAATGTTGTCGTGGCCGACGTACACACGGCGGCCGGGGCGAGAGACGCGCCGAATGCCCAGGAACGCCGAGTCCCGCTCGCGGCCGTACTTGAGCACGACGGTGAGCGTCTCTTTGTTGCCGTTGTCGCCCCATTTTTCGGTGCGTACATCGGCGACGTAACCCTCGGCCTTCAAGATCTCGGCGATTGCCCGCTTGACCTTGCTGGCCGGAACTCGCGCGACCTCGTGCCGCGAGCGTGAGGCGTTGCGGATGCGGGTCAACAGGTCCCCAATCGGATCGGTCATCATGGCTTCACCAACTCGCCTTCGTGACGCCCGGCAGCTCTCCACGCAACGCCAGTTGGCGCGTGCAGAGGCGGCAGAGGTGGAAATCACGGTAGACCGCTCGGGCCCTGCCGCAGACTTTGCAGCGGTGGACGACGCGCGTCGAAAACTTTGCTGGGCGGTTTACCTTTGCCCACTGAGATGCACGAGCCATGGTCTGATCAGCTCCTGAAAGGCATGCCGAGTTGACCGAGGAGCTCTTTGGCCTCCTCGTTGGTCTCGGCGGTGGTGACGATGGTGACGTTCATGCCCTTGACCTTGTCGACCTTGTCGAAGTTGATCTCGGGGAAGACGATTTGTTCCTTGAGGCCCAGCGTGTAGTTGCCGGCGCCGTCGAAGGCCTTGGCACTGGTGCCGCGGAAGTCACGCACGCGCGGTAGACTGAGCGTCACCAGGCGGTCGAAGAACTCCCACATACGCTCGGCCCGGAGCGTGACCATGACGCCGATCGGAAGCCCCTCGCGGAGCTTGAAGTTCGCGATCGACTTCCTGGAGCGCGTAACCACCGGCTTCTGGCCGGCAATCGCCGTCAGCTCCTCGACGGCCGAGTCGATGATCTTCGGGTTCGCCACGGCCTCACCCAGGCCCATGTTGATGACGATCTTCTGAATGCGCGGCACCTGATTCGGGTTCGTGTAGTTGAACCGCTTCATCAAGGCCGGGACGGTGTCCTTCTTGTACTTTTCGCGCAAACGCGGCGCGACGACGGCTTCTTCGCTCATGGCTTCATTCCTGCGGAGTGGGCAGGGCGGCGCCGCTCTTGGCGAAACGCTGCTTCTTGCCGTTCTCAGACTTGAAACTTACCCGCGTCGGTTTGTCCGTCTGCGGGTCGATGGGCATGACCTTGGAGATGGCGATGGGGGCTTCCACCTCGAGGATGCCGCCGGGGGTCGTCTGGCTGGCGCGCACGTGGCGCTTCACCTGGTTGACGCCCTCCACGACGACGCGGTTCTTGTCGACCAAGATCCGCATCACCTTGCCGCGTTTGCCCTTGTCGTCTCCGCTGATGACGGCCACGACGTCGCCCACTCGAATGCGATTCATCACAGCACCTCCGGTGCGAGCGAGATGATCTTCATGAAGCGCTTGCCGCGAAGCTCGCGGGCCACCGGGCCAAAGATGCGGGTCCCGACCGGCTCTTGCTGCGCGTTGATCAAGACGGCGCTGTTGTCGTCGAACTTGATGTACGAGCCGTCCTGCCGGCGGTACTCGCGCTTGGTTCGGACCACGACCGCACGAGCGGTGTCGCCCTTCTTCACCTTTGAGCCCGGGAGCGCTTCTTTGATGCTGACGACGATGACGTCGCCAAGCGCCGCATAACGCCGCCGCGAACCGCCCAGCACCTTGATGCACTGGACCAGCTTCGCGCCGGAGTTGTCGGCAATATCCAGAAACGACTGCATCTGGATCATGTCACCGGCTCCTTGGTGGTCAACTCGACCGCCGGGCGCTCGACCAGCCGGACGACCTTCCAGCGTTTGTCGCGGGAGAGCGCGCGGTGCTCGATGATCTCGACGCGATCACCGGTGCGATACGCGTTCTTCTCGTCGTGCGCCTTGTACTTGGTGCGCACGCGGACGTACTTCTTGTAGAGCGACTCCATCTTGTGGCGCACCACCTCGACGACGACGGTCTTGTCCATCTTGTCGCTGGAGACGCGTCCGATCAGACGGCGGCGCTTGCTCAGGGGCTTGGTATCCGAGGCGGTCATGGTCAGTTACCCTTGGCGCTCACGCGCAAATGCAAGATCTGCTCGATGCGAGCGATGTCCTTGCGCGTCTTGTTGAGGACGCTCGTGTCTTCGAGCTGGTTCACGTAGTTCTTCATGCGGCTCGAGAAGAGGTCCTTCCTGAGCTGGTTCTTCAGCTCGGTGAGGTCCTCCGTCGTGCGCTCCGACAGCTCTTTCGCCTTCATCACAGGTCTCCTCGCACCAAGACACGCGTCTCGATGGGCAGCTTGGACGATGCGAGTGCAAAGGCGTCCCGCGCCTCTTTCTCGCTGACTCCGGAAATCTCGAACAGCACGCGACCACGCTTGACGACGGCAACCCAGCCCTCGACCGCGCCCTTGCCGCTGCCCATGCGGACTTCGAGCGGCTTCTTGGTCACGGGTTTGTCCGGGAAGATGCGGATCCAGAGCTTTCCAGCGCGCTTGACGTGCCGCTGAATCGCCATGCGGCCGGCCTCGATCTGGCGGCCCGTGATCCAGGCGTTGTCCATCGACTGCAGCGCGAAATCTCCGAAGGAGACGTCGCTGCCACGCCAGGCGACGCCGCGGTTGCGGCCCTTCTGCTGTTTACGGAACTTGGTGCGTTTCGGTTGAAGTTGCATGGCCGATCACTCCGGAATGCGGCGCGCTTTGCGCTGCAGGACTTCACCCTTGAAGATCCAAACCTTGACCCCGATGATGCCGTAGGTCGTGCGCGCCTCGGCCAGGCCGAAGTCGACGTCCGCGCGCAGGGTGTGCAGCGGAACGCGCCCCTCGCGGTAGGTCTCGACACGACCCATTTCGGCGCCGCCCAGGCGACCGGCACAACGAATGCGCACGCCCTTGGCTCCGAACTTCATGGCCGTCTGCAGCGCCTTCTTCATGGCGCGGCGGAAGGCGATACGACGCTCGAGCTGAGTGGCGACGTTCTCGGCCACGAGCTGCGCGTTGGTCTCGGCCTTGCGCACCTCCTGGACGTCGATGAAGACCTCGTTCTCGGTGAACGACTGCACGCCGGGGAACTTCGTCTCACCCTTGGCAGCGGAATCCATGTTCCCGCTCTTCAGGATCTCGATGCCCTTGCCACCCTTGCCAATCACCATGCCGGGGCGGGCGGTGTAGACGATGACCTTCGCCTTGTTGGCGGCGCGCTCGATCTCCACGCTCGCGACGTTGGCGTTGTAGAGGTAGTCCTTCACAGCGCGCTTGATGCGTAGGTCCTCGTGCAGCCACTTCTGGTAGTGGCCGTCCTCGTACCACTTGCTGGTCCAGGTCTTGATGACTCCGAGCCGGAAGCCGTACGGATGAGTCTTTTGTCCCATCTTATCTATCTCTCCGCGTTCTCTTGAAAGCCTTGGTCAGCGTGCATCCAGCTCGATGCGGATGTGGCTCACGCCTTTTTCGATGCGCGTTGCGCGCCCCATCGCGCGCGGGCGCCAGCGGCGCATGGCTTGAGTCGAGGCCTTGTCGGCGCTGGCGTGGCTCACGTAAAGCGAGTCCACGTCGAGGTCGGGGCGCTTGACCTTCGCGTTGGCGATGGCGCTCGCGAGTAGCTTCTTGACCACGGGTGACGCGGCCTTCGGCACGAAGTCGAGCAGTTGGAGCGCTTCCGCTGCATCGCGGCCGCGAACCAGGTTGATGATCACGCGCGCTTTGCGCACGCTGATTCGCTGGAAGTTGGCATTGGCTCGGCTGATCATCGACTCGACTCCTGATGTCCCCCGCATTGGGGGGGCAGCTCACGAGAGCCCCCGCGCGAAGCATTCCGCGTCGGCGGGGAGAGCTTCCCTGGCGCACGAGTTGTGCGACGGAGAAGCGAGCTAGTCTTCCGGGAGCGCTGGGGCGCCCCCCGCTCGAGACCTTCGCGTGGGTGTTGGGTAGCCCACTTTGCGACCGGCACAGGCCGGGCGCTTTAAAGGACGAACGTCGAGCCGAGTGGCCCGAAAAAGGGGAGCGCTAAGTAGCAGAGCGGTACCCCCTGCGCAAGCCCCGTGATTTCGGGCGGATACTGAATGAAAGCGCAGGCCCAGGGCGAGGGGTGGGAGGCGCGCCCACCGAACGAGTGCAGAAAAGGGGAGCCCTCTGTAATCCTCCGCGTACAATCACGTCAAACAGTGCGTCGGCCTCCGTTCTTGCGGGGGGGCGGCACCCCTAAAGCATCATTAACGGAGGCTTGAAGCATGCGGATCCAGGTCGAAAAGTTCCTGGCCTTGACGGCCTTGTTGGCATCGAGCTCGTTGTTCGGAGCTGGCTGCACGACGGAAGACACGAAGACGGACACTGACGCGGGCGTCTCGGGCGGCGGCGGAGCCGGCGGGTCCGGTGGCACCTCGACAGGCGGCGCGGCAGGCGGCGGCGGCGTGGCTGGCGCGGCGGGCGGCGGCGGCGCAGCGGGCGGCGGCGGTGTGGCCGGCGGCGGCGGCGCGGCGGGTGGTGGCGGTGCGGCAGGGTCCGACGGCGGGGCTTGCCTCGGCGACACCGGAGCCGAGTCCGCTGGATGCGCCTCACTGCCTTACGCAGCGACGGTCTGTGGTGACGCGGGAGTCGAGGGCGGCCTGGCCCCTCTCGGATACGATCTGTGCATTTACGTCGAGAGCATGGGCCGCGTCGGGCTCCAGCAGCCGATCCTCGATTGCCTCAAGGTCATCACGGGTGACGCCTGCGCGGCGGCCCACGACACGGCGGTGCAGAAGTGCATCGACGACCTCTTCCCCAAAGCCTGCCAGCACGACCCGATACCGGACGGTGACGGCGGGACCTACGACCCCTGCAAGGACGTCGCGTCGACGTGCACCGGCGATGCCGGCACCGGGATCACCGAATCGGAGTGCAACTCGGCGCTGAATCCGCTGGACTCGGCCTCGGTACTCTCAGTCCTGAATTGTTACGACCAGGGCACCGGCAATTGCCGGGACGACTTCATCGGCTGCGTCGGGCTGCCCTGACCCGAAATCGAAGTCGCGGGAAGCGGGCCTCCTCTTCGGGGGCCCGTTTTCTTTTGTGGTGATACCGTGGGTCCATTCGAGCCGCCGATGACCGAGCTGATCCGCCCAACAAAAGCCGCATTTCCGTGGGCGGAATCCCTCTTCACCATCGGCGTGACCGGAACCAACGGCAAGACCTCGACGACTCAACTGCTGGGGGCGGCGCTCCGCGCGGCGGGCTCTTCCGTCTTGGTGGAGACCACGCTCGGTTATTTCCTCGATGGCCAGCCGCTCGAGGTGCCACGCACCCTCGAGGGGTATCTGCACGCGTTCGAGCAGGCGGCGCACGCCGGCTGCCGTGACGCAGCAGTGGAGGTCACGAGCCAAGCGTTGGCGCAGGGCTACGCAAAACGCTGGCGCTTCGATCTCGGCGTGTTCACCAACCTGTCTCGAGATCACCTGTCGCAGCACGGTTCTTGGGAGCACTACCTCGCGAGCAAGGCCCAGCTGTTCGTCCACCTTGGACCGGGACAAACCGCCGTGCTGAACGCGGCAGACGAGAGTGCGCTCTTGATCGATCAGGTGCTCCCCGCCGATGTCAAACGAACCTGGTACCGTGTGCCGTCCCGCGGCGCGGCGCTTCGCGCGGCTGACCTATCTGCGCGGACCGTCGAAGTCTCCACGGAGGGCACCCACATCGAGCTCGAACCCTCAGCGCTCGCAGAGGCACTCGGTGGCAGTCTGTCGACCCGCATGGTGGGGGCGGTCTTCGCGGAGAACGCCCTGGCAGCCGCCGCGGGAGCGCTGGCGCGGGGTATCGAAGGCCGGACCGTGGCCCGAGGTATCGGGGAGTGTGTGGGAGTAGCGGGTCGCTTCGAGTTGGTGGCCAAGGCGCCCATCACCGTCGCCATCGACTACGCGCATACCCCGGACGCCCTCGCGCGCACGGCGGCCACGGCGCGGGAGCTCGCGGGTTCCTCGCGCGTCATCATCGTGTTCGGCGCCGGTGGCGGAGCCGACCCGGAGAAGCGTGAACCGATGGGCCGTGCGGTCGGTGAACGTGCGGACGAGTGCATCGTCACCAATGACAACCCTCGCGCCGAGGATCCCAGGTCGATCGCAAAATCCGTGGCGCGGGGCGCCGAGCGCGGCGGCAGAGCCTACGTCCAGATCGAGCTCGATCGTCGCGCCGCCATCGAAAAGGCGCTGAGTCGTGCCAAACCGGGTGATGTCGTGGTCATTGCGGGCAAGGGCCACGAGCGCGGGCAAGTCATCGGAACCGAGACGCTGCCCTTCTCGGACGTCGAAGAGGCCCTGCGGCTGATCGGCGGCTCCGCGTGAGCAGTCGTGGACCCGAGCGGGTCTTGACCGCCGCCGAGCGCGCCGTGCGACAGCTCGAGCGTGACCTCCAGCGCACGTTCGGTTGGACCTGCGTCGACGTCGAGCTCTCACTTGGCCCCAACGACTCGGGTCTGCTGGTGCGGGGCACGGTGGCGGTGCCCCGCGTCGCCCGCAAGCTGCAGGCCGCCCTCGTCGACGCGGTACCCGAGGGTTGGCACATCGACACGAGCGGGGTGTCGTTTCTGACGAGCGGCGATTGGCGACGAACGTCGGACAGCCCCACGCCAGTCTGGCGTTGCCACCCAAGGCGCGGCCGCAGCTTGGCGACCGAGCTGTTGCCGGAAGACGGCCCCATCGAATTGCTCACGGTGCACGAGGGTTTTCCGCTGATCCGCTGCATGGATCAGACGCTCGGCTGGCTCGAACAAGAGCCCGCGCAGAAGAGCGCCCCCCCGCGAATCGAGGCCGCGCACGGTACGGCCGACGGACTGGTGGCCGCGGCGCGCGCTTTCCTCGATGCGCCGTACCGACTCGGCGGCGCAACTTCCGACGGTCTCGACTGCTCGGCCCTGGTGGCGCGGGCCTTCTTGCGTGGCTTCGGTGTGCGCCTGCCACGTCACTCCACCGATCAGCTCGCCGCAACGCTGCTTCAAGGTCAGGCGCCAGCGCAGACGGGAGACCTCGTGTTCGCCTGGACGGCGCGCGAGGGTCCGTGTCACGTCGGGATCTTGGTGGAGGGAGACCCGATGACGGTGATCCACGCATCGCTCAGCCGAAAGTGTGTGGTCGAGGACCCCATTCCGCGATTCCTGGACGCGGCCGAGCGGCGGGAAGTAGCGCCACTTCGGCGCACGTTGGCCTTTCACGCCGAGAACTGCGGCCGGTCGAGCCTCGTGCTGCGCACCGAAGGCGAACGATGTTGAGTGAGCAGATCGCTCTCGCCGCTTCACACGTCGACTGCGCGGTCGGCGTCGCCGCCGAGAACCTGAAGACCGGAGAGACGCTCGGGCTGTCCGAGCGCGAGCGCTTCCCGACCGCGAGCACCTTCAAGGTGTTCGTGCTCTACGCGCTCTACTCGAAGGCCGCGGCTGGGGAGATTTCGCTGGAAGAGCGGCAGGAGCTGGCAGCGCAAGCTCGGACGCTCGGCTCGGGAGTCTTGCTGCACTTGAACCCGGGGCTGAGACCCACACTGGGGGATCTGGCGACGTTGATGATGATGGTCTCCGACAACCTCGCCACCAACCTGCTGATCGAGTTGCTTGGGGTGGCGAACATCAACGCCCGTATCGACGCGGCGGGGCTGAACGACACCAAGCTCGCGGGCGCCATCGATTTCGAGCGCCTCTCCTCGGACAAGTTCGCCTTCGGCGCGTCGACCCCAGCCGATCTGGTGAAGTTCTTCGGAGACCTCCGACGTGGACACCTGCTCCCTCCGAGCTGGACCGAGCGGTTCCTCGACGTGATGCGGATCCAAAAGTACATCGAACCGCTGAGGCGCAACCTGCCGGCGGACCCCTACGCGCGCGAGTTCGGCGATCCCGAACCGGTCTGGGTGGCCAGCAAGACCGGCAGCATGTCCGGCGTGCGTTGCGAAGCGGGTTTGGTACACACCCCGAGCGCCGACTGGGCCATCGCCGTGATGGCCCAGAACGTGAAGGACACCCGCGTGACGAGCGACAACGCTGCCCTGGGTTTGATCGCCGAGGTCAGCCGGCTCGTGTACGGCGCTTGGGGCTGAGCTTTCGCTACATCGCGCAGCGCTGCTCGCCACCGGAGAACCACTCCGGGTGCGCACCTCGCGTGCGCTCGGAGAACGCTCGCGCTTCTTGCTCCGAGAGCACCGACGTTCGTGCGAGCCAGGCCACCACATCGAGCTCCACGCACGGGAAGACGCTCTTGCCGCCCCGAGTCTGGCGAAACCGGTGGTCGACCCCGGGGTATTCCACGTACGAGAGTCGTCCCGTGTCTTTCATCGCGGTGTCGAGCTCACGGGCGCTCTCCACCGGCACGTTCATGTCGTCGCTGCCGTGAAGCGCGAGCACCCGGGATTTGCCACGCATCAAATCGTCGAGCGGGCGACTCCACAGGTACGAGCTCCAGCGCCGATACGGGTGCCCCAACCACTCGGTCAGTGCTTCCGGCTGACGGCGAATGCGCTCGAATGCGCCATCGAGCTCCGCCTCACTGCCCAAACCAAGGTAGCCCGGCTGCCGTTTCAGCAGCAGCCCGAGCTCGTTTGCCTGACTGATGCCACCCCCCGAACCCAGAAGAATGGTGTGGGTGATACGCGCGTCTTCTGCTGCGACGCGAGCCGCGACGTCGCCGCCCTCGCTGACGCCAAACAGCAGCACCGTGTTCGGACGACGTCCGGCCAGGATCGCATCGACGACGCTCCTTTCATCGGAGACCCGCCGCGCTTTGGTGTCCGAACGCCAGGCCAGTGCTCTGTCGAAGCCGCCATCGTCGGCGAGCCCTCGGGGTTCGACCAGGATCACGGAAAACCCGAGCATGCAAAAACCGGCGAGGGCACCCATGCGATCGAGGACCGACGTTCGCCGAGAGCCGTCCACGTAAAAGACGACGCCCCGAGCTGCCGCGGGCGCGCTCGAACCTCCGCTCTCGCGCATCTGGTACACCCGCAGCGGATAGCCGTCGTCGGCGGGCACGTTGCTGCCGCGCGCTTCTGCGCGAAATCCCATGGCGCAGCCGCTCGAGAACAGCGCCAGGACCAGGACTGAGAGAAGGCGAGCCATCGGGCTAGTTCCACGCGGGGCGACGCAAAAGGTTCCCCTGGGGCCCGGGCCGCCCCCGGGCGGCGGACTGTGGCCCCGCCACCCGTCAAAAAACGAAAACGCGGACCATCCCGAGAAAGGGACAGCCCGCGTTCACTCGAGCCCGCGTTCGGGCGCGCTCTTCAGTTCTTGCCGGTGCGCGGATTGATCTTCTTCGCCCCGCCCTTACGGTCGCCCGCGTGACCGTGGAAGGTCCGAGTCGGCGCGAACTCCCCGTACTTGTGCCCGACCATGTTCTCCGTCACGAACACCGGCACGAACTTGCGACCGTTGTGCACGGCGAACGTCAGGCCCACGGCCTCGGGATAGATGGTGGAGCGGCGCGACCAGGTCTTGATGACCTTCTTCCCGCCGGAAGCAGCGGCTTCCTGGATCTTCTTTGCAAGGTGGCCGTCGCAGAACGGCCCCTTCTTGATGCTGCGTGCCATCTATCAGCCCTTTGCCTTCCGGCGCTTCACGATCATGTTGTCAGTACGCTTGTTGTTGCGGGTCTTCATGCCCTTGGAGAGCTGGCCCCACGGCGAGCAAGGATGACGACCACCGCTGGTGCGGCCCTCACCACCACCCATCGGGTGATCCACCGGGTTCATCGTCACGCCGCGGTTGTGCGGGCGGCGACCCAACCAGCGCGTGCGGCCGGCCTTACCCAGGCTCACGTTCTGGTGGTCCACGTTCGAGACCTGGCCCACGGTGGCCCGGCAGTCGACGTGGATCTTGCGAACCTCACCGCTCGGGAGCTTCACCTGCGCGTACGACCCGTCTTTGCCCATGAGCTGCGCTGCCACACCGGCAGAGCGCACGAGCTGACCGCCCTTGCCCTTGCGCAGCTCCAGGTTGTGGACGGTGGTGCCCGCCGGGATGACGCCGAGGGGCAGGCAGTTACCCGGACGAATGTCCGCGTTCCTGCTCGAGACCACGCTGTCACCCTGCTTGAGCCCGTCCGGCGCCAAGATGTAGCGCTTCTCGCCGTCCGCGTAGTGGAGCAGCGCGATGCGTGCGGTGCGGTTGGGATCGTACTCGATCTCCGCAACCTTGGCCGGCACGCCGATCTTGTTGCGCTTCCAGTCGATCAGACGGTAGCGCTGTTTGTGCCCACCGCCGCGGAAGCGGCTGGTGATGCGCCCGTTGTTGTTGCGTGCGCCGGTGCGGTTCTTGGCCTCACACAGCTTCTTCTGCGGTCTGTCGGTGGTGAGCTCTTTGAAGTCGCTCACCGTGTAGAAGCGACGTCCTGCCGAGGTCGGCTTGAATGCGCGGATGCCCATGGCTCACTCCTTCGATTCGTCGAAGAACTCGATGCTCGAGCCCGGACGAAGCGTGACAATGGCTTTCTTCCAGTTCACCCGCTTGGCCTCCATGCGGCCGATCTTCTTCGGCTTGCCGCGGTAGACCTGGGTGTTCACGTCGGCGACCTTCACGTCGAAGAGCGACTCAATCGCCGATTTGATTTCGATCTTGTTGGCGTGCATGGCGACCTCGAAGGTGATTTTGTTCTCACCCTTGAGGTCGGCAGCCTTCTCGGTCAGCGCGATGGGGCGCTTGATGATCTGTTCCGGGTTCATGACTTGCTCCCCAGGCACCGGGCCTCGAGGGCCTTGGCCGCGTCCTTCGACAAGACCAGGTGGTCGTGACGAAGCAGGTCGTAAACGTTGACGCCCTCGGGCGGCAGGAACTGCCGGTTCTTCATGTTGCGGATCGAGAGCCGCAACGTGTCGTTCCCCTTGTCATCGACCACCAGGGTCTTGAGCGGGGTCTTGAGGATGTCGAGCACGCCGGCCAGTTTCTTGGTCTTGGCTTCGCCGAGATCGATGTTCTCGAGCACGGTCAGCCGACCCTCTTTGACCAGCAGGCTGAGCGCGCATTTGAGCGCGCCGGCACGCACACGCCGCGGGGGACGGTACGACCAGTCTTGCAGCTTCGGCGGGTGGGCACGTCCGCCACCGACGAAGATGGGGGCTCGCTTGTTGCCGTGGCGGGCCTGACCGGTGCCCTTTTGTTTGTACAGCTTCTTGCTCGTGCCGCGGACCGCCGAGCGCTCTTTGGCGGAGTGGGTGCCGGCGCGCGAGCTCGCGAGCTGGGCCACGACGACCTCGTGGAGCAAGTGTTCTTTGACTTCTGCAGCGAAGACTTCGTCTGCGAGCTCGAGCTCGCCGACCTTTTCCCGCTTCAAGTTGAATACGTCCAGCTTGGGCATGGTGCCACTCCCGTCCTAGCTCTTGATCTCCACGTCGACACCGGCTGAGAGATCCAGCTTCATCAGCGCGTCGAGTGTTTGTGGGGTCGGCTCGAGAATGTCGATCAGCCGTTTGTGGGTGCGAATTTCGAACTGCTCACGCGACTTCTTGTCGATGTGCGGTCCTCGGAGCACGGTGTAGCGCCGAATGCTCGTCGGCAGTGGGATTGGCCCCGCCACCCGCGCGCCGGTGCGCCGAGCCGTCTCGACGATGTCCGTCGTGGACTTGTCGAGCAGCTGGTGGTCGAAGGCTTTGAGCCTGATTCTGATTTTGGTCGCGTCAGCCATGTTTCACGTCTTTCGCTCTAGAGTCGGGCCGAGAAGGGCGTCGAGGTCGAGACCTCGACGCCGCCTCGTTCCGACTCCCCCTCACTCGATGATCTTGGTGACGACGCCCGCGCCGACGGTCTTGCCGCCCTCACGGATGGCGAAGCGCATTCCCCGTGACGTCGGTCGTCCGGATGTAGAACTGCGGCTTGTAGTTGGTGAAGAACGGAGTGTGGCGGCCACCCTCCTCCTTCTTCAGCACGTACACCTCGCCCATGAACTTCTTGTGCGGCTTGATGCTACCCGGTGCTGCGATGATCTGACCGCGCTCGATCATGTCCTTGTCGATGCCGCGGAGCAGGCAGCCCACGTTGTCGCCAGCCTGACCCTCGTCCATCTGCTTGCGGAACATCTCGACGCCCGTCACGACCGTCTTCTTGTCGCGCTCGAAGCCGATCACCTCGACCTCGTCGTTGATGTGGACCTTGCCGCGCTCGATGCGGCCCGTCGCCACCGTTCCACGGCCCTTGATCGAGAACACGTCCTCGACTGCCATCAGGAAGGGCTTGTCCACCTCGCGCTGGGGCTGCGGGATCTCCGAGTCCAGCGCGGCGAGCAGCTCGTCGATCGTCGCTTCCCACTTCGCATCGCCTTGCAGCGCAGGCAGCGCGGCGCCGCGCACGATCTTCGCGTCGTCCCCTTGAACTTGTACTTGGCCAGGAGCTCCCGGACTTCCATCTCGACCAGCTCGAGCATCTCCGGGTCTTCCACCGCGTCGCACTTGTTCAAGAACACCACGATGTCGTTCAGCCCGACCTGTCGCGCGAGCAGCACGTGCTCACGAGTCTGCGGCATCACGCTGTCCAGCGCGCTCACCACCAGAATAGCGCCGTCCATCTGCGCTGCGCCGGTGATCATGTTCTTGATGTAGTCGGCGTGACCGGGGCAATCGACGTGCGCGTAGTGCCGGGTCGCCGTCTCGTACTCCACGTGCGAGACCGCGATGGTCACCGTCTTCGTGTCGTCACGGACGATTCCGCCCTTCGCGATGTCGGCGTACTTGATCTCCTTCGCGAGATTCTTCTTGCTCTGCACCTTCACCAGAGCCGCCGTCAGCGTCGTCTTGCCGTGGTCGATGTGACCAATCGTGCCCACGTTCACATGGGGCTTCGAACGTACGAATTTCTCCTTGGCCATTTCCCTGCCTCACTTCCCGCGGACTTTAGCCACGATTTCTTCCTGCACTGAATTGGGGACGGGCTCGTAATGCGAAAACTGCATCGTGTACGTGGCCCGACCTTGAGTCTTGCTGCGCAAATCCGTCGCGTACCCGAACATGGTCGCGAGCGGTACCTCGGACTCGATCACCTGGGTGGTCGCGCCGCGTTGATTCATGCCGAGCACGCGCCCGCGGCGCGAGTTGAGGTCGCCGATGACGTCGCCCATGTTGTCCGTGGGCGTGACGACTTCGACGCTCATCATGGGCTCGAGCAGCTGCATGCCGGCGCGCTTGGCGCCGTCCTGGAATGCGAGTGAGCCCGCAATTTCGAAGGCGTGCGTCGAGGAATCAACGTCGTGATAGGTGCCGTCGTAGAGCTCGGCCTCGACATCCACCATGGGATACCCAGCAAGCACGCCCCGGCCCAGTGCGTCGCGAATGCCCTTTTGGACCGAAGGAATGAACTCGCGGGGGATCGCGCCGCCGACGACCGAGTCGACGAACACAAAACCCGCGCCTCGCTCCGCCGGCTTGATGCGGATGCAGACGTGTCCGTACTGGCCGCGACCACCCGACTGACGCACGTACTTGTACTCGGCGTCCACGGCGCGGGTGATGCACTCGCGGTAGGCAACCTCGGGTTTGCCGACGTTCGCCTCGACCTTGAACTCACGCTTGAGGCGGTCGACGATGATCTCCAGGTGGAGCTCGCCCATGCCGGCGATGATGGTCTGGCCGGTCTCCTCGTTGGTGTAGGTGCGGAACGACGGGTCTTCCTGCGCCAGCTTCTGCATCGAGATGCCGAGCTTGTCGAGATCGGCCTGGGTCTTCGGCTCGATGGCGATGGAGATGACGGGCTCCGGGAACGTCATGCGCTCGAGCACGATCGGAAACTTGTCGTCGCAGAGCGTGTCACCGGTACGCGTGTCGCGGAGGCCGACGGCTGCGTAGATGTTGCCCGCGTGGCACTCCTTGAGCTCCTCACGCTTGTTGGCGTGCATGCGCAAGATGCGGCCGATGCGCTCCTTCTGGCTCCGCGTCGAGTTGAGCAGCGTGGTGCCAGACTCGATCGTGCCGGAGTAGACCCTGAAGAAGGACAGGTTCCCGACGAACGGGTCGTTCATGATCTTGAACGCGAGGGCGGAGAACGGCGCCTCGTCGGTTGCCGGTCGCTCCTCGCTCCGGTCCTCGTGATCGGGGTGGATGCCTACGACCGGCGGGATGTCGACGGGCGAAGGCAGGTAGTTGATCACGGCGTCGAGCAAGAGCTGCACACCCTTGTTCTTGAACGCCGAGCCGCACACCACCGGCACGAACGCGAAGGTGACCGTTGCCTTGCGGATCGCGCTGTGAATCTCCTCGTCGGTGACCTCGGCCGAGCGGCCGTCGAGGAACTTCTCCATGATGCCGTCGTTGACGTCGGCACACGCCTCGATCAACTGCTCGCGCAGTTGCTGGCACTTCTCGACCAGATCCGCCGGAATGGGCTCCCAGCTGTACTCTGCACCGAGGGTGTCCTCGGCAAAGATGGCCGCCTTCATGCGAATGAGGTCGACCATGCCCTTGTGCTGATCTTCGTGACCCACCGGCCACTGCAGCGGCACCGGGCGGCAACCAAGCCGCTCTTTCATGCTGTCCAGGTTCATCTGGAAGTCGGCGCCGGTCTTGTCGAGTTTGTTGATGAAGGCGAGGCGCGGCACCTTGTAGCGGTCAGCCTGACGCCACACCGTTTCACTCTGCGGCTCCACCCCGTTGCCGCCGTCAAAAACCGCGACGGCGCCGTCGAGCACCCGCAAGCTGCGCTCGACCTCGATGGTGAAGTCGACGTGTCCCGGCGTGTCGATGATGTTGATGCGGTGCTTCTTGCCTTCGAACGGGCCAGTCCCCGGAGTCCAGAAGCAGTTCGTCGCAGCGCTGGTGATGGTGATACCGCGCTCTTGCTCCTGAACCATCCAGTCCATGGTCGCGGCGCCGTCGTGCACCTCACCGATCTTGTGGGTGATGCCGGTGTAATAAAGAACGCGCTCGGTGCACGTCGTCTTGCCCGCGTCGATGTGGGCCATGATCCCGATGTTGCGCGTACGCTCGATTGCAATTTCGCGGGCCATTGTCGTCTCTCTGCTCTGCTCTGGTTCAGGGGGTCACTTGACGGACGAAACCCCTCCCGACCATCTCGTCCCCTCGCCATTTGAGGGGCTCTAATCGTGCCGGAAGGGGTATCGGGGTCGACGATTCTGCCGCGTCGTGCGGGCCGGCCACAGGCGCCGTCTCTCGTTGAACCCGATCCTTATGTCGTCTGGGTCATCTAGTCAGGGTTAGCTCTCTAGTAGGTCGTTACAATTCGCAATCGCCGTCGGTCTGATCTCTGGAATCTGGAACTACTTCAGGGGTCTTGGCAGGGTCAGATCACGATCAGGATTTCTTCAAGAAATTCCTCACCACCTATAATGCGCAAAAGCCTTGTTGGCCTCTGCCATCTTGTGGGTGTCGTCCTTCTTCTTGATCGTGTTGCCGCGCATCTGCGCCGCGTCCACGAGCTCGGCGGCGAGTCGCTCACGCATGCTCTTCTCACCGCGGCTGCGGGAGTACTGGACGATCCAGCGCATCGCCAGCGCAACACGGCGCTCGGGGCGAACCTCGACCGGAACCTGATACGTCGCACCACCAACACGCCGGCTCTTGACCTCGAGCTTCGGCTTGACGTTATCGAGTGCCTTGCGGAAGACCTCGAGGGCGTCCTCCTTGAACCGGGCCTGGATGATGTCGAACGCACCGTACAGGATGCCCTCGGCCACGGACTTCTTCCCACCCTCCATCAGAGAGTTGGTGAACTTCGCGACCAGCTTGTCCTTGTACTTCGGATCGGGCGTGATCTTGCGTTTGGGTACGTCGCGCCTGCGGGGCATGGCTCTGTCCTAGTCTCAGCTCTTCGGGCGCTTGACGCCGTACTTGGAGCGCTTGCGGTTGCGGTTGGCTTTGTTGGTGCTGCTCGGTCCGACGGCGCCCGAGGCGTCGAGCGTTCCACGCACCACGTGATAGCGAACACCGGGGAGATCCTTGACGCGGCCGCCGCGGATCAGCACCACGCTGTGCTCTTGCAGGTTGTGTCCCTCACCCGGGATGTAGCTGGTGACTTCCATCCCGTTCGTCAGCCGCACGCGGCAGACCTTGCGAAGCGCCGAGTTCGGCTTCTTCGGAGTCGTGGTGTACACGCGCGTGCACACGCCACGCTTCTGCGGGCATGAACGGAGTGCGGGGGATGCGGTCTTGACCTTCACGAGGTCGCGACCCTTGCGAATGAGCTGCTGAATCGTCGGCATTTCTGGACTATCCGAGGGGGCCCGGCTTTCGGGGGAACGGGAGGGTAGCCGCGGTGCTCCGTGTGTCAAGGCTTTCGAAAATGCCTGAACACTCGGGTAGCTACTTCTTGGCCTTCTTGCGCAGGATCTCTGCGGCCCGGGCGTACGCGGCGCGCTCGGGATGTTGGGCGGCAAGTTGGTCGTACAGCTCGGCGGCTTTTGCGTATTCGTTCGACGCAACCGCGTCCGCGGCCTTGCGCTCGAGCGTGAGCTCTCCCTTCGCCAAGGGTGGCTCTGCCGACGCGCTGGGCGCGGGAGTCGTTTCGGCTGGCGTGGGCTCTGGCGGCTTGCCGGTTGCCTCTGGCGGTGTGCCGGTGTCGGTCGGTGCGCCCGACGCTGTCGGCGCGGTGCCGACCGTTTCGGGTGAGGTTCCGGGCGGCGCGCTCGAAGGATCTGGCGCACCGCTCGACGACGGACCGGCGGATGCCGAACCCGACCCCGCTGGTTTCGCGGGACGCGGCGCCGGCGGATCCGTGAACACGATCGCAAATGCGATCAGTCCAAACGGCAGCATGATGAACATGAGCTTGCGCGGGAAGGGCATCGCCTGCCAGATCGCAAGCGGTCCCTTCGCTGCGGCCGGAGCTGCAACCCAACCGGGTTGTCCCGGGTAGCTGGCACCGGGCTGCCCGTACGTGCCCGACGCTCCCGGGTACTGCTGCTGCGGATACTGCCCCGACGCACCCGCGC
The DNA here is from genome assembly GCA_016706225.1 of Myxococcales bacterium. Lineage (NCBI taxonomy): Bacteria > Pseudomonadati > Myxococcota > Myxococcia > Myxococcales > Myxococcales bacterium. Next base: position 62,159 of record JADJKB010000012.1, read on the forward strand.
CACCTGGAACACCAAACGACCCGGACTGGCCTGCATAAGCAGGCGGTTGTGTGCCCGCCATTTGCGCGGCGTAGGCTGCGGCCGGATCACCGCCGAGCGCGCCGGGTTGTTGCTGCGCGTAGCCGCCGGGTTGTTGCTGCGCGTAGCCGCCGGGTTGTTGCTGCGCGTAGCCGCCGGGTTGTTGTTGCCCGTAACCGCCGGGTTGTTGTTGCCCGTAACCGCCGGGTTGTTGTTGCCCGTAACCGTCGGGTTGTTGTTGCCCGTAACCGCCGGGTTGTTGTTGCCCGTAACCGCCGGGTTGCTGTTGCCCGTAACCGCCGGGTTGTTGCGCACTGTACTGCTGCTGCGGAAACTGCGCGCCAGAGTAGCCTTCGGGTGCGCCGTATCCTTGCGGCTGCTGACCGTAGGCATTCGGCTGTGGCGCCTGCTGTTGAGGATAACTCGCGCCGCTCGCCTGTTCTCCCGCCCAGGGTGGAGCCCCGGCTTGACCCGGCGGCGCCTGCAGCGGTCGCTTCGCAGTGTCGGGCGATTCGGGAAGGCCGCGCGCTCCCGCTTCCGCCAGAAACTGCTCGAGCGGTTTCACGACCGTCGCGTTGTCGCCCGCGGGCGGACTCGATGGTGGTTGCGGCCGCTCTGGCCTCGCGACCTCGGGTTGAGCTGGAGGCGCAGCGGCAGACACGACCACCGGCGAGTGCCCCATCTGCTGACCCGGGGGAGGCGGGATCGCCGGCGGGGCTATGCCAAGCATCGTGCGCTTCGCAGAGGTCCCGGCCCCACCACCAGCCGGCGGCTGTTGGTTTGGTGCAGACGCCGGCGGCGCTTGCGGTGCTGCGTACACAGGTGGTGCCTGCGGAGTACGCGGTCGAGAAGGCTGGGCGTCCGCTGGCGATTGGATCACCCGCGTGGCCTCTTCGCTCACGACTTCTTCGTCCGATGGCAGGTGGATCTGCGTCGGCGGCTCGGATCCAGGACCGACCGCGGCCTCCTGCGGCGGCAGCGTCTTTTCGCTGAAACCGTCCGGCATCGGCTGGTACTGCGTCGGCGACTCGGAGTCGTCGTAACCAAAATCACCCGGGCTGGGTTTGGCTTTCTCGGCGGCCGCCAGCATCTCCGACGGAGGACGGACGGGCTTCGGGGCCGCGCGCGGGGCGGTAGCCTGGGGCCTCGGAGTCGGTCCGGTCGCACGCGGAGCGTTCGTCGGAAGCGGGCGCTGAGCCGACGGGCGGGACGGCCCCGCCGTCGGTGCGGGGCGCGGCGTCGGCGGCTGACGTTGCATGGGAGGGGGACCGCGCCGTGCGGGGGGTGCGCCCGGTTCGCGGCGGGCTGCGGCGGGCGCAGCACTCGCTTGCGGACGAGCAACCGGCTGCGCACTCGCTTGGGGTCGGGCAACTGGCTGTGCGCTCGCTTGAGGTCGGGCAGCTGGCTGCGCGCTCGGCTGCGGGCGCGCGACGGGCCGCACACTCTCTCGCGGCCGCTGAACCGCAGCCTTTGGCGCCGCGCCTGTCGGCTCGACCTGCAGTGTGATCCCCCCCATGCGGATCGCACCCGGCGCCGACACCGGCTTCCAGTCCGTGCCCACCGTTGCTTGGCCAAGCTGCACGATGGCGCCCGGCGCACAGGCGACGTACAGAGTGGTGCCGTCGAAGAACAGATAGGCGTGCACGGCGACGAGCCCCGGACCGCTCACACGCCAGCCGCCCTCGGTGCCGACACTGAACGCTTCCACCGCCGTGCCAGCAACGAGCTGGACGGAGGCTCGGTCGCTCGAGCCGCCCTGGAGCTGGATGGTGAGGTTACCCGTGCTCACGATGATTCGGATCGGCGCCGCGCCGCCGCGCAGCATCGTATATCACGGGTGGAAGCTCGACACCGTGCTCCCGCAGCTGCTCCTCACAGTGCGGGATGATGCCCGTCGGCTTGAACTCACTCTGAATCGTTCCGTCGTGCCCCATCCCCAAGTACTGCCGCGCAAAAATATCCTGCATCTGATACTTGCCGGTGTCGGTGTCGTAACCCAGGACCTCGGTGATGTGGGTGGTCTTACGGGAGCCGTCCTGGAGCCGTGAAACCTGCACGATCAGGTTGATGCCCGACCCCAGCTGGGCCCTCATTGCCGGCAGCGGCATGTCGATGTCGCTCATCATGCACATGGTCTCGAGCCGGGTCATCGTGTCGCGCGGATAGGTTGCGTGGCAGGTCCCCATGCAACCGCCATGACCGCTGGTCATGGCCTGCACGATGTCGAGCGCCTCGCCGCCGCGGATCTCGCCGATGATGACCCGGTCCGGCCGCATGCGCAGCGTCGCCCTGAACAGGTCTCGGATCGTCACCGCCCCGCGACCCTTGGGGTCGGCAGCGCGGGCCTCCAGCTGCACGACGTGCGTCTTCTGAAGCTGGACTTCCTTTGAGTCCTCGATCACCACGATCCGCTCGCCCTCGGGAATGTACGACGACAAGGCGTTGAGCATGCTGGTCTTACCGCTACCGGTTCCGCCAGCGATGATCACGTTCAGCTTCGCCTCCACCAGAACCTTGAGCGTGTCCGCGGCGTCCTGGCCCATCGAGCCGAACCGAACCAGGCGATCGACGGTCAGGGTCTCCTTGAAGAAGCGACGAATTGCGATGAACGGTCCACCCGGACCCGCGGGTGGAATGATGGCCTGAAGCCGCGACCCGTCCGGCAGTCGCCCCTCCAGGATCGGTCGGGTCTCGTCGACGAACTTCCCGGCGAACTGTGCCGCCGTCCTGAGCGCGGCGATGAGTGCGTCGGTGCTCTCGAAGCTCACGCCGGTCAACTCGAGCTTGCCGCCCTTCTCGATGAATACCTGATTCGGTCCGTTGATCATCACCTCGCTGACCGCCGGATCATCGAGGAAGGGCCGCACCGGGGCGAAGAACTCCAGCAGTGCCTCTTCGAAGATTTCTTGGGGGATCACGGGACGTCCTTGAGCAAGGAGCCACGCGCTTCTTCGGCGTGTGCGCCAGTGGGCTCGAGTCGGAGATATTCGCGGAAGTGTCGATCGGCACCGACCAGATCGTTCTCCCCGTCCCGGAGCAGGACGGCGAGCGCATAATGCGCCTCGGCGTGTTTGGGTTGAGCAAGCAGCACGCGTTCGAAGTACTCGCGAGCCAGGTCCTCGCGGCCGATTGCCGAGAACATGGTGCCGACCAGGAACCGGAGAGCGTGGTTCTCTGGACGCTGGGCCAGCTCTTCCTCACCAAGCTGAATGGCGGTCCGGAAGCGCCCGCTGACCACGTAGACCCGCATCAGCGTGGGCAAAACCTCTTCGCGCTTCGCACCGGCGTCGAGCGCGGCATTGAGGTACTGCGAGGCCCGTGTGAAATCGCCGACTCGAGCGAACAGCTTGCCCCGGTGAAGCAGCTTGTCGGCGGTCTGCTCGGCGCGGACCGTGCGTTCGGCTTCGCGCACCTTGTCGCCGCGTGAAGCCCCGCAAGCGGAGGTAGCCGCCGCCATCGAAATCAGCAAGACCGCCGTGCGCAGCCTCATGGGCTCTTCTTCTGGCGGCTCTGATCGCCATACTTGATGCGCAGCTTGCGCTCGATCACCGAGAGGTACTCGACGTATTCGCCCTCTTTGCCCTGCAAGAACGCGAGCAACACTCGCACTTCTTTTTGCGCTGTTTCGTAGCGCTGGGTCGACAAAGAGTGCTCGAGCCGGACGCGGTGCATGCGGAAGTCTTCACCCACGTCCACGCGCAACTTCGCCGCCATCGAGCTCGCGCGCTTGGCCCGCTCGGCGTCTCCCCCCGCCTGGAAACACACCGCGGCTTCTTCGTACAGCGGTACGGCTTGCACGCCGTCCGGGACGTAGAAGGGGCGTCGCTCCTGTTTGGATGCCGCCTTGGTGAACTGCTCGAGGCCCTTGGCCATCGCGGCCTGGGGCGCCGACTGCGGACACTGGGTCGCCGGCGGCCCCCAGAGCTCGGGCACCTCGTGCGGTGCTTTGCCGACGCCGTCGTTGGGCGGGTCTTGAAAGATGATGTAGAGCGCCAGCGGCATCACGATCAGCGCCATGAGCAGCGTGAGCGGGCTGGTCTTCTGCTCCGGTTTTTGCGCGGCGCCCTCCGTGCCGGCCACCTCGACGACGCTTGCGACGATCTGTGTGTACCCGACACCAAGCACGGAGCCCGGCGCGATCTGCGTGCGCGTGAACGGGCTGCCGTTGATCGTGGGAGGGGGTTGGAACGAGCGCGCGTCGGCGAAGATGCCGGCAGCCGTGAGCTGAATGGCAACACTCTCGACCCCCGCCTGGTCGATGCCAAGGCGGATTTCGCAGTGTGCGCCGCTGCCGATCATGGCGCGGTCGGAGTCGAGACGAACTTCCTCGGTTCGGCCGTCGGGGTGGCGGATGTCGAACTTGAGAGCTTGCATCAGGTATCGGCCCCTTGGTCGCCGAGCTTGAGGAACATCGGCCCCAGGATCAGCGCAATGATGCAGAGCAACAGCAGCGCGAGCGGGCCGATCATCTGGACGCCGGCTTTCGCGGCCTGCTGCTCGGCCCGGACACCGCGGCGCATGCGGGACATTCCGGCTTGAATCTGCAGCACGTCGGCCAGTGGATTGCCCTTCTCTTCGGCTTGCACGACCGAGTTGACGAACTCCTGCACGGTCTCGATCGGCACGCGGTCCGCAAAATCGAGCAGCGCCTGCCGCCGAGTCCGCCCGATGCTGAGCTCCTGCAGCATGCGGCTGAACTCCTCGATCAGGGCGTCGTCGGGATCGCTGGATTTCTCCACGACCTGCCGCACCGCGCCCGGGAAATCCTTACCAGCGCTCATGGCCAGCGCCAGCAGATCGACGGCGTAGGGTAGACCGCGGTTGACCTGCTGCATCCGCAACGTCGAGGCGCTCGAGACTTGAAGGTAGGGCACAGCCGCACCCAGCGGTGCGACGATGATGACCATCACGATCCCCATGCCGGTCATCCAGCCGGCGATGAGACCGAACAGGGCGCCCCCGATGAACGAGAGCAGGCTCAGCCCGACGTACTCTTCCGGGGTGATGCCCAGGTAGTCCCCGGCCAACGCGAGCTGTTTGTCCAGCTTCGCCCGTTGATCTTCCGTGAGGATGCCGCTGACGCGCACGCCGAGCCAGCGCACCAAGGGCTCGATTTGCCGCCACTGGTCACTGTTCTCGAGCGCGCGCAGCCGCCGCAGTCCGCGCATACCGAGCCGGCTGGCCACCCGCGACGGCGCACTCGCCACTGCGTAAACCGCACAAGCCACCGCGCTCGCCAGGAGCAGAATGACGACGTAGCGGATCTCCAGGTAGCTGATCTTCATATGTCGACCGACAATATCTTTCGGGCGAGCACGATCGAAACGAGCCAGGAAATGCCGGCAAAGCCCGCGATTGCCCAGCCCGCGACCGGCTTCTTGAGTGGATCGTAGAACCCCGGTTCCATCATGTTGAGCACGACGGCGAAGACGAACGGGAACGCACCGAGCACCCAGAGCTGGGCCTTGCCTTCCGCAGTCTTGCTCTTGACCACGCCTTCCAGGCGGATCATCTCGCGCATGGTGTTGGCGGTCGTGTCCAAGATGCGCGGCAAGTCACCGCCCAGTTGCCGGCCAATCAGCACCGCCGAGAGCGCCGTGTCGAGCTGCCGGCTGTTGATGCGGCCGCCCATGTTCAAGAGCGCTTGGTCGAGCGTGCTTCCGACCTTCATCTCTTTGACGCACAGCTCGACCTCTTCGCGAATGGGCGATGGCAAGAGCGGCTGAATGCCGATGAACGAGTTGGACACACTGGGGGTCGCCTTCAGCGAGTTGGCGAGCGCAGTCAGGAACCCGTCGATCTGGTCCTCGAGTCGCAGCACACGCTGAGTGCGCAGGTATTCGATGTAGCGGGACGGCGCGATGATGATGATGAGCATCAAGATCCACCAGTACGGGTCGAGCCCGATCCCGACGTGCAACGCCAACACCACCACTCCGGCGACGATCTGCCCGATGGCGATCTGCTGCCCCGGAGTCCAAATGAACATCAGGCGCAGCTTGCGCTCGAGCGATGCGCAGTAGCGCTGCCAGTAGCGCATCACCGGCCCCTGGGTGTCCGCGACGGAACCCCAGCTGCCGATCAAAAGGCCGACAAAAACCAGCAGAACGCCTGACCATTTCAGGAGCTGTACGGCGAGCTCTGGGCTGAGGGCTGCGTTCACAGGTACGGTCCTCCCTTCGGAATCAATCCCTTCAGGATGAAGTCGTTGAGGAAGCTGGGCAAATAGCCGGTAGCCTTGTAGGCGCCGAGCACCTCTCCCTTCGGCCCCGTGCCCGAGCGCACGAAGGCGTAGATCGGGATGATCTCGAAGTTGAGCTCGTCGTCCAGCCCGAGCACCTCGGAGATCGCCGACACCCTTCGGGACCCATCCGAGAAGCGCGACTGCTGCACCACCAGGTGAATGCTGCCGGCGATCTGCTCTCGCACGGCGCGGGACGGCAGATCGATGCCCGCCATCAAACACAGTGTCTCGATGCGCTTCAGCGCTTCGGTCGGAGAGTTCGCGTGCGTCGTCGTCAGCGAACCGTCATGGCCGGTGTTCATCGCCTGCAACATGTCGAGCGCCTCTCCACCACGGCACTCTCCCACGACCACCCGGTCCGGACGCATACGCATGGCGTTCTTGAGCAGATCGCGGATCGAGTACTCACCCTTGCCCTCCATGTTCGCAGGGCGGGTCTCGAGCGACACGACGTGGGGCTGGACGAGCTGCAGCTCGGCCGCGTCCTCGATGGTCACGATGCGCTCGTCGTCCGGAATGGCCGCGGACAAGATGTTGAGGAGCGTCGTCTTGCCGCTGCCGGTACCGCCGGAGATGATGATGTTCTTCTTGGCGATCACACTGCGGGTGAGAAATCGGCCCATTTGCGGGCTCAAGGCGTTGAAGCTGTAGAGCTTCTCGATCGTGAGCGGTACCTTGGCGAACTTTCGAATCGTGATGGCCGAGCCGCGCAGGGCGATGGGCTTGATCACGGCGTTCACGCGGGAGCCGTCTTTCAAGCGGGCATCGACCAGCGGCGACGACTCGTCGATTCGGCGCCCGAGCGGCGTGACGATGCGCTCGATCACTGCGCGCACGCGCTCGTCGTCGGTGAAATGTTGATCCGACAGCACAATCTTGCCGTTACGCTCGATGTAGATCGTGTCTGGATCCACCACCATGATTTCGGAAACGCTCGGGTCCGCGAGCAAGTGTTCGAGCGGGCCGAGCCCGAGTGCCTCGTCTGCCAGTTCACCAACCAGCCGATCCCGATCGACGGTGTGAGGAAGTCGCGTACCCATCTGATCGACGATGCGCCGCAGCGCGCCGATCACCTTGGGGCGCATGGACGGGTCGTCCATTTGTTTGGACTTGAGCGCAGCGAGATCCAGGTTCTCGATCAGCTGCCGGTGGATCTCCCGCCTCAGCTCGTTGACCGCCTCCTGCTCGGGGCTGCGTTTGCGCCGCCCAACCGTCGCGGTCTGCCCGCCCTGTCCGGTGGTGGTTCCCCCCTGACGCCCGGTCGTGTCAGCCGGCGGCGGCTGCGAGTGCATCGGCGCACGCCGCATGTCCAGCGTGGCCCCACCCGGAGCATGCGGCGGCGGATGATGCGGACCGCTCTGATGGGGTGTCGGGTGGGCCGGATGCGAGGCAAACGCCGGCAGCGGCGTCGGCGCTGGCATGGCGGGCCCGCGATGCTGACCCGGCGGAGGGTGCTGAGGGCCACCTCGCACCGTGCCCTCGTGCAGGTCTTCCCGAACCGGGGGCCCCGCCGACTGAAAGGTCAAGGTGTGATCACCGACGACGATTGGTGTACCAAACGGCACCCAGACGCTGGTCTTCTTCAGCAGCTGGTCGCCAGCTAGAGTGCCGTTGGTGGAGCGGTCCTCCACTCGCACGGCTTGCCCACTGAACTCGACCACCGCGTGCTGGCGCGAGATGAGGTCACTCTTGATCCGCAGGCCGCACTCCGGATCGCGGCCGATGGATAGTAGTCCGTTCGCCCGCAGCTGAATGGTGCGTTTGCCGCCCGATTGTGACTCGATGACGACGAGGACGTTCATGACCCGATGCGTGCCGAGGACGGCTCCGGGGCCGGGCCCCGGGACAGTCCGGGGCTACTTGTTCACCTTGCGCCACTGTGAAGGACGCTTGTTGTAGGCGTTCACGGCCTCGATGTCCCCTGAGTATTCCTCGAACTGACTGAGCGCGCCATTGACGATCTCGATTGCCGGTTTGGGAACGGACTCGACCGCCGTCGGAATGATGAACAGCGCGCCTTCGACGTCCTCCGCCGAATCTCGGTGTGAGCCGAAGAGCACGCCAATCACGGGAATTTCACTCAAGATCGGCAACCCCCGAATGTCGTGGCGACGGTTGGTCGTGCGAATTCCGGACAAGACCAGGGACTGACCGAGCTTGAGGCGCACGAGCGTCTTCAGCTTGGAGATGTTGCGGCCAGGAAGGTTGGTCGCCTCGACCGGCGGAGTCAGGTCGGACACGTCGGCGTCGACCTGAACCTCGAGCTCGCCCGTCTGTTCGTCGAGTCGAGGCAAGACCTCCACCTTGGTTCCGAAGGCGATCTCCTTGATGTTGGCGCTGAGTCCCGAGGCGATGGGGAAGTTCTGCTCCCCACCGGACTCCCAGGAGGCCTTCGTGCCGTTGACGGTGATCACCGTGGACTGCTTCAGCACCTTGGCCCAACCGCGCCGCGACGCCACGTCGAGCGCAGGGAGCGGCTGATTGACCACCGATGCCTCGGCGGTCGTCGCCGTGCCGGCCAAGAAATCGTAGGTGAACTCGCTTTCGACCACGCCGGGCCCGCCGATGCGAGAGGGCCAATCCACGCCGACGTTGTAGCCGGACGTCTTGTCGTAGCGGATGAAGAAGAAATCGATGCGGATGTTGACCTTGCGATCGGCAACGCCTCCGCCGCCGGCCACCACCAACGACTCGACTTGGCCGGGATACAGCGCCGCGATCTTCTCGATGCGCTTCACGTCCCCTTCGTTGGCCACACCGCCCTCGATGAAGAACCGCGAACCAACACGACGCACCCGCACACCGGGCATCTCTCCCAGGAGCTGCTGCAGCTCCCTCCTCACGGCTTCCGGCGCGCGCGAGAACACGTTGATGACCCAGGTCACCGTCGAGTCGTCCTTGTTGATCAACAAGAGAGTCGTCGTCCCCGGCTTCTTGCCGGCCACCACGAACTTGGCGTTGTCGGTGGTCAGCTTGACCTCGACGATGCCCTTGACGCCTTCGGAGTAGTTCTTCACTCCGGTCGCAGGTAGCGTCTTGTTCTCACCGACGACCAGGGTCAGTTCGTTTTGACCTTCCGCATCCGGTGAGCCCGCCGAGTCATCCTGGGCCAACGCGGGGATTGCGGTCAGTGTGACGCCTGCGGCCAGGCACAGTGCAACGGAGACTTGCCAAACTCGTTTCATCTTCACTTCGCCTTGAGCTCGACAGGACCCGTCTTCCGGGCTCCCTGGATGTTGTTTCGGATGACTTTGTCCTCGAGGGCCGTGGAGGGCATGTCGGGAATGCCGTCGAGCAGGGTCTGGTCGTCGGGATTCCGGAGCGCGACCAATAGCTTGCCGCGCTCCGCCGCCAACGACAGCAGCTGCGCCTCCTGCAAGCTGACGCTGAGAGTCAGCACCATCTCGCGCCGCTCGTCCTTGGAGTCACTGATCTTCTCCGGCGCGGTCTCGAGCCCCACCGCCAGCGCCAGGACCTTCTGCAAGAGCACGACCGCGTTTCGCTTGTCCGGGTCGCTTCCGGGCATGCTCGCGATCACATCGACGTAGTCGCCGGGCTGGATCATCGAGAAGCTCTTGTCACCGCTCTCGGCGCGAATCGAAACGGCACGGGCGCCGGGTTGTACGAGCGAGCTCAGGTCACGACGCTCGTCTGCCGCAATCGCCAGGTCCGTCCACATGAGGGTCTGGTTGGCCTCGACCTTGGTGCCCACTCGAAGCCCGACGACCTTCGGCTTCTCGACCGCCTTGACGGCTCGGTCCTCCACGTAAGCCAGCGGAACTTCCCGAATGGTCAGCGCATCTTCCTGAATCGAGGTGCCGGGATCGATGGCCTTCATCGCCATGAGCAGGCGAACACGCTCACCGCCCGACGCCTCCTGCTCGAACCGCGACAGATACAGCAGGAGTAAGAGGACTCCTACCACGCCGACCACCAGCGAAATGAGCAATGCCCTCTTGTTCATGCCAGACCCGGAGTATCGCCTCGTTCTGCCGGAGATGAAATCCTCCAGCCGACCTTCAGCGGCTCTCAGACCTACCACGCCAGATTGGCGGGACTAGCGGGGAATTCAGGCGACCAGGGGTCGGACCTTGGCGCACGCCCGCCTACTGCACGAACAACCAGCCCGCCTCCGGGCCTCAGAATCCGCGGGTTTCGAGCATCGAGACGATGCTGTGGTCGCCGGTCTGCTCCGCGGCGACGATGACGTCCACCCCGTTGCGACTGAAGTAGCGAGCCATGGGTGCGTCCTCGCCGATGAAGACCCGCTCCCATCCAGCGTCCCCGAGCTGTTTCTCGTAGCCCGCCAGGATCTCGGTGGCCGGGGCCTTCGACTCGTAGACCCGCACTCCATGTGGACGGCCTTCGGCCGCGGCGGAGAGATATCGCACGGAGCTCGGCGGACGCGGCACGTTCGGTGAATCCGCGCCGGGCGCGTCAGTGCCCTCCGTGGGCGGAGCCATGGCGTTCACCTTGAAAGAACCGTCGGTCCAAGCGGCCAGAACGTGAGTGTGACCCGACTCGAGCTTGCGTACGTAGGCGTAACGCAGGTGACCAACCTCGGCGAGATCCCAGTTCTCCGCAAAGGCGCTGAGCCCATCCCAGAAGCGGCGTTTGCCGTTCGAGCTGTCGGCCACCGCGCAGGCAATGACTCCGTCGTCCTTCGACTCCTCGCGCAACACACCGTAGTTGAGACGCGCGGCCTGCTTGGCGAGGACCGGATCCTCGAGCAGACCTTTCACCTCGCGGAAGTCCCGAGGCATCGCGCCTTCTTCTTTGCAGATCGCCTCGAAGCGATCGAGCACCTGCCCCATGGACAGATCCGTCGTGGCCGAAGCCAGGTTGATGGGCTGCCCGTTCAGGACCAGCCGCTCCGAGTCCTTGGTGAACTCGCCGAGCTTCGCCAGCTGGCGGCCCGTCACCAGCGCTTGCTCCGAAACGCTGCCGTAGGCGGAGCGAGCTGCCAGGCCCGCACAGACCAGCGACACGATCATCAGATAGGCGCTGACTCTGAGCACACCGCGTACGCGGGGGGTGAACACGGCGCCCGCCACGCGGCGGGGCCACTCCCAGAAGGAGCGGCCGACTCGTCTGTCTTGGTAGGAACGTGCCATGGCGTCCTCAGATCAGACTCGCGAGAAGTGCTCCAATTGCGCCCGCACCGAGCGCAATCAAGAAGTACTTCTTGCCGTTGTCGTTCTTCTTCGGCTCGTTGCACCGCATGTGCATCTTGCCGTACATCGTGTAGCTGCTACCACCGATCACGTTGGGGAACTTGGTCTGCCGCTGTTTGGTGATCTGCGGATATCCCGAGTCCTTGAAGACGTCGTTGCCCAGGCCGAACGAGCCCCCGCCCTGTTCCTGAGCGCCGCTGATGTCGGGCACCCCTCCGGCCTTCGAATCACCGACGTTCTGGTCCATGTCGGTCGAGATGTCACCACCGCCACTGCAGTAGTTGATGGCGGTCTGCCAGGCGGCGAGGCGAGCCTCGTCCATCACGCCGATCTTCGCTTTCTGGAAGCTGACGGACGCCCAGATACAGGCGAACTGAATCACCATGAAGGCCGCGATGATCGCCGACTCGGTCATGGCCGCGCCGCGACGCCTTCGTCGCGCCCGCGCACGCTGGAGCAGGATTTGCGAGCTCAATGGATGACCTCCCAGGATGGCATCACCCAACCGTCGATTGCGTTGTCGATCCCCTTGCCAAGCGCACCCGTCACCGTCGACTTCAGCTTGCCGGCGAGTTTGTCGTAGGTGTCCTTGCCGAGACCACCCAGGATGATGCTGGTCCCACCATTGACCGCCGGGTCGACCCACTTGCCGCCGACGTACTTCTTGACGACGTCGAAGACCTTGCCGATGCCCAGCTGACCCAGGTTGATGCCACTGACCGAGAAGCGCCGGAGGCGCGCCCGCCAGTACATCTTCCACATGCATTCCTTCTTCAAGTCCGACCACTTGCCGGAGTCGTCGAAGTAGAACTCTGCCTGGCCGAAGCGCCAGTTACCCCAGCCCGCGTCCACCTTCGGCATCTGGCCGGTCTTGGTGGCGATGGCCAAACCCTTGTCCACGTTGCGCGGCCACTTTTCGTCGCCGCCCGTGAAGCCGAACACCTGGAACCAGATCGAGCCGTGCTCGGCGCCCGACCAGATCTCCTTCGGGGTCTTGTTCTTGGTGTTCGCGATGCCTCCACCCTTGGGGTCGAAGCCGGTCTCGTTCATCTTGTCTTTGGCTGCCTGCGTACCCTCTTTTTTGCAGTTCGCCGTGTTGAACTCCGCCAAGTTGCCACCGAGATCCGTGCAGAACTTCGACATGCAAGGCGTGGCCTTGTCCTTGTCCACGTCTCCAGTGCACTGCGGGTAGGAATTCCCGCTCTTGACCTTGTCCGCGCAGTCATCTTTCTGATTCTTGCAGCCGTTGTTGACCTGCTCTTTGATCTTGTTGTCCATGATGTCTTGGATGTTCTTCGCACCCCCTCCACCACAGAAGTAACCGCTGAACGTGCCAGACACCGCGCCGGCGATCGCCTTCAACACCGTCACGACGGGCGGGATGGGGATCCAACCCAAGCCATTCTCGATGGCCAGCTCCGCGCTCTTCTTGCAGAACTTGCCCCACTCCATCTCCTCGACCGGCAGCCCCAGCTTCTTGGATGAGGGCACGAAGGGCACCATCGACGGACTGATCGCCACGCCAGTCGTGATCAGCGGTTTGTAGGCCTTCGAGACCTTGTTGCCTTTGTACGCACCCACGTAGGGCGTGGTCATTGCCACGACCTTCTCGAAGATGCTGAGTGCCGGCAGGACCTTGTCCAGGATCTTCTCGTACTGGTTAGCCCCTTTGATCAGGCCCTGCTCCATCTTGACCATGGTCGGCATGGCGGCGGCGCACACTGGCGAGAGCGGGCAGAAAATGGTGGCGGCGATACAGATGCCGCACGCCACGATCGTGATGCCCAGCATCAGAATGAGCATGCGCATCATGATCAAGACGGCCAGGAGCGCAGCCATGATCAGGTTGATGAAGACGATGATGTTCATGCCGCGCGCGTGCACACCGGCGGAGGTGTAGGCGACGGCGTCGGCTGCGTCCTGGATGCGCTCGCGATACACGATCGCGTTGCCCATGCCGATGATGTAGAAGACGCCGGCGGCCAAGAGCGCGGCCATGAAGACGCCGGCGATCATGATGGCGCCGCTCTGATCGCTGGCCAAATTGCCGCGATCCGCACCGCAGCGCCGCATGCGCTGTTCGGGGCGGCCAACCCAGTGGAGGAAGCGGTCAAGGATATTCATAGTCCGCTCCATGAACGACCATCTTCGCCTCGGCGCTGACGGTGGTGAGACCTGCAAACCCGCAAATCACCTTGTCGGCCACCGGCAGGCGGCAGCGATAAGGCACCTCGACACGAACGGTGACGACCTCGTCCCGTTTGAAACTCGATTTCTCTTTGCCGTCGCCGCCACGAATCGTGACCTGGGCGAGCGGCCAGAGCAGACTGCGATTGCCTCCGAGACCCATCTGCACCGCGCGCTGAATCGCGTCCTTGCGCTTGCCGCTGGCGGAACCAACTGCTGCGCTGCTGTAGCCCTTGGGGTTGTCCGGCAGCACGACAGCTGCGGCGCGCGCTCCCAGGTAGGCGGAGTGCATCGTGACGAGCTTGCCGGCGTAGATGCCGACCGACTGCATCAGGCACCAAAAGCCAAAGAAGATGGGGAAGAATGCCCCGAGGAACTCCACGTAGACGGCGCCCCGTTTGTCTTTTCTTAGACCGCTAGGCGGCTGACTGGGACGGCTCACGGGTTTTCCTCCTTCACTCGCTTGTTTCGAATCGCCTCGAGCAGTTTTGCTACACCCTCCAGTGCAACAGCACCGATATGAGGGTCGCCACGAATATCGAAGGCCCAAATCGGAGCTCCGACATCATCTCCGTCGTCAGCTCCTTCCGCTTGTCCTTCGGAACGAACACGTTGCGTACGAGCAACACGCTGTTTCCTAGGGTCCTGAGCAGCTTGCCTTCGTAGGCCAATCTCACCGGGGCGTAGAGCGCGGCAACGATGAAGGAGTACATCTCCATTTCGATGCCTGTCATTGGTCTGAGCAGTGCTCCCATGGCCCCTAGTAGCTTGACGTCACCTCCTCCAATTGCTCCTGAGCGATACAAGAAGATCGGTATCACTCCACATGTGATGACTCCGACGATCGACAAAGCGAAGCCCTGCCCTGCCGCGCCCCAGCCCTCCCGCGCCAGACCGAAGCCGGCGTGAGCGAGGGGTGCGATGGCCATTGGCCCGAGCGTCAACCAGTTTGGGATCTCGCCTGTGCGCCAGTCGAACCAGGCCGAGAGCCCGGTCACGAGAACTGCGGCAAGTAGAAAGTATTGCTCGCCGTACATTCTCGCGGTCCCTAGCGGCGCGCCGATTCACGACTCTCGGCGCGCCCTCCGGCGACCCCATCACAGTGCGTTGATCTGACCGGCCTTCTCGTTGGTCTTGCTGTTGAGGTTGTTGCCGAACGTGCGGAACGCGGCAATTGCGATCAGCGCGATGACAGCCACCACGATGATGTACTCGACCATGTTCGCGCCACGCTTGTCTTGAATCAGCTGCCGAATCTTGTCCATGTTCATTTGCCTCGTGCTTTGGGTCCGGATCGCCGGGGTTTAGATTGGGTCAGGGGAAGGGTGAAAGGATGATGGCCTGGGAGCGCTCGTAGTTCGCCACGAGGCTCGGGCCGAGGCCCAGGATGGCCGCCGCGAAGCCGATGCACACCGTCCCGAGGAGCACGACGTACTCCGTCATGATTGCCCCGCGGCCATCACTGGCCAGGGCGCGCATGCGGCGTCGAGTCACGGGGGAGGAATGATTCATCAGCGGTGCTCGGAGTGCCGTTCGGAGACGTATCGACACTCTCAACTCTGTTACGGAAGGTAGCAGGCAGCCTTCCCATCTCGCAACACAAAATGAACCCGAAGGCCGCGAATTTTTTGATGTTTTTGCCGTCCTCGGCGAAAAATTCCAGTCGGCTTGTGGGGTCGTCCGACGGGCTCGGAAAGTTCCGATCGCGGCGCCACGTCTGGCGGAGCGGAACACGCTTCGACGCTGGCCAGCTTTCGATTGCCCAGCCGCGAGCGCAGGTATCCGGCGAGCTCGGAGCCCTCCCTGCGGCGGGCCGGGCGCCGCCGGAACTCGTTCAGATCGGCGTCGGCCCGGACGGCTTCTTGTGGCCGCCTCCACGGATCACGCGCTTCTTCTCAATCTTGAACTTCTGGTCGAACACAAACACGTCGTCGGAGTGTTTGACCTCGAAGGTCGCCGCCGGGTTCTGCGGCCGCAGGTCCTTGGCGGTGTCGGCGTCGGTGGACAGAAGCAGCTGGAACATCTGATTCGGCGGCATATCCAGATACACGTGGGCTGCGCCGGACACGTCGGTCCGCGCCACCTCGCGGCCCAGGTACATCACCGGGAGATTTGGGCCGGAATCCGCCCTCACCGCAACGACCACGCTGCGGGTCGCCTTGGGACAGTCCACCTGATACTCGGGGCGCTGCGAGGGGTCGGCGGTCTTGCGCAGAGTGACGCTGACCGGCTTCGGGGGACTCTGAAACCCCGTCGGGCACTTCAGGGTCAAATCGTAGACCTCGCCCTCAGCGCCCTTGAGTCGGAAATTCACGACTCCGGCGTCGTCGGTCACGCCAATCTTCTTCTGTTTGTACCAGACCTCTGCGCCCTTCAGCGGCTGGCCGGGCTCACCGAACACCTTGACCCGCGCTTCAAACGGCTTTGGCGGCGGAGGCTTGAGCAGGTCGCAGCCAAACACCGTGAACGCTGCGAGGACCACGGCGAAGGTTCGAGCGGACATTGGTAGAATGATACCACTCTGAAGCACCGAATCCACTCTGCTAGCCTGGTGACTTCGGGTAGCGCGGGTCGTCGGAGACCAGCCACTCGAACTGGGGCGTGAGCGCGCGGGCTACGGCGGCGTCCAAAACGAGCCCAAGATCGCCCAGGTCGCTCAGCTTGGTCTCCAGTCCGGCGCCCCTCGCGAACACCCAGTAGGTGCTGCTGGAGGCCCGGCTGGCTGGGTCGGACACGGCAAACAGCAGGCGCTTGCCACCCGCGCGCGCGTAAACGGCGGCGCGCCCTGCGGACCATGTGTCGGGCTCCGAACCGACTACCAGGATGCGAGCGAAGAAAGGTGGTTCGGTCCTCGCGAGCTCCAGGGCGTATTTCACCCCGGCTGCAAAGGCCACCAACGTGACCGGACCGGAGGCGACGTGCTCAGCGAAACGAGCTTTCAACGCCTTGAGCGCGCCTCGTAGCTCTCGCTCGACTTCTGCCTGGCTGCCCCAACCGTAGCGGAGCGCGCCACCCGAACCCGACGTCTCGACTCCGCGCGGACAGAGCACGAACGCGCGAGCCTTCGTGATGCCGGTCCAGGTCCCGCACGCCCACTCCGGGCGATCGGCGCCACCATGCAGGGCAATCACGATGGGGCGCGGCTCTCGGGCGCCGATCGGCACCGCGACGTACGAGCTACCGAAGCCGGGCACCTCGAGCTCCGTGAGCCAGCTCTCCGCCGCGAGCGGGGGCAGCGCTGGCGCTGGTTTGCTGGACGGCGCGGCCGCCGCAGGCGCCGGCCGCTGATGACGGGAAAGGCGCACGAGTCCGTAGATCGAAGCCGCGAGAGTCAGGAGCGCGAGCGCAACGACGATGCGTTGGCGTTGGCTGTCGTCACTCACAATCGGATGCGTCCCTCTACGACATCGGCAAAGCGCTCGGGCGTGAGACGGATATATCCCTCGTCGGTCCGAAGATACAGGGGATCCGGCACTCGCGTCGGATCGACGCCATCCGAGCGAAGTTGCATCTTCTGGATCTTGAACGTGCCGGTCGTGTTCAATCGCTCGATGATGCGGACGAAACGCGGCTGGGCGTAGCTCGGCAGGCCTTGGGCCGTCTGCCAGAAACCTCCGGCGTCGAACTCGCCGTCGATCTCGAGCGCGGCCAGACCAGCCTGCCCCTCCGCGCCCGGCACGTGAACCGATGAGACGGTCGCGCCCTGCACGCCCGGGGCCAGACTGACGACCTCGGCGACCTCGGCGGTCGAGACGTTCTCGCCCTTCCAGCGGTACGTGTCGCCGATTCGATCGACGAAGAAGAAGTAGTCGTTTTCGTCGAAGCGCATCAGGTCACCGGAGCGGAAGAAGCGGTCGCCCGGCTTGAACACGTCCCGCAGCTGCTTCTTCTTGGTGGCGGCTTCGTCGGTGTAACCGCGGAATTCTCCGAGCGCGGTGCGGGGCACTTCCTTGAGCTTGATGAGCAGCTCTCCCACTTCGCCCGGCTCGCACTCGATGCAGTGTCCGGACGCGTCCCGCACGAGCTCGTCTCGTTCAACGTCGTAGCGGGCGAGCTTGAGCGCGCCCAGGCGTCGGAACGGGACATGACCAACCGACCCGACCTTGCCGGTCAAGTTAGCGATGATGCCGGGGGCCTCGGTCGCGCTGTAGAACTCACGGATGGCCGCGATCTGGAAGCGATCCCGGAACTCCTCCCACACATCGGCGCGCAGCCCGTTGCCCACCGCCACGCGGATTGGATTGTTGCGCTCGAGCTCGGACCTGGGGCTGTTGACCAGGTATCTGCAGAGCTCGCCGATGTAGAGCATCGCGGTCGCGCGATATCGCTGGACGTCCGGCCAGAAGGCCTTGGCGCTGAAGCTGCGTCGAATCGCCAGCGGCGTGCGTGTCATCACGCAGGAGCCCACGCCGATCAAGAGCGCGCTGGAGTGGTAGAGCGGCAGCACCGAATAGAGCTTGTCCCCAGGCTGAAACTCGAACAGCAGCGGGCCGAACGCGGCGCCGGCCAGCACCGAACGTGCGTGGGTGACACGGCAGGGTTTCGGCAGGCCCGTCGTTCCGGACGTGAAGATGTAGACGAAGTCGCTGCTCGTGTCCGAGCTGCTCCGCGCGGCGAGGGGCGACGTCTTCGCCATGCGGTCCTCGAGATCGCCCGCATCGAAGCTGACCAGGCGCGTGACTCCCACCTCGCCGAGTCGGCGCACGCGCTCGAGGAGGGACTCCTGCACCACCGCGAGGCGCGCGTTCGAAACGCGGATCGCGTGAGCGAGGGGTGCACCCTCGAGGTGGCTGTTGATGAGTGACACCGTGGCGCCGAGCCGGGAAATGCCGAACAGGACGCAGAGGTAGCTGGGGGAATTTTCTCCCAGAAGCACCACGACGTCGCCCTTGCGCACGCCGTCGCGGTCCAGCACGGCTGCGACGCGCGCCACCCGCTCTTCCAGCTCGGCCCAGGTGAGCTGTTGGTCGTCCATCTCGAGGGCGAGCGCATCTGGGTCCACGCGCGCGTGTTCGCGCAGCATGCGCTCCAGGCTCTCGTCTCGACCATCACGAGCGCGCACCAACCAGGGCAGCGTCTTCCTGACGGCAATCGGCGTGGTATGCAGCGCGGACAGGATCGTCTCCCGCCACAGGGGATCGTCCCGGCGGCGCACGACGTCGACCACCGTGTTCTTCAGTGCGTCCAACGCTTCGCCGAAGCCCGCCGCTAGATCCGTTGCCATGGGCTCGATAAGTTACCGGCTTCGCCGGCGTCGAGCAGTAGCTAACGGCACTCGGGCGGGCGCTCCAGTTGGCAAGTCGACGATGCTCTCGCGCTGTAAGGCCGTTTCACGCAGATACTCGGGGGGGGCCGTCAGTTACCGAAGATCTGTCCCCACTGGCTGCCGTAGCTCCCCACCCCCACCCGCTTGAAGGTGCCGTTGAGCATGTTGGCATTGTGGCCCGGGCTATTCTTCCAGCCCGTCATGACGGCGGACGCGTTGGCGTAACCGGCCGCGATGTTCTCTCCATTGGCGCTGGTTCCGCACAGTCCGGCGCGTGTCCAGGGGCTGGACACGGCGGCTTCGGGGGCGGTGTGGGAGAAGAAGGTGTGGACGGCCATGTGGTGGCAATGCCCCTCGATGGTCGCTTCGAGCTTGGCGTCGTTGGCGAGAGCACCCTTGCCGCTGGCGATTCGATATTGATTCAGGAGGTTGAAGACCTCGGTGATCTTGGCTTTCTCGCTCGAGCTCGGCACACAGCAGACGGGGATCAGCTTGCCCGCCTCGCTTCCGGTACCACCCGGGTTGGTCTTGGTCTCGTAGTGTGCCCCGGTCGGCGTTCCGCCCGTTCCGCCACCGCTCGGTGAGCCACCGCCACCGCTCGGTGATCCACCGCCGCCACTCGGTGAGCCACCGCCGCCACTCGGTGAGCCACCGCCACCACTCGGTGAGCCACCGCCACCACTCGGTGAGCCACCACCACCGCTTGGCGCTCCGCCGCCACCACCGGGCGCTCCGCCACCACCGGGCGCTCCGCCACCACCGGGCGCTCCGCCACCACCGGGCGCTCCGCCACCACCGGGCGCTCCGCCACCACTTGGTGCTCCGCCGCCACTTGGTGCTCCGCCGCCACCGGGGGCACCCGCCGCGCCGCCGGCTCCGCCGCTCGGTGCACCCGCCGCGCCGCCATCACCCCCGGTTCCTGCCGTCCCGCCCGCACCGCCAGAGTTGGCGCCACCACTATTCGCACCTCCAACTCCGTACTGGCCGCCGGTGCCGTCCTCGAACGTCACGTCGTCGTACCCGAGCACGTTCGCGCAGCCGGGAGCGCATCCAAGCAAGAGCGCAGCGAACCAGCGAGCACTCTTCCTCATTGCTGCGAGTGTGAACGCGGAGCGACCGGCTGACAATCAGGAAAACCGGAGGCTCACTCCGGGCGAAGCCGCACCGAACCGAGACTCGTTCGCCTGCCGGGCTCCAGGTTGACTCGAACACGCTCCGCAAAATGGCCCGGCGCTTCGAGCACGACGTCGTACGTGCCGGAAGGCAACTCCTCGAGGACTACCTCCGACTCGGCCGGGTCATACGCGCGGCGAGCCACGCAGATCTCCTTTGCAAAATGCGTGTTGAACTCACACACACTCACCATCAGCGACCGAGTCCCACTCGCGAACTGCACGCGCGCATCAACGCTCGCCGGCGCAGACAGTCGGAGCTCGACGTTCGCAGAACCCGTCCGCACCCCGCGCAGGTGACGCGCCGCGAAACCTTCGGCGCTCGCGAAGATGTTGACGGGTTCGACCCCGAGGCCCGGAAGCTCGAATCGACCCTCGGCATCCGTGGTCGCAAAGCCGCCCGAGGAGTCCGAGGTCCCCACGTGGGCGCCCACCAGCGGCACGCCGGCGCCATCCACCACCCGCCCGGAAATCACCCGGCCCTCGTCCAGGGTCAGTCGTTGGACCTGAACCGGGGGCTGGGGCTCCAGCCGCAGCGTCATGCGTCCGGGGCGATGCCGGGCGGAGACGGCCGCAAGAGTGATCTCCCCGGGCTCGAGGCTTCCCACTTCGCACTTCCCGTCGGCTCCGGTCTCGCAGTGACCGCGCTCGCGGTCGTCCGAAGCAATCACTCGCACTTTCGCCCCCGCGACCGGCCGTCGGAGAAAATCACTGATCCAGATCTCTACGGCGACCGCTGGCTCGAGGTCGATCTCGACCCTGGCCTTGCCCGCGGAGATGCCGAGGCTCCGCTCCACTGGCAGATGCCGTGGGTGCGCGACGATCAGGCGAAACTCGCCGGTTTGTAGCGGACCGAGGACGAGCACGCCGTGCACGTCGGTGACTCCCGAAGCCAGGAGGTCGTCCTCGTGCGCCAGCCCCACCTTGGCCCCACTGATCGGCGCGCCGCCAGCGCGAACCACGACCTCCAGGCTCGCGGCGAGCGGCGCCTCGCTCTTCGGGACCGCGTTCTCACTTGCTCGGGGCGACGGCAGAGTAGGAGGCCGGAAAAGCAGAAAGATGACGACCGCCGCACCCGAGAGCGCCAGCGCCCATACGATTCGACGACCGCTCATCCATCCGCCCCGCTCGAGCCAAGACTAGTCGTGCCCACGTGCAGCAGGAAGCCTGCAGGACCCGGGGCAGCCCGTCGAGTGCAGGCGCGGCCCGTCTCAAACCCTGCGACGACTCGCCTGCATGCCGAGCCGAACCGCGCCGTGAACGAGTCCCGCGCCGGGCTCGCGGCGCGAGCGTGCCATCAGCCAGGCAACGAACGCCCCCTCCAGCAGCACGATCCCGATGAATGCAGCGTCGAGCTCACTCGCTCCCAACATGCGTCCAACCTCCCTCTGTACGCGCGTACCGGTATTCTTCGACTCGGGCCAAGAATTCGGCGCGAAAGGCACAACGCCGGTCCGCTCATTTCGGCGGCAAAGCAGCGGAAAAAGCCAATGTTTTTCCGCGAGCCCGCGCTGCGGTATAGGTCTTCGCACAAGTGTGCGTGTCTGACGCGCACGGGGTGGCAAGCCCGGCTCGCGCCGGCTTCGCACGAGAACGAACAGCGCAAGGACCCGGAGTTTGAGCACGAACCTGACGGAGGGAGCGCATGCACCCAATTCCATGGACCCGTGGCTCGGCCTTGCGCTGGGCTTGCTGCTGGTCGCGCTGAACGGCTTCTTCGTCGCCGCAGAGTTCGCGTTGGTCAAGGTGCGGCCCACGCAGATCCAGCCGCGCGCGGATCGCGGCGAGCTCCGCGCGCGGATGACGGCGACGATCTTGGGCCAGATGGACTCCTACCTCTCCGCCGCTCAACTCGGCATCACCCTGGCCAGCTTGGCCCTCGGCTGGATCGGTGAACCAGCCTTTGCTTGGCTCCTACGCCCGCTCTTTGCGTTCATCCCTGGCGCAAGTCCCGCTCTGCTGCACTCCGCGAGCATCACCGGCGCTTTCTTCACCATTACCGCGCTTCACATCGTGCTGGGTGAACAGGCGCCGAAGTGGTTGGGGATCAAGAACGCGGAGGCGGTCGCCCTCTGGGTCGCCGCACCGCTCTACCTCTTTCACAAGCTGACGTTTCCTCTAACCTGGGTGTTGAACCGCTCCACGAACACCGTTCTGCGCTGGGTCGGTGTCGAAGTTGCGGACGGCGAGCACTCCGAACACAGCGAAGATGAGCTACGGTTGCTGCTGTCGTCCGGCCCGACCGAACGCCTCTCCAAGCAGAAGCGGGAGCTGCTGGACAACGTATTCGAGCTCTCCCACCGCACGGCGCGTCAGGTGATGGTGCCGCGCGCGGACGTCATCTACTTGTCCCTGCACCGCTCCCTCGAAGAGAACCTCGACATCGCTCGACAGGCCGAGTTCACGCGTTTCCCGCTGTGCAAAGAGGATCTCGATCAGGCCGTGGGCATCGTGCACATCAAGGATCTCTTCCGCACGGCCGTCCTGCCAAAGGATCTGCAGTCGGTGAAACGTGAGATCCACTTCGTACCCGAGACGCTGACCCTCGACCGCCTGCTCAGGCGCATGCGCAAGGAGCGCGAGCACATGGTCGCCGTCGTCGATGAGTACGGCGGCGTGAGCGGAATCGTCACGCTCGAGGATGTGATCGAGGAAATTGTCGGCCAGATCCAGGACGAGTTCGATCACGAAAAGCCGGAGATTTCCCGAGAGAGCGAGAACGTCTACCGCGTCTCGGGCGCAATGCTCGTTGTCGACCTCGAGGACGCGCTGAACGTGGAGTTCAGTGATCGGGACGAGGACACCGTCGGCGGAGTCGTGCTGTCAGAGCTCGGGCGCGAGCCGAAGGTTGGGGATTCCGTCGAGGTCGGCGAGGTGCGCTTCGAGGTCCTGGAAGCCAGTCGCCAACGCATAGGTCTGCTGCTGGTCACCGTGCGCCATGCCCACGCCCGCGACGCTTGACGCTCAGGGGTCGACGGCTTGACCCAGGCGCGCGGCACGCGCGGCGTCCAAGCGCGCGTCCAGCGTCTCGCGCAGCGTGCGCACGTCGAAGCGGTCGGGGCGGTTGTCTTCACCGGCGATCTCGCGCAAGATTTCATCGGCACGCTGCCGCGGCGGCTCGGGCACACCCAGCGCCGTCGCAAGCTGCGTCAGCGCTTCTCTGGTTCGCACCGATGCCTCACCGTCCAGGGTCGCAATCCACGACGCGACTGCGTAGACGAACAGCCGGTCGGACTTCGACATGTTCATGCGATCGACCACCCCCACGTCGACCGGACTCTTGACCGCCTCTTCGAGCCGCTGCAGGGACTCGATATCGAGGCCCTCCTCCACCGCGGTTCGCAAGATCGCGTCCGCCGCCTGGCGCGTCAGCTCGCCGTCCGCCCAGCCGACAGCGGCCAGGGCGATGTAAACGTCGAGCCCAAGGATGGGGTTCGTCGCCATTTGAGCTAGAGACTACACCGGGTAGGCACCCGGCGAGAACGGTCTCCTGTGCCCGGGACCGGGCGCCCAGCGTCCACGACTGGGCCCCCACGGACCACCGCACGGCCTGCGGGCGAATCTCTCGACTTGAAACGCGGTCCCAGACAGCCGAAAACCAGTCTCAGCATGGGCTCGAACCCGCCGCCGCCCACGCTCGTTCCGGGCCAGAATCTGGACCGCTACGAGCTGCTCTGCCCGGTCGCCCAGGGCGGCATGGCCCAGGTGTGGGTCGCTCGAATGCAGGGCAAGCTCGGTTTCGAGAAGCTCGTCGCGCTCAAGACCGTTATTTCCGAGCACGCTCAGGATGATCGGTTCGAGAAAATGTTTCTCGACGAAGCGCACATCATCGCGCGCATCCGCCACCCAAACGTCGCTCAGATCCTCGACCTGGGTCAGCAGGGCAGTGTCTTGTTCCTGGTGCTCGAGTGGGTCGAGGGCGAGTCCGTGGCGGCGATTCGACGGGCCGTGCACGGCAAGGGTGAGAAGATGCCCTTGAACATCGTCCTCCGCATCGTGGCGGACTCCTGCGCTGGACTCCACGCGGCTCACGAGCTCAAGAACGACAAGGGCGAGCCCCTGAACGTCGTACACCGAGACGTATCCCCCTCGAACGTTCTGGTCAGCACCAGCGGCGAAGTGAAGCTGATCGACTTCGGAGTCGCGAAGGCCGTCGACAGGATTTCCCCGGAGACTGCGGCGGGTGTGATCAAGGGCAAGGTCGCGTACATGTCCCCCGAGCAAGCGCTCGGGAAGACCGTCGACCGGCGTTCCGACGTCTGGTCGGCCGGCATCATGCTCTATCACCTGCTGGCGGGCCGCACGCCCTACGAGGCCGACAACCAGATTGCCACGCTGCACCGGGTAGTGCAGGGGCTGCCTCCGGATCCGATCCGCGGAATACCCAAAGAGGTGGCGGATGTCGCTTACACGGCGCTCTCGTACAGCGCGGACGGGCGATTTGCTTCCGCCGACGAAATGCAGCGCTCCATCGAGCGGGCGCTGGTTCAGTGTTGCGGGCCGACCACACAGACCGATGTCGCCGGCTACCTGAACTCGAAGATGACGGAGCGGCTCGCGCGGCGGAAGCGCACCGTGGCCCGAGCGCTCGAGGCCGCAGAACAGCGCAAGGTGCTGGTGGAAGAGTTCGAGACCGCCATCGAGCAGTCGAGCAGCAGCTTGTATGCCGCGTTCGAGCTGAAGACTCCGTCTTCGATGCAGGGGTTCACCCGCTCGGAAGAGGCGTCGGACGCCGCCATCGACGCGCTGATCGGCGACCCCACCTCAACCGCGCCCGCACCCACGCCCGCACCCGCGCCCGCACCAGTGCCCGCACCCGCACCCGCGCTGGAGCTGCCCGCGCCCGCGTCGCTGGATTCGCCCGCCTTCTCGGACGCCCCCACGCTGAAGAAGCCGCCCACCAACTTGCCGGACATCCCCATGCCGGCCAGCGTGCAGAAGGCCCCCGGTCCACTGCCACCGATGCCGCGAGCACCCGCGTCTGATCGGCCCCCGCCGCCGCAGAGCTCGGACGACGACGCGCTACCCCCCATCCCCAGGGCGCCGCCTGCGGCCGGGAGCGAGCCAACGCGAGCAACGAAACCAAAGATCGCCATCCCCGCGCCACCGGTGATCACGGCAGCCGAAGACCCGGCGTCGCGTCGGGAGTTCTACTCGATCCCGGACACATCGAAATTCGGAACACGCCGCCGCGGCCCGCTCATCTTCCTCGGCTTCGCCGCCGCGCTCTTGGTGCTCGGGTACGGCGCGTACATGGCCTGGGACAAGATGAACACCGAGAAGCTCATGGCCCCTTCTCCGTGAGTGCGCCGTCCCGCGTTTTCCCCGGAGTCTGCTGGCCAAGATCCACAAAAACGGCGACGGGGCCAACCGCGGGTCGGCCCCATCGAACTCGTCTCTAGACTTGGAGCAGCGCTTTCGCCAACCCGCCGGGCAGGTGGTGCTCGAGCTGCCGGTTGACTCAGCTCACTGGGACTTGCCCACGAGCTGGAACGTCGAGCTGCTGGCCCAACCGCGCACCATCACGTGAATCGGTGCGTCGGTGTTCAGGTCCACGCTGCAGCTCTCCTTCGACCCCGCCTTGTAGGGCCGGCAGTCGTACAGCTTCGTGGTCGGAGCCTGTCCGATGCGCACGTAGAGATCCGCGTCACCCGTGCCGGTCAGATCGAACCGGTAAGAGCCCTTCGGCAGGGTCGGCGTCTCGTAGCGAGTCTCCACCGACTTGTTCACGCTTCCACCTTCGGTGAGGCCACTCCACGCGGGCACCGGGTTTCCGCCGCCGCCGCCGGGCACGAACGTGTTGTCCTCTTCGCCGGTGACCAAGATCACCTGCGACGGGTCGACGTCCTTGAAGATCTGCTCGTAGGTCTTGGGCTCGTCGTAGCTGAGCAGTCCGTTCACGAACGCCATGGTCGCCTCGGCGTCCGAGCGGAAGTAGGCAGGCATCGCGTTGATGACCATGTCCAGGTACTTGGTGCCGGTCGGATCGTCCGGGTTGATCGCGGCGTGTTCCTTCCACAGCTCGTCGTCCACGTAGGCGTAGCTGTCGCACCCGTTCTCGAAGAAGATGCCGTACTGGCCCGTCGCCCACTTGCCCTTCTGGGCCAGCGCTCGAATGTTCGCGCCGAGGCCGGCGTGGCCGTTGTAGACGACGAAGTCCGCCGTAGTCGAGAGCGACTCGTAGCGGTCGTCGAAGACCGGACCGGCGGTGCGCACGTTGTCGACGAGCAGGGCGTAGATCTCGACCTGTTTGCCATCAGCCAGGGTGACGTGGAACTCGAGGTCCGGGTGGGCAACACCGGGCGAAGAGGGCACACTCTCCGGAACGGTGGTCATGCCGGCGCCTGCAAAGCGTGCCTTCACCGCATTGACGAACTCGTTGTAGGCCGCGATTCCCGCGTCGGAGTTGGCGGTGGCGCCGTCCTCGTATTTGCCGAAGATGGCCACCGTCTTGAAGAGGTTGTCCTCCCAGACCTTGTTGTACTCCGGGTACTTGCCCGTCGTGTTGACGGAGCTCACGGTCACGGTCGCGCTGGCCGTGTAAACGTCGGCCTCGTCGAGGCGGCATTCCGACGCCAGCGGGCGGAAGTAGTACCACATGCTGCCCGAGTCCACGTCGTGCGCGCCCCAGTCGACGCATGTGTGCTTGTACTTCTCGGTGAAGGCCTCGTAGCCGCTGTAGCTCGCATCGCGCGGGATGCTGAGCTTGTAGCTGGTCGGGACGCTGTTCTTCTTGCCCCAGGCGACCGGCATCTTCGCGTGATACGTGATCTTCTTCTTGCCGTTCTCGTCCGTGGTGTTGACGTTGGTCAGCTCCAGTTTGTCCAGGCGCCCAACGCTCTTGTCGGCGTTCAGGTGACCAATGGTGTAGAGCAACTGGTCCTCGACGGTGCGCTTGGCATTCCACGCCGAGTCCACGACAGCCTCGCCGTCCCACTCGAAGTCGACGACGATCGCTTGCACGCTCGAGTCGGCCTTGCCCTCTTCGGGCTTCACCAGGTCGTCACCGTCGATGACCTGATTCCCGCTGCCGCCACCGGGCTCGGAGGTGTCCATCGCGCATCCGGCAGCCAGCGCGAGAAGGGTCGGAGCAATCAGGCTCGTGAGCTTTGCGAGGCGCATGGTGTATTTCCTTTGGGAGTGGGACGAGACCCTCCGACTCGCATGGGCCGGGGACCGCGTTCCCCGAAAACTTGCCCACTTGGTGCGAATCGGTACGTGCGTGTGTAACTAACACCTACATCTACGTACCTGCAACCACTATTTTTGATGTGATCCCAAACAGCCTAAATCGTGCCGGGATCGCCCATGCACAAGGAGGCGCGGCCCGGCCGCGGCCGGGCCCGTCGCCCAAGCCTTGGTCGTGAAGCTCCTGCGAGCGGCGCCACCGCCGTGTGGACGCAGGTGCGCTCATCGTCGTGAGATTTCAGTGGCCCGCCGCTGCATGGGCTTCGTGTAATCTCTGCTGCATGCGATCAACTTGGCGTGGGCTCTTCGCTCTTGGAACGACCCTCTTGGTTGGAACTGCACTTGCGAGTGGCTGTAGCAGCAGCGACGGCGGCGGTGGCGGCGGCAGTACCAGCACCGGCGGTAAGGACGGCGGCACAGGCGGCACCTCAACTACCGGCGGCACCGGTGGCGGCGGCACCGGCGGCGGCGGCACCGGCGGCGGTGGCGGATGCAAGCCCGCTCCCGATCCCAATTCGACGGACGCATGCGACGTCTGCCAGAACGACGACCGTGCTGGCTGCGCTTGCGACACCGAAATCCAGGCCTGCTTGGACGACGCGGAGTGTTCTGCACTGTGGGACTGCGTCATCGACGGTGAGGCTGACGGCGGTGTCGGGGCCTGCCCGCCCGAGTTCAGCACGGACGCCGCAGCCTGTGTGAGCGAGTGCGCTGCAGTTCACCCCACTGGCAAGGCCCTGTACCTCGCGATGGAGAAGTGCCAGTATTGCACCTTCTGTGGGGCCGCGTGCGACACCGGCGAGTACTGCACGGCGCTCGACAACCCGTCCGACGCAGGACCGGACCCCGACGCAGCACCAGGCGACGCCGCGGCGGACTCCGCGAGCGACTGAATCCTGCGGAAATCGGCACAAAACGAGCCGACGACGCCAACCGCGTCGGCGGCCGTTTCAGTTACTACCGGCTGAAAGACGCGCGACGACCTCACCGCGTAATGACGTCCGGCGCGCGCAACGGGCGGAGCACACGCTGAGCGCGGAGCCCACGTTGCAGGGCACGCGCCGCGGCGCTGACCCGAACACACAAAGCAGGCGAGGCGCCCGACCCGTGGATCGAACGCCTCACTCCGCTTGCCGAATGGCTCCCGGTCAGTCTTCGCCGACCGCCGCGGCAATCTCCGCGGGAGTGGCGCGCTGAATCGGAATCGGCGCGTAACGCTCGCCCTGGTCATCAACGACCAGGTTCAAGCGTTTGTACGGCGGCAGGCCGGTGCCCGCCGGGATCAGGCGACCCATGATCACGTTCTCCTTGATGCCGCGGAGATCGTCGGTCTTGCCACAGATGGCCGCCTCGGTGAGCACCTTGGTCGTCTCCTGGAACGACGAGGCGCTGATGAAGCTCTCCGTC
Source organism: Myxococcales bacterium (assembly GCA_016706225.1). NCBI lineage: Bacteria > Pseudomonadati > Myxococcota > Myxococcia > Myxococcales > Myxococcales bacterium. The sequence goes on from JADJKB010000012.1 coordinate 90,815, forward strand.
GAGAGGGACGCCTTGGTGATGCCGAGCAACATGGCCTCGGCGACTGCCGGCTGACCACCGCGCTCCATCACGCGGGTGTTCTCGCGCTCGAACAGGTACTTCTCGACCTGCTCATCGACCAGGAAGTTGGTGTCACCCACCTCCTTGATCCGAACACGACGCAGCATCTGACGCACGATCACCTCGATGTGCTTGTCGTTGATGCCGACGCCTTGCAGCCGGTAAACCTGCTGGATTTCGTTGACGAGCCACGCTGCGAGCTCTTTTTCGCCCTTCACCTTCAAGATGTCGTGCGGGTTGGCCGGGCCGTCCTGCAGTGGATCACCCGCGCGTACGCGGTCGCCCGGCTGCACCTGGATGTGTTTGCCCTTCGGGATCAGGTACTCGCGTGCCTGATCGGGCAGCTGCGCACCATCCGCGCCGTAGGGCGTGATGAGGATCTTGCGCTTGCCCTTGGTGTCCTTGCCGAACGAAACCTCGCCGTCGATCTCGCTGATGATGGCGTGATCTTTGGGTTTGCGCGCCTCGAACAGCTCGGCAACACGAGGCAGACCGCCGGTGATGTCCTGCACCTTGGTCGTGTCACGGGGGATCTTGGCAATGGCCTCGCCGGGATGGATCTCCTCGCCCTCCAGCGCCACGATGTTGGCACCAACGGGCAGCAGATATCGCGCGTCGAGCTCCGAGTTCGGCAGCTTCATCGCCTCTCCGGTCTGGGGATCGGTGATGGTGATGCGCGGTCGCAGATCCGCGGCGCGGCTCTCGATCACGATCTTGCGCGACAGGCCGGTGACCTCGTCGACCTTTTCGATCACGGTCACACCCTCGACCAGGTCGCCGAACTTCACGATGCCGCCGACCTCGGTGAGGATCGGGCTGGCAAAGGGATCCCACTCCGCCACGATGGTGCCGGCCGCGACCCGGTCCCCCTCGCGGTGTTTGAGGATGGCGCCGTACACCAGCCGGTGGTGCTCACGCTCACGGCCCGTGTCGTCCATGATCACGAGCTCACCGTGGCGGTTCATCACCGCGATAGTGCCGTCCTGTTTGCTGGCCAGCAGCGTGTTCCGCAGGCGAAGGGTGCCCTCGGTCCGCGTCTCGAGCGAGCTCTGCTCGATCTTGCCGCGGGCCGCCGCGCCACCGATGTGGAAGGTACGCATCGTGAGCTGAGTACCGGGCTCGCCGATGCTCTGCGCCGCGATGATGCCGATGGCCTCACCCATGTTCACGCGGTAGCCGCGCGCCAGGTCGCGGCCGTAGCACATGCCGCACACACCACGTCGGGTCTGGCAGGTGAGCACCGAGCGAATGACGACCTCCTCGATGCCGGCGTCCTCGATCTTGCGGACGAGCGCCTCGTCGAGCTCGGTGTTGTTCTCGACCAGCACCTCGCCGGTCAGCGGATCGACGACGTCCTCCAGCATCACACGACCCAGGATGCGGTCGCCGAGCGGTTGGATGACCTCGCCGGCTTCCTCGAGCTTGGTGACGCGGATGCCGTCGAGTGTGCCGCAGTCGAACTCCGCGACGACGGCGTCCTGCGCCACATCGACGAGACGACGGGTCAGGTAACCGGAGTTCGCGGTCTTGAGCGCGGTGTCCGCCAAGCCCTTACGCGCGCCGTGCGTACTGACGAAGTACTGCAGCACGCTGAGGCCCTCGCGGAAGTTCGCGGTGATCGGCGTCTCGATGATCTCGCCAGACGGCTTGGCCATGAGGCCACGCATGGCGGCCAGCTGCCGCATTTGCTGCGTCGAGCCACGCGCGCCGGAGTCCGCCATGATGTAGACCGGGTTGAAGCTGGCCTCCTCGACCTTCTCGCCCGTCTCCGGATCGGTCACGATCTCGCGACCGATCACGTTCATCATCTCCTCGGTGACGCGGTCAGCGACACCCGCCCAGATGTCGACGACCTTGTTGTAGCGCTCGCCGTCGGTGATCAGACCTTCCTGATACTGGTCGACGACCTTCTCGAGCTCGGCCTGAGCCTCGTCGATGAGCACCTTCTTCTTCGGCGGAATGATCATGTCGTCCATACAGATGGACACGCCGCCCAGGGTCGCGAAGCTGAAGCCCAGTGTGCGCAACCGGTCCGCCAGGAGCACGGTCTCCTTGTTGCGGTGTTTGCGGTAACAGACGTCGATCAGCGCCGACAGTGCCTTCTTGTTGAGCACCTTGTTCGCGTAGTCGAACGGGATGCTCTCCGGCAGGATCTCGCTGATGAGCACTCGACCCACGGTGCTCTCGAGCAAGCGTGTACGCAGCTGGCCCTCCTCGTCGCGGTCGGTCACGCGAACGCGAATGTCCGCGTGCAGGTCGACGACGCCGTTGTCGTAGGCCATGCGAACCTCGCCGGGTGACGAGAACACACCACGCAGGTAGCCCGAGACCTCGCCCTTCTTCTCGTCGAACTTGAAGGAGCCGTCGCGGAAGCAGCCTGGTGCGAACCGGCGCATGCGGGTCGCGTAGTAGAGCCCGAGCACGATGTCCTGCGTCGGGTTGATGATCGGGCGACCGTTGGCCGGCGACAGGATGTTGTTGGTGCTCATCATCAGCACGCGCGCTTCCATCTGCGCCTCGATGCTGAGCGGGACGTGCACCGCCATCTGGTCACCGTCGAAGTCGGCGTTGAAGGCCGCGCAGACCAGCGGGTGGAGCTGAATGGCCTTGCCCTCGATCAAGACCGGCTCGAACGCCTGGATGCCTAGACGGTGCAAGGTCGGGGCACGGTTCAGCATCACCGGATGCTCGGTGATGACCTCTTCGAGGATGTCCCAGACCTCGGGACGCTCCTTCTCGACCATCTTCTTGGCGCTCTTGATGGTGTTGACGTAGCCGCGCTCTTCGAGCTTGTTGTAGATGAACGGCTTGAACAGCTCGAGCGCCATCTTCTTCGGCAGACCGCACTGGTGCAGCTTCAGCGCCGGGCCGACCACGATGACCGAGCGGCCCGAGTAGTCGACGCGCTTGCCGAGCAGGTTCTGACGGAACCGGCCCTGTTTGCCCTTGAGCATGTCGGAGAGGCTCTTGAGCGGGCGCTTGTTCGGACCCGTGATGGTCTTGCCACGACGGCCGTTGTCGAACAGTGCGTCGACGGCCTCTTGCAGCATGCGGCGCTCGTTCCGGATGATGATCTCCGGAGCGTTGAGCTCGAGCAGGCGCTTCAGGCGGTTGTTGCGGTTGATCACACGACGGTAGAGGTCGTTGAGATCGCTGGTGGCGAAACGCCCGCCATCGAGCGGCACGAGCGGACGCAGATCCGGCGGCAGCACCGGGATGACCGTGAGCATCATCCACTCCGGACGGTTGCCGGACCCACGGAAGGCCTCGACCACCTTGAGGCGCTTGGCGAACTTCTTCCGCTTTGCGTCGCTGGTGCTGGTGCGCATGTCGTGGCGGAGCACCTCCGAGAGGCCGTGCACGTCGACGCGCTTCAGCATCTCGAGCACCGCCTCGCCGCCCATGCCGGCCGAGAACTTGTCGTCCCCGTACTCGTCGAGCAGCTGGGTGTACCGATCCTCGGTCAGGAGCTCACCCGCCGACAGGCCGGTCTCCTTCGGATCGATGACCATGTAGGCCTCGCAGTAGAGAACCTTCTCGAGATCCTTGAGGGTGATGTCGAGGATGTTGCCGATGCGGCTGGGCAGGCTCTTCAAGAACCAGATGTGGGCAACGGGAGTCGCCAGGCTGATGTGGCCGAGGCGCTCACGCCGGACCTTGCTCTGGATCACCTCGACGCCGCACTTCTCGCACACGATGCCGCGGTGCTTCATGCGCTTGTACTTGCCGCAGATGCACTCGTAGTCCTTCACCGGACCAAAGATCTTGGCGCAGAACAGGCCGTCCCGCTCCGGCTTGAAGGTTCGGTAGTTGATGGTCTCCGGCTTTTTTACTTCGCCGTGGGACCACTCACGGATCTTCTCTGGGCTCGCGAGCGAGATTCGCATCGCGGAGAACGAGAGGGGATCCTTGGGCTTCTCGAAAAACGAAAAGATGTCACGCATGGTTGGTCTCCCTCATCACTCTTCCGCGGCCGCAGCGCCCAGCGTAGTCGCTGGACCCTCGACCAATTCCACGTTCAAGCACAGCGATTGCAGCTCTTTGATGAGCACGTTGAAGCTCTCCGGTAGCCCGGCTTCCAGCGCGTACTCACCCTTGACGATCGACTCGTACATGCGGGTTCTGCCCTGCACGTCGTCGCTCTTCACGGTCAAGAACTCCTGCAGGGCGTAGGCGGCGCCGTACGCCTCCATGGCCCAAACTTCCATTTCACCCAAGCGCTGTCCGCCGAACTGCGCCTTGCCACCCAGCGGCTGCTGCGTGACCAGGGAGTACGGCCCGATGGACCGAGCGTGGATCTTGTCGTCGACCAGGTGGTGGAGCTTCAGCATGTACATGATGCCCACCGTCACATCCTGCTCGAACGGGTCGCCACCGCGACCGTCGAACAGAATCGCCTGACCGCTCGACGGCAACTCCGCGAGCGCGAGTGCTTCCTTGATTTGCGACTCGCGCGCGCCGTCGAACACCGGTGAGCCGAACAGCACACCGAGCTTCAACTTCCTCGCGAGATCGTAGGCCTCTTCACCCGAAAGCGACTTGATGACCTTCACGAACTTCTCGTCGCCCGCGTAGACGTCGGCCAGCTTTTGTTTGACCTTGTCCGGGCTGAACTTCTGCTCGACCATCTCGTTGAGCTGGCGTCCGAGCTGGCGTCCTGCCCAGCCGAGATGCGTCTCGAGGATCTGGCCGACGTTCATGCGGCTTGGCACACCGAGCGGGTTCAGAACGATGTCCACCGTGGTGCCATCGGCGAGGTACGGCATGTCCTCCTCCGGAAGCACGCGGCTGACGACACCCTTGTTGCCGTGGCGGCCTGCCATCTTGTCGCCGACCTGGATCTTGCGCTTGATGGCGACGTAGACCTTCACCATCTTGATCACGCCGGGCGGCAGCTCGTCGCCCCGCGAGAGGCGCTCGATCTTCTCGCGGAAGTGCTCCTCGCGCGCCCGAACCATGTCCTCGAGGCCGACGAGCAGCTGCCCAACCTGGTCCGCGCCGGTTTCCAGGGGAATCTCGCCCCAGTATTTGCGCGGCACGCCGTCGAGCGCCTCGTCGTTGAGCTCGGCGCCCTTGGCCAAGAGCACCTTGCCCTTGTCGTCGACGACCTTGCCGGTGGTGACCTTGCCGGAAAGAACCCGGCGGATCTTGCGGAAGTAGCTGTCGCGGAAGATCTTCACTTCCTCGTCGCGGTTTCGCTCGAGCTTGGCGCGCTCCTGGTCTTCGATGGCCTTGGCGCGTTCGTCCTTGTCGGTGCCCTTGCGGCTGAAGATCCGCGCGTTGATCACGATGCCACTGACGCCCGGCGGCACCTTCAGTGAGCTGTCGCGCACGTCGCCGGCCTTCTCGCCGAAGATCGCCCGGAGCAGCTTCTCTTCAGGCGAGAGCTGGCTCTCACCCTTGGGAGTGATCTTGCCCACCAGGATGTCGCCCGGCTTCACCTCGGCGCCGATGCGCACCACGCCGGCGTCGTCGAGATCCTTGAGGGCCTCTTCACCGACGTTCGGAATGTCTTTGGTGATCTCTTCTTTTCCGAGCTTGGTGTCGCGGGCGACACACTCGAACTCCTCGATGTGGACCGAGGTGTAGATGTCCTCGCGGACCAGCTTCTCGGACAGCAGGATCGAGTCCTCGAAGTTGTAACCCTGCCAGGGCATGAACGCGACGAGCACGTTCTGCCCAAGCGCGAGCTCACCCATGTCCGTGGCTGCGCCATCCGCGAGCACGTCACCGGCCTTGACCACCTCACCCGGACGGATGATGGGCTTCTGGTTGTAACAGGTGCTCTGGTTCGAGCGCTGGTACTTGGTCATCTGGTAGATGTCCGGTACCTCGTCGCCGTGGTCGCCCGTGGCGCGAACGACGATGCGCTCGGCGTCGACGCCCTCGACCACACCGTCGCGCCTGGCGATGACACAGACGCCGGAATCGATGGCCACGCGGCTCTCCATTCCAGTGCCGACCAGCGGTGCTTCGGTGCGGACCAGCGGCACGGCCTGGCGCTGCATGTTGGCGCCCATGAGTGCGCGGTTTGCGTCGTCGTGCTCCAAGAACGGCACGAGCGCCGCCGCCACGCTGACCATCTGGTTCGGCGCGACGTCCTGCAGCTCGATCTGGTCCGGAGTGGCCATGCGGAACTCGCCGTTGAAACGAGCGCTGACCAGCGGGCCCTTGAACTTGCTCTTGTCGTCGATGTCCGCCGTGGCCTGAGCGATGTACTTCTGCTCTTCCTCGAGGGCGCTGAACCAGTGCACGTCGGGAGTGGTGCGGCCCTGTTCGACGCGGCGGTAAGGCGTCTCGACGAAGCCGTACTCGTTCACGCGGGCGAACGTCGACAGCGAGGCGATGAGTCCGATGTTCGGACCTTCAGGCGTCTCGATCGGGCAGATACGGCCGTAGTGGGTGGCGTGCACGTCGCGCACCTCGAAGCCGGCGCGCTCCCGCGTCAGACCGCCGGGCCCCAGGGCCGAGAGGCGGCGTTTGTGAGTGACCTCGCTGAGCGGGTTGGTCTGGTCCATGAACTGCGAGAGCTGCGAGCTTCCGAAGTACTCCTTGACGACGGCACCGACCGGCTTGGCGTTGATCAGGTCGTGCGGCATCAGAGTGTCGATCTCTTGCGACACACTCATGCGCTCCTTGATGGCGCGCTCCATGCGAACCAGACCGATGCGGTACTGGTTCTCCATCAGCTCTCCGACCGCGCGCACGCGGCGGTTGCCGAGGTGGTCGATGTCGTCCACCGAACCACGGCCGTTCTTGAGCTCGATCAGGTGACGCACCGTCTCGAGGATGTCCTGCGGGGACAGGATGGTCTGATCCAGACCCGGCTTCTGATCCTCGGGTAGATCGCGGTAGAACTTGTAGTTGAGCTTCAGCCGGCCGACCGCCGAGAGGTCGTAGCGCTCGGGGTTGAAGAACAGGTTGTTGAACAGCTGTTTGGCCGTCTCGAGCGTGGGCGGATCACCCGGGCGCAGGCGCCGGTAGATCTCCATGATCGCGTCCTCGGTGGTCTTCACCTTGTCGGCGATCAGCGTGTCGCGCAGGTAGGGACCGACGTTGAGCCCGTCGATGAACAGCACCTTGAACTGGTCGATGCTGGCCTCGCGCAGACGCTCGAGGGTCACCTCGGTGACCTCCTCGTTGCACTCGAGCAGGACCTCTCCGGTCTCCTTGTCGATCACGTCCTGAGCACTGACCTTGCCCACCAGCTCGACGATCTCGAGCGGCAGCCGGTCAATCTTCGACTCTCTCAGCTTCTTGATCGCGGCGCGGGTGAACTTGGTGTTCTTGCGCACCACCACCTCGGAGCCGACCTTGATGTCGCGCGTCGAACGCTGGCCCGGGAGCAGATCGAACTCGATGCTCTTGGCGAACTTGCCGCCCTTCTCCATGTACACCGTCTCGGTGTTGTAGAAGTAGTTGAGCAGATCCTGAGAGCTGTAGCCCAGGGCGCGCAGGAGCACCGTCGCGTGCATCTTCCGACGGCGGTCGATGCGCACGTAGATGATGTCCTTGTGGTCGAACTCGAAGTCGAGCCACGAGCCCGAGTAGGGAATGACGCGAGCGGAATAGAGCAGCTTGCCGCTGGAGTGGGTCTTGCCCTTGTCGTGATCGAAGAACACGCCGGGGCTGCGGTGGAGCTGGCTGACGACGACGCGTTCGGTGCCGTTGATGATGAAGGTGCCCGTCTCGGTCATCAGCGGGATCTCGCCGAAGTAGACCTCTTGCTCCTTGATGTCGCGCACGATGCGCTCGCCACCCTCGCGAGTGTCGTAGACCATCAACTGGGTCGTCACCTTGATGGGCGCGGCGAACGTCATGCCGCGTTGGCGGCACTCGTCGACGTCGTACTTCGGCTTCTCGAGGTTGTACGAGACGTACACGAGCTCGCTGGTCCCATCGAAATCCTTGATGGGGAACACACTACGGAAGACCTCTTCGAGACCGATTTCCCGCCGATCGCGCGGACCGACCTCGGACTGGAGGAACTTGTCGTAGCTGGACTTCTGGATGTCGATCAGGTTCGGAATCTCGACCACGGAGTCGATCTGACCGAGGTTCTTACGATGCCGGAAGTTCGACTGGACTTTGGATGCCATTCGGTAGTTCCTCTGCTGGAGTCACGAGAGAGCGTCGCGGGGCGACGCGGGTCCTTCAAACCGGGACCAAAAGGGGCCAGGGGCCCAAAGCGAAACTGGTGGAGCGGGCGGTCGGCCTTCGCAGAGCGAAGACCAAGACGACAAAACGCCAGCGCAGCGGCGCACCACGGCTTTCACGTGGTGGCCACGCGCGGGCGAGACTGACGAAGTCGATGCGGGGTCAAGTTGGATTGGGCCGGGACGTTGGAGCCATGGCGCGCGCCATGGCCCCTCCGCCCCGAGGACCTCACTTGACCTCGACCTTTGCGCCAGCTTCTTCGAGCTTCTTCTTGATGTCGGCCGTCTCGTCCTTGCCAATGCCCTCCTTGACGGGCTTCGGCGCGCCTTCGACCAGGTCCTTCGCCTCTTTGAGGCCCAGGCCCGTGATCTCGCGGACGATCTTGATGACGTTGATCTTGCTCGGACCTGCGTCGGCGAGGATGACGTCGAACTCCGTCTTCTCCTCGACCGCTGCGGCCTGAGCGCCGCCTCCGCCCACGCCCGCAACCGCGACCGGTGCAGCGGACACGCCCCACTTGGTCTCGAGCTCCTTCACGAGCTCCGCGATCTGGATGACCGGGAGGTTGGAAAGGTAATCGACGATCTGCTCTCGAGTAATCTCAGCCATTTTCTTGCTCCATCAAGGCCCCGAAACGAGTGTGTCGCGGCGCCGGAATCTGTTCTTGGTTAATTGGTTCGGTGCGTCTTTTCCGTGAAATCTGCGGCCCACCGCCAAGCGCGTTTGCCCTTCGAACGGTGGGTCGTGGGTCAGCCCTCGTCCTTGCGCTGTTTTGCCGCCAAGACACCGACCATTTCACGGGCCGGAGCGTTGAGCAGCATCACGAAGCGCTGTGCGGGGGCGATCATCTGTGCGAGCAACATCGCGCGCGCCTCGTCCTTGCCGGGCATGTTCGCCAGGGTGTTCTCCACGCTCGTGGCGTCGAGAACCTGTCCTTCGAGCACGCCGGCCTTGACCTGGAGCTTGTCGTTCTCGCGCTTGAACTCCTTGACCACCTTGGCGGCGGCGTTGGGTTCTTCGTAGCTCCACGCGACGCCCGTCATGCCCTTCAGGGCCTTGGCGAGCCCACCGACCCAGGCTTCTCCCGCGAGAGCCTGCTTGACCAGGGTGTTCTTGACGACTTTGTACTCCACGCCTTTGGCGCGGAACGCGTCGCGAAGTTTGGTTACGTCCTCGACCTTCATGCCGGTGAAGTCGAGGAAGACGGCAGAGGTCATCTTCTCGAAGCGGGCCTTGAGGACCTGGACCGCCGCCTCTTTTTCGGTGCGATGCATCTCAGTGCTCCTCTTCCTTGGAGACCAGCGTGCCCGGGTCGACGCGCACGCCGGGTCCCATCGTGCTCGAGAGCGTGATGCTCCGGAGGTAGACACCCTTGGCCGTCGAAGGACGCTTGTTGTTCAGCTCTCGGATCAGCGCGTGAGTGTTCTCGGCGAGCTTCGCCGCCTCGAACGACGCACGACCGACGCGGCAGTGGACCACCCCGGCCTTGTCGACGCGGTATTCGACCTTGCCGGCCTTGGCGTCCTTGACGGCGTTGGTGACGTCCATGGTCACCGTTCCGACCTTCGGGTTCGGCATCAAGCCGCGCGGACCGAGCACGCGGCCGAGCTTGCCGACTGCGCCCATCATGTCCGGAGTGGCGATCACGCGGTCGAAGTCCATGAAACCCTCGGTGACCTTGGCCACCAGCTCGTCGGCGCCGGCGAAATCCGCCCCCGCCGCCGTGGCTTCTTTTTCCTTGTCACCACGAGCGAACACGAGCACGCGCACGCTCTTGCCCGTGCCGTTCGGGAGCATGATGGCCCCACGCACCATTTGATCGGCATGCTTCGGGTTCACGCCCAGACGCACGGCGATGTCGACGCTCTCGTCGAACTTCGCGTACGCAGTCTGTTTGACGAGCTCCGCGGCCTGCTCGACCGTGAAGCGCTTGTCGCGGTCGAACACCGCCACCGCTTTGGTTCTCTTCTTGCTGTCTTTGGTTGCCATTGTTTGTTCGTCTTTCGACTCCTGGAGAGCGGGGTACTCGAGGCAGAAGGCCCGAGCCTCCGTTCCAGTACGTTTGTTGGTTGCCAGCCGCTTAGCGGCTGACGTCCACACCCATGCTGCGAGCCGTGCCTGCGATGCTGCGAGTCGCGGCTTCGAGGTCGGTGGTGTTCATGTCCTGGATCTTGGATTTCGCGATCTCGGTGACCTGCGCCCAGGTGAGCGAGCCGACCTTGACCTTGTTCGGCTCTTTCGAGCCGGAGCCCGGCTTCTTCGAGCTCGGCAGGCCGCAGGCCTTCTTGACCAGCACGCTCGCCGGCGGCGACTTCATCACGAAGGAGTAGGAACGATCGGCGTAGACGGTGATGACGACCGGGATGATGGTCTCACCGAGCGGCGCGGACTTGCTGTTGAAGTCCTTGCAGAACCCCATGATGTTGACACCGTGCTGGCCGAGCGCGGGGCCGACCGGAGGCGAAGGATTGGCCTTGCCCGCCGGAAGCTGGAGTTTGATGAACGCACTGATCTTTTTCTTTGCGGCTGCCATCTGCGTGCCTTTGAGCTAGTTCGTTTGCGATTCGGCGCGAGGTCTCGGAGGCCCAGCGCAAGTCTTCTTGGGAGCAACAGGCGTCCCGTCCGTCAACTCATCTCTTCTCTACGTGAGCGAAGTCGAGCTCGACGGGCGTGGGGCGTCCGAAGATGCTGACCATGACCTTGAGCTTCTGTTTGTCGGGCTTCACTTCCTGAACGGTGCCCGAGAAGTTGGCGAAGGCGCCGACTACCACGCGCACCTCGTCGCCCTCCTGGAACTGGTGCCGGGCCTTCGGCTTGACCGCGCCCTCGACGATGCCCTTGCGGAGATCCTCGATGTGCGGGGGCTTCACCTCTTGGGGACGCTGGTTGCCGATGAAACCGGTGACCTTGGGCGTGTCCTTGACGATGTGCCAGGCGTGCTCGCTCATCTCCATCTCGACGAACACGTAGCCGGGGAAGCTGGTCTTGGTCTTGACGCGCTGTTTGCCGTCCTTGGCCTGCGCGGTCACCGTCTCGGACGGGATCAAGATCTCGCCGAACTTCTCTTCCAGCTTGAACTGGCGAATGCGCTCCTGCAGCGCAGTCTTCACCTTGTTCTCGTAACCAGAATAGGTGGTGACGACGTACCACTTCTTGGCCGAAGAGCTCTCCTCGCTCGGAGTCTCCGCCGCAGAAGCAACCATTCCGTTCGTTTCGGGCTCAGTCATGCGCCGTACACCAGGTGAGTGAGAAATGACCAGAAGCGGTCGAGCAACGCCACGTAGACCGTTGCAATCATGCTCGCGACGATCACGACGATGGTTCCGTTGGTCACCGACTCGCGGTTGGGCCACGTCACCTTGGTGAGCTCGAGAGCTACCTCGTCGGCCCAGCGCCGTACTTGATCCCGGCGGTAAACCTGCACAATCGTCAAGACGCCAATCAGCGCACCAGCGCCCAGGGCGTAGCTGCCTCGCTCGTCTTCGGCGAAGCGCATCAGCTGCGGAACCGCGCGGGTTGCTGCGGGCCAATCGGCCAACGCACCCCAGCTCGCGATGATGATCTTCGACGAGACGAAAGCGACGAGGATGCCGGCCACGAAGAACGCGGCGTGCACGTAGCGCGCCGAGCTACCCAGCTGCTCCGCGGCCTCTAGCTCCGACTCGTGGGCAAGGGTCTTGGCTTCCTCGGCCAGGTCGTTGCGCAGGTTCGCCCTTCGCTCACGCTCGTGAGCCGCGGCGGAGTCGTCGCTCTCGTCGGCCGCGCCGGACTCGCTCTCCGAAGCGGAGTCCTCTGAATCGTCGACCGAGTCGTCGGCTTCCTCGGAGGACTCCGGAGCGTCGTCATGCGCGGAGGACTCCGAAGCGTCGTCGGCTTCGCGCTCGCCGTCGGACGCGTCGCCGCCCGTGGACTCGTCGTCCTCGTTCAGCTCGTCGTCTCTGTCTTCGTCCTTGCGTGCCATCTTCGATCTCTTCTGCGTCCGTGTTGCCCGATCGGGCCGGACTGGTCGGAAAGTTTTTCCGGTCGCCGAGTGCTTCTTGTGTCGAACCCGGTGCACCCGGCGCTCAACGTTGCAGGGGCTGAGGGACTCGAACCCACGACCTGCGGATTTGGAATCCGCTGCTCTACCAACTGAGCTAAACCCCTGTTGTTCCCGTGAAATCGACAGCTTTTGTCGAATTTCCCAGGGTTTTTCTCACTTACTCTCCTTGTGCAGCGTGTGCTTTTCGCAGGTCTTGCAGAACTTCTTGAGCTGGAGTGGCTGCGAGCCGTCGCGGCGCGCGATTGTCGTCTTGTAGTTGCGTTCGCCGCAGACCTCGCAAGCGAGGGCAATACGGAGCCGTCCAGGTTGGTCGGCCTTTTCGTTCGCAGCCACTCTCCTCTCGTTACTCGATGATCTTGGTGACGACGCCCGCGCCGACGGTCTTGCCGCCCTCACGGATGGCGAAGCGCATTTGCTCCTCCAGCGCCACGTTGGTGATGAGCTCCACTTCCACCGTCACGTTGTCACCCGGCATCACCATCTTGATGCCGTCGGGCAGCTTCACGCTCCCCGTGACGTCGGTCGTCCGGATGTAGAACTGCGGTTTGTAGTTGGTGAAGAACGGAGTGTGGCGGCCACCCTCCTCCTTCTTCAGCACGTACACCTCGCCCATGAACTTCTTGTGCGGCTTGATGCTACCCGGTGCTGCGATGATCTGACCGCGCTCGATCATGTCCTTGTCGATGCCGCGGAGCAGGCAGCCCACGTTGTCGCCAGCCTGACCCTCGTCCATCTGCTTGCGGAACATCTCGACGCCCGTCACGACCGTCTTCTTGTCGCGCTCGAAGCCGATCACCTCGACCTCGTCGTTGATGTGGACCTTGCCGCGCTCGATGCGGCCCGTCGCCACCGTTCCACGGCCCTTGATCGAGAACACGTCCTCGACCGCCATCAGGAAGGGCTTGTCCACCTCGCGCTGGGGCTGCGGGATCTCCGAGTCCAGCGCGGCGAGCAGCTCGTCGATCGTCGCTTCCCACTTCGCATCGCCTTGCAGCGCGGGCAGCGCGGCGCCGCGCACGATCTTCGCGTCGTCCCCCTTGAACTTGTACTTGGCCAGGAGCTCCCGGACTTCCATCTCGACCAGCTCGAGCATCTCCGGGTCTTCCACCGCGTCGCACTTGTTCAAGAACACCACGATGTCGTTCAGCCCGACCTGTCGCGCGAGCAGCACGTGCTCACGAGTCTGCGGCATCACGCTGTCCAGCGCGCTCACCACCAGAATAGCGCCGTCCATCTGCGCTGCGCCGGTGATCATGTTCTTGATGTAGTCGGCGTGACCGGGGCAATCGACGTGCGCGTAGTGCCGGGTCGCCGTCTCGTACTCCACGTGCGAGACCGCGATGGTCACCGTCTTCGTGTCGTCACGGACGATTCCGCCCTTCGCGATGTCGGCGTACTTGATCTCCTTCGCGAGATTCTTCTTGCTCTGCACCTTCACCAGAGCCGCCGTCAGCGTCGTCTTGCCGTGGTCGATGTGACCAATCGTGCCCACGTTCACATGGGGCTTCGAACGTACGAATTTCTCCTTGGCCATCGCTTCACTACCTTCTTCTTTGCTGCAATTTCAGAGGGTCTTTTGCCTTCGAGCCCACAAGCAGGATTGAACTGCTGACCTCGTCCTTACCAAGGACGCGCTCTACCATCTGAGCTATGTGGGCCGATTGAGCTCTGTCGGAATTTGGGAGCGGGAGAAGGGATTCGAACCCTCGACATTCAGCTTGGAAGGCTGACGCTCTACCAACTGAGCTACTCCCGCGTTCGTTCTCCTCTTAACCTTCGTGTTCTGTCGTCTTCGGAGTGGAGGGTATTGGATTCGAACCACTGTAGGCGTACGCCGGCGGGTTTACAGCCCGCTCCCTTTGGCCACTCGGGCAACCCTCCGCAAGTTTCTGACTACGATTCGATCTGTTCTCTTTGCTTTCGAGCTAGCGAGGGGACTCGAACCCCTAACCGCCTGTTTACAAAACAGGTGCTCTACCGGTTGAGCTACGCCAGCGTTGTGCGCTCTAGCGATGACTCGTAACGACTCTGACCGACCGGCAGTGACTCCTGTTTTGAGAGGCGACTGCACCGTTCACGGTTTCGCTGGGCAAGACCGTGTTCGTGTGCGAGATAGGACGCCCCACCGACGCCACCGGCGGCGCTGCTTTAGCGACACCAATGGCGGACGGGTGAGGACCCGTGGACGACCGGCGCGTGGTAGCGCCAGCCCTGGGGGGTGTCAAGCACATTTCGTACCGCGCCCAGGCCGCTTCCACTGCTCATAAATTCAGAAGTGGATTCGGATGGTTGGGCCGCGGGGCTGAGGGGGTTTCGAGAGCACGCCCCTCGACCCCGGGCGTTCAGGGGCGAAGGCGCCTTCGCGCCCGCCGCAGCCCGAGGCTCCCGGCCAACAAGCCGGCGAGCGCCCATCCCTCGGTGCCGCGGGAGCGCGGTAGCTCGCAGCTGCAGCCGGCGTCATCGCTGGAGGCCGGGGTGCTCGTGCCTGCGTCGGGTCCTGCGTCACTGCCTGGCGCTGGGCACTTTGGAATGCCTTGGCCGCCGCCTCCCTCCCAGGTGGCCGGCGTGGCGATGGCGTAGAGGTTGTGGAGGAGAAGGTAGTCGACCCCGTTGTAGCGAATGCCCTCGCTGTTGGGCGAGCCGACGTAGTGCTGGCTCTTGCCGCGGATGAAGCGGTTCCAGACCGTGAAGCCGTGGACAGCCGGCCCGCCGGGCAGCGGAGACTTCGGCTCGGCGCCTGCCGGGAGCTCATCGAGCATCTGCCGCGCGCGCTGATTGACCTGCGAGCCGACCGTGCACCAGCCCGCGTCGAGGTCGTGGAGCACTCGATGCGCGAGGGGGTAGGCGGGCCAGTCTTCTTTTTTCGACAGCTCGGCGAGCACCTCGGCCGTCTCACTGCCCCAGCCGTTGCCAACGGCGGCGATGGCCATGGCCATGTGGAGGTTGTCCTCATCGATGTACTGCGGCGCGGTGCTTTGTTTCGACAGCTCCCAGATCCCAGCCAGCGCCTCCTCGACTGGTGGCAGGAACGCACCATCGGAGAGGAAGCCCGCCGTGAGCTGGGTGCCGTGGGAAAAACCGGAGGCGAGCGGCCCGCGCGCGACGTTTCGATCGGCGCACGCCGGGTTGGTGATCACCCAGTTGTGAGCCGACACGTGCTCGAGGATGCGTTTGCCTTGTTCGACCGCCCACGCGTTCAGATCGCGCGCCTTCACGAAGGTCTGTTTGGGCACCAGCGCCTTCACCAGCGCGAGCCCGAGGATCACGTGATAGACCTGATCTTGGCTCATCTCCTTGTTGGTGATGGCGGAATCGATGAAGTCCGACGTCATCGCGGTCATCGGCGGGAAGTTCGAGTAGAAGCCGTCCGGCACGTCGTCGCGCAGGAAGAAGCCGTTGAGCTTCGGCTCCTGGCTGCACGGCGGCGGGAACGAGGCGTCCGCGACCAGATCGAGGCGTTCCATCGCTCGCAGCGCGAAGTAGAGCTCGTCGGCGGTCGTGGCCAGCGTGCCCGGCGCTCCCGGATAGAGCGCGGGGTGCGAGAGGAGGTAGTGCTCGGTCGCCAGCGCGCCGATGTACCAACCGAGGCCGATGCTGCTGTCGGACCATCGGATGATGCCCTGCGGCTCGATGCGCTCGTCCGCGGGTTGGCTCTTGCCGGGCGCGTCACCGACGACGATGAACTCGCTGGCGAGGCGCGCGCGCAGCGCTTGGTACTTGGCGGCGTTCTCGGCGGTCGTCGCGGCGGAGGCGGTGGCGGAGAAGAGGAGCGCGGCGAGGAGGAAGCGCATATCCCGGACTATCCCATGCGCGCGAACTCGGGGACGCGAAACGGTCCGACGGCCCACAGGACCAGGCTGCGGGCGCGTTCTCCCCCGCCGGGGACTTTTGCCGCGCGCTCGGTTGCGCGGATGAGCTTCAAGGCGCACGAGCGCGGGCTCATGGTCCTCCTGGCGAGTCTCCTTCGGCATTGGCGAATCGGCCGGCTTCCCTATCGAGTTGGCACCCGGTCGCCCCAGTAACCGGGGCGCTGCCGAGGGTGCATGTACGCGAGAATGTGAACCGCGTCGGCGACCTGCAGGTACACGACCAGATGTGGGAATCGGCCGACGGCATGCGCGCACTGCCCACCTCCCACGCCCCCGAATGGCGGAAAGCGCTGCGGATTGTCCAGAACGTCGCGTGTGCGTTGCCGCATTTCCTCAAGGAACTCCAGGCCGAGGCCGGGAACGCTCTCTTCGTAGCGATCTGCCGCCTCTTCGAGTTCGGTTTCGGCCTCGGGCTCGATGATGAGCCGCAGTGTCATCGCGCCTTGAGCTTGGACTCGAGCCGGTCGAAGACTTCGTCACCCGCCTTGCCGTGCGACTGTCCGGACCGCACTCGCGCGGCGCGCCGGGCAACTTCGACTTCCCAATCTGCTGCGAGCTTCGCGATCGATTCCCGAGGAGCGATCGCGTCGACGACAACGCGCCGTTCGTCCTCGGAAAGCGCGGATGCACTGGCGATGATTTCGCGGACTCGGGCGGCGGACATGACCAGATCTTGCGCCGCGAGTCGCCGGTTGTCGAGCCCGCTGCTGCGCACTCGCTTGGCCCAGTGCCTGACGCGCCTTGTGCGGCACTTGGGCGGAGCCTGACCGCGGCGCAGGTAGGAGCGTACGGCGAGGAAGCTCACGCCGCCGTTATCGAAGCGAGGCCCCGCCAGCGCGGAACGAGGTGTCTCCCCCACGCGCGCGGCGCGCGCCATCGGCAAGGCGCCGGTGGTCTTGGAAAAACTTCAACCGGCGCGCGCTGCCGCGTGGGGGGGAGACCGCCGAGCGCAGCGAGGCGAGTGGGGGCAGCCCTACTTGGCGGCGTTCTCGGCGGTGGTGGCAGCGGAGGCGGTGGTGGTGGTGGTGAAGAGGAGCGCGGCGAGCAAGAAGCGCATTGGAGAAGAGAGTGTACCTGGTCGGCGCGGTGCCTGGACAGCTCACCAGCGTTCTACCGAGCGGTTTGAACCCAGGGCGGTCGCGTGGCGCACACTCGCGGTGGAGCGTGTCCAGGTTTTGGATGGGTCGACGAGGTAGTTTGCGCACGCCGAGCTTGGCCTCGGGACGCGCGACCTGTGCCCTCACGCGCTCCGACGTCCGTCTGGAGTCAAGAGCGCGAAGGCGGCACGCAAGAGTGGCTCGGCGCCAAGCTCGACGCCGCACAGCCGTGCTGAGGGATGTAGCGTTCGAGCGCTTGCTCGATGACCGCTGCCAAGGCTGCGCTCGGAACGGAGTGGCTGGCCAGGCTCACGGCGAGCTCGACCTTTGCGCGCAGCGCCAGCGCGCGACGGAGAGCGGCTCGAGCCGGGACCGAGCAGGTGTGATCTTCCCCCGGTGGAGTGGATCAGTCCAAGAGCGCCGCTAAAGTGAAGTTCAAGGATCGCCCGACGGACGGGGTTTTCACCAGGCACAGCGGCCCGCGCGAGAGCGTTCACCACGTGCTCCGCGGGCGGCTACACGACCGCCACCCGCTGCGCCGAAGCTCGCGGCCGCGGGGGACGTCCGCGCGCCGGTTTCAGTCTGGACAGCAACTACTTCGGAAAACACATCGACTCAGTGATGAGGCTCAGGTTCGTTCCGCAGGAACAAACTTGGTCGTCCGGCGGCAGGCCGTAGCCGCAGGTGATCGGGCTGTACGTCACCTCTCGGCATTCCTCGCCGGCTGCACATTCGCTCGGCGCCGAGCACTTTGCACGATAGCAGCCGTTGCTATCCAAGATCGAGGACGGATGCCCGCAGTTGTTTGCTTCCGGGCGACACATTTCCGCAACGCATCCGCCCGAGACGTTCGGAGCGCAGTCGGGGCGTGTTCCGCCGGTCGCGTCCTGTCCAGCATCGTTACCTTCTCCGGCAGTTCCGCCGGTTCCAGTGCCAGTTTGGCCTTTGCTTCCGCTGTCTGCAGAGTCTGACGAACAGCCAGCGACGGACACTAGCCATAGCGCGACGAGGCAACTAGAAATGTGTTTCATTACAGGGTCTCCGAACTCTCATGCACCGTCGACTTTGGGAATGATAGTACGGCGCCGAGCGACCGTCGAACGGGTCGCAAGCCGCCCCGCGTCACGACGGCGAGCGCAACGACGAGATAACGCTGCTCCAAGCATCGCCGAAACGGCGAGCAATCGAAGCGCCTCGGATCCGGCTCGACCCGACCTGACAGCACAAGCTGACGGGCCCGATTCGTGCCCCTCGCCCCACTTCGTGAAGCTCGATAGCAAGGAAAAAAATGACATCCGTCAACTTGGGCGAACATCGCACCAGAGAAGCGCTCTTTCCCCTCACGGTGTGCGCGCGACATTCGTGACCTGCATCCCCCGAGCCGTCCCGCCCGGCTCTCGTTCTGGCCGCCGCGTGCAGCAGCGTAGCCGCCCGGCAAGTGCACTGTTCGCGGCCGGCCGGCCCTGGGTAGAAGGCGCGGCTCGGCTACGGCGTGACGGCGTCGACGAGGGGGTCGGCCCCGTGAGCAGAGCGCTGAAGACCACCGTGGTCGCAGGCGCCACAGGCAGCGAACACACCGCTGGTGTGCCAGCGCATACCGCGCCTGGACCGCACTTGAGCCCGGAACCAAATGGACTCGCAGCGTCTCGAGCACTTCCCGCTGGTTTGGCAGCAGGGCCAGACTTTCTCCCGAAGACGCCTCTTCAACCAGAGGGAAGTGAGCGCGGACCACGACTGGACCTCGCCTTCTTGGTCACGCGCCGGCGCGTTCGCGAGGGTTTTTTTACGAGGGGTTTCGGTCATTGGCAACGAAGTTGCCGGGGCGCGCTTCGCCCATGCGCTCACCTTTGAAGTACACGATGGCGCGGTCGAAGTTCAAGCGGCCGAAGCGGACTTGGATCTTGCGATTTCGGAGGGCGCGTGGGGCTCGAAGCGGGTGTTCTTCAGCGGGAAGCTTTTGTCGGCAAGCACCGTGCGGTCCTGCTCGATGAAGAACAGCACGCCACGCGCGCCTGGGCGAGCCGCGTGCCACCGAGGAAGGCGGGGCAATGCGCGTGGCGATGCTGGCGAACGGCCGGCGAGCGGGTGGCGATCGACGCGCTTCGTGACACCCGGCGGAGTGCTACCCGTCGTCACCCGCCGAGCGCCGCGCGCACCCGCGCGACGGCTTCCCCGAGGTCTTGCGCCACGAGCTCTGCCGGCAGCCGCAGCACGCGCCACCCGCGGCGACCAAGCTCGCGGTCCCGGCGCGCATCCGCCGCGCGCCGCGCCGCGTGATACGCACCATCAACTTCAATCACGAGGCGCGCGGAAGGAACGGCGAAGTCCGCAATGTACCGGCCGATGACGTACTGGCGACGGACGACCGCGCCCAGCTTCTGGCCGGAGAGCTCCCGCCACAGCGCCTCTTCCGCAGGCGTTGGCGCGAAGCGCATGGCGCGTGCCCGAGCTTCGATGACGTGCGAGTGAGTGAGCTTCCGAGACATGGCACCTCCTGTCCGGCACCGCGGCCGGGCTTTGCCCACTCACGGCGCAGGAGTCGTGACAGCCGCCTCCATCCCTCGCAGCCCGCCTTGCGCGCGTCGGTTTCACGCGGCGCACTCGCGGGAGCATGGCGGCTGGCGCGACTCGTGCGCCACTTGGGCAGAGCCCGGCCGCGGTGCCGGCAGGAGCCAGCGGCGCGGAAGCTCACGACGCCGTCATCGAAGTGAGCGCCGTCCAGCGTGGAGCGGCCCCGGCACTCCCGTTGCGAGGACTCGACAGTCTCGGAGCGACGTGTCTCCCCCATGCGCGCGGCGCGCGCCATCGGCAAGGCGCCGGTGGTCTTGGAAAAACTTCAACCGGCGCGCGCTGCCGCGTAAGGGGGAGACCGCCGAGCGCAGCGAGGCGAGTGGGGGCAGCTACACAGCCGAGGCCGATGCTGCTGTCGGACCAACGGATGATGCCCTGGGGCTCGATGCGCTCGTCCGCGGGCTGACTCATGCCGGGTGCGTCACCGACGACGATGAACTCGCTGGCGAGGCGCGCGCGCAGCGCTTGGTACTTGGCGGCGTTCTCGGCGGTCGTCGCGGCGGAGGCGGTGGCGGAGAAGAGGAGCGCGGCGAGGAGGAAGCGCATGGCGGGAAGAGCAGGCGCCGGCACGGAGCTGCTCACTTCTTTTCGTACCAGGTCGCGTTCAGTCGGCACAGGTCTTTGCAGCACCGGAACCCCATGTCATCGAAGTGCTGCTCGAGATTGACCGTACCATATGACCCGCGTCCGAGGTCGGCCACAGCATCGACTGTCGCGAGGTCGGAGCCGGCTTCACCTGCCAGACGGTGCCCGGTGCCTACGAGACGGGAAAGGTCTACGAGCGCATTTGCTGCAGGGCCAACAAGGACAGCGGTCGGCCTGCATGAGTGTCGCGCTGGACGAGTACCAATCCGTTCGCTACATTGTTCGAAGTGAACGAGTTGGTGTTCCAAGTGACGCAAGAAGCGGACGGCGGGTTCGTTGCTGAATGCTTGACCGACCCCATCTTCACGCAGGCCGACTCGTGGGATGGGTTGCGCGAGAGCGTGCGGGACGCGGTGCGCGGCTATTTTTTCGACAAGCCGATGCCGGCCAATATCCGGCTCCACCTCGTTCGTGACGAACTGCTGGCGACGGCTTGAAGCTCCCCCGTGACCTCAGCGGCAGCCGGCTGGCGCAAATGCTCACCACGCGTTGGGGGTACGTCTTGAAGCATCAGGCCGGGAGTCACCTCATCCTAGAGACCGAGCAGCCTTCGCACCAACGTATCGCTATTCCGGCTCACAAGAGTCTTCGTGTCGGAACGTTGCACGCGATCCTCCGGTCGGTGGCACAGCACAAGGGCGTCGGTCTCGAGACCATTCTCGCGGGTTGATACTGATCCCCGCCGCTGCGTTCACGCAGTTCACCGGCCTCGTTTCGTTCGCACCGGGTGTGTCGGTTCATGTGCTCCAGATGGCCCCTTGTCATGGCTATCACTCGCATTCGCCTGGAGCCCGGAACTGAAGCGACGGCGCACCAGTCTCGGAGCGACGCTTCCCTTCGAGCGCGACGGCGATCCAGACTCGGAGCGACGCGTCTCCCCCACGCGCGCAGCGCGCGCCATCGGCAAGGCGCCGGTGGTCTTGGAAAAACTTCAACCGGCGCGCGCTGCCGCGTAAGGGGGAGACCGCCGAGCGCAGCGAGGCGAGTGGGGGCAGCTACACAGCCCAGGCCGATGCTGCTGTCCGACCAGCGGATGATGCCTTGCGGTTCGATGCGCTCGTCGGCGGGCTGACTCATGCCGGGGGCGTCACCGACGACGATGAAGTCCGTGCTCAGGCGCGCGCGCAGCGCTTGGTACTTGGCGGCGTTCTCCGAGGTCGTGGCAGCGGAGGCCGTGGTGGAGAAGAGGAGCGCGGCGAGGAGGAAGCGCATGGGAGAAGAGAGTGTACCCGGTCGGCGCGGTGCGTGGACAGCTCACCAGCGTTCTCGACCACGCCTCTTGTGCCCGGCTCCGGTAATGGATCAGCTTGAGCCTGCCGCCGAAGGTCATGCGCAGGGTCGAGTTCTTCTGAGAGGGGGCTCAGAGAAACACCTGCGTGTGCCTTGGCGGAACGCTTGCTCGCCGCCCACTCGGCGCGGCACGCGTCCAGATGCCGGGGCGTCATGTTATTCTGCACCGAACTGGGACGTGGTTGGGACGATGAGCGGAGTCGATGCCGAGCTAGCGGAGCGGCGGGAGCGGCGTAGGCAGGCGCGGCTTCTCGCGTTGCGCCTGCTTCGTGCGAGCAAGACGCCGGAGCAGGTCATCGAGCGGCTTCGCCGCGATGGCTTTGGCGCCGAGGAAGCGGAGCGCGTGGTCGTGCGCGCGGACGACAGCCTGCAGCGCGGGTTGAACGAAGGTGCACGCGGCAGCTGCGGTCGGTGTGCGGCGGTGATGGACGAGCGTGCCGCATATTGCGAGGCGTGCGGTGCGAAGGTTCCCGATGCGTCGGCCCTGCACTACCATCGAACAGAGCTCGAGCCCCGACTGGCCAGGGGGCGGAAGTGGCTGGGCATCATGAGCTTCATGTACGCCCTCTGGAGCGTGGTCTTCGGGCTGATCCCCGGGAGTTGGTTCAACTTGGCGGTCAACATGGTTCTGGCGGCGATTCAGTTCGGGTTATGGCGGTGGGCCACGAAGAAGTTGTTGCCGGCCGCTGTGACCTCTTTGGTCCTGTACGCGACTCTGCTCTTGGTCGACGCGGTCGCAGACCCAGCCAGCCTTTTCAAAGGTATCGTGATAAAGGTGTTCTTTGTGGGCTTTTTTGTCGGCTCGATCCGAGCAGGCCTCGAGGCGCGAGCACACGGGACCGGCTCCGTCGCGTGAAGCCGGTCCGCCCCGGCTGCGGTGCACGGCAGCGTCCGCGCGCCGCGTCGCAGGTTCTCGCGCACGCTCTAGTGCAAGGCTGTCGCCTCCGGGCGGCGGCGCGCAGCTGCGGCGCCAAACATTCCGGAGCTGGCACCGTGCAATTGCATTCGGCGGAATTTCTGCTCGAAAGCGGCGTACGCTTCATGCGGCAACGTCCTCCCCGGGTTGCCGAGAGCACCGGTCGCACGCCTGCTGACGATTGTGCTCCAGCCGCCGCTTGCGCGCCTCCTGTCGCCGGGCAGCAAGTTCGTCGAGGGTGCAGGCCTGCGCGCCCCGAACCCGCGTGGTAGCGGGCTGGCGAGAGACGGAGGACTCGGAGCGCGGCGGACAACGGCAAGATCTTCCGCGCGCCTTCGACCGCTCCGAGCAGCAATCGCTTCCCTCTCTCGTCCGCCACGCGGCCGCGCTCGAGCGTGAACCCCGAGACGCGGAGCAAGGCAAGGACGAGCCGGAGGACCGCGATGAGCATGGCGGTCCGGTGCTCCAGCCCGAGGACACGAGCGCGAAGTGCCGCCTCGACTTCGTGCTCGGCCTCTAGAGACACGACGTCCCCTACGCCCCGTCGGATCCAGCTCTGCGCCGTGGAGCGCGGAATCTCGAGCTCCGGAAACAGTTCCGGATTCCCCGCATGGAGGATCTGCTCCTTTATGCGATGGTCGTAGGTCCGGCGCGAGCGGCTGGCCATGTCGTCAGCAGAGCACGCGCGGGCGCGGAAGTATGGGCGCGCGGGAAGAAGGTGAAAAGCGAATGGTTTCGCGGTGTGCAACTGCACCACGCTGGCTCTAGAATGTTCGGCGCCGCAGCTGGGCTGACTGAGCACGTACGCGCAGAGCGCCGTGTACGTCGGGCCAAGCACCTTCGCGAGCGCGTTGATCTGGTCCCAGAGCGTTTGCGAGTCGCTCTCGAGTCCCTGCCGCGCCGCCATTTTCACCTGTCGTTCGAGCGGCAAGTGGTCGGCGTACTTCGCGATCGCAACGTTGATCGCGAAGGCGACCGAGTAGCGCGCGCCCGGAAACAGCTTGAGCGGACCCGGAGCCGTCTCGATGCACGCGCCGCAGCCACAGCGATACTTCTGCCGGCGGTGCTTCTTCAGGACGTACTTCAGCTCGACGACGTCGACCTCTTCGCTTTCCTCGAATTGCCCGTCCCAGGTCTCGAGCTGGCCTCCGCACTTCGTGCAGACCTTGTCCGCTTCGTCGAGCAAGTGGACCTGCTCGACTTCCGGCAGCAGCGACTGAGCGCGCGGGCCGTGACCCGTCTGGACGGGCTTCTGGCCTTCCGGCTTGTCGCCTTGCCCACGCTTCTCGCTCTTGTCGCCGAAGAGCAGGTGGTTGCGCTTCGCCAGCTGCTGCTCGAGGTCTGCGATCTGGAGCTTCAGCTGCTCGGGGTCGCCGCCTTTGAGTGCATGGACATCGTTTCGTGTCGGTCCCAGAACAATGTGCAGGTCGATATGCCGTTGCACGTTCTTCATGATCGCGCCGAGGAGTTCGCTTCGAGCTTGTGCGTCCGTGGGTGGGAATCGGTAGCCAACGAAGACGATGGAAAGGTCGCGAACACCGTCGCGCGCCTGGTTGGCCCTCGTACGCGACCTTGACGACGCGGAGGTCGACGACATGGTGCGCGCGGTCAGACTCATGCTTCGTGTCGGAGGGGCACGGCGTGGCAAGTAGCTGCGAGCTCTTCTTTCACGCGAGGCGAGACCGACGACCTCCGCGCGCCCCACCGCCAGCTCGAGGACGTGCGCCCACGGAAGCTCAGCGCCCATCCTGCCGAAAGGCAGTCGCCGCAGCGCTGCCGCGTCGTCCAGGTCGCGCCCTCAAAGCTCCACGAAGAGGAAGCCATGCTGCGAGCCCTAAGCTCGTGAGGGTTTGATGCTTCACGGGAGCGGGAGCATTTGCTCGCTCGCTCTTCCATCTTGCCGCCGTGCTCGAGCGCGTCCGAGCCATGGCCGCGCCTTTGGCGCTTCGGCGCGACCAACGTGCCCGTCGCCGACGCACGGGCTGGGTTCGGTCCTGTCGGAGCGCCGCCGTCAGCGCAGCCCTGCGGAAGCGAGCGGATCGGAGGTGCGCAATTCCCTCGTCGACTAGGCGAGGGACCGCATCGATTGCGCGGCTCGTTATGTCCGCGAAACGTGCCCGTCCACTCCCGGCGCCGCGATCGTGCGCAGCCCAGACGCCGACCGCGCCTGGCATGGAGGTTGCCGCAAAGGAGCGGTCGCCATGCCCAAACCCAAGATCGATGCGACGGGAAGTGCCGATCCGGAAGCCGCGCGGCGCGAGCGGGCGTACGCAATGAAGGAAGGTGAAGGCAATGAGGACGAAGACTTTTCGTTTGCTCGGCGAGCGCTGGCTGGAAGCTTCCCTGCTTGCCGCCGCACTGACCCTCACGGGCGCTGCGGCGAGCGGCCAAGACGCACGAGGCCTAATGGTTGAGGCTGTTGATCAGTACTCCGTTTACAACCCTGGCTGGACTGATCTCCAGAACAACGCTGACAACGTGAATGGCTTTCTTTACAACATGATTCCGACGGCTGGCATCTGGTGGACAACCCTGCAGCCCTGGTACAACGCGCAGGTCTACGACAGCGACTTTTACGATCCTCAGCGAGTTTCCGGGGGCAGCGACACGTATAATTTCGACCAGGCAAGCGCGGCCATCTCGTTCTTCTCCGGCCATGGGAGCTGCGACGATCAGACCAGCACCACCTGTTTCGGGGCCTCCGGATGTCCACCTCAGGGCGGAAACATCGGCGTTTGCACAAGGACGCCGATGAATTGGATCGGGCGGTGCGAGTACAGCACGCCACGACGACTCGTGACCGCTTCGCCAGCCGATGCCTTTGGGCACAACGCTTTCTATTCGAGCGGCAATGTTAAGCTCGGCGAAAGTTCGAACGCCGGAACGTGGGGCGGCGCCGGGACAAACGGCAACACCAACATGGCGATCTTTGATGTCAGCTGTGGCGCAACGCCCAACATGATGTACCAGAACTTCTCCCAGGCATTCGCGGGGGCCAGCTTGATCGGGACGATCATGCCTGCCCACACCGGCGCTGACACGGCAGACGTGGATTACCGCGGCTGGATCTTCGGCTACTCGTTTCGCGTGAACCCATATGGCTCCGTTGGCTCTGCCTGGGTGAACACGATCAACACTTCGGGAGGCGGGGCGCCTTGCCTTCACGCCGACGGGAGCACCACGCCCGGGCACGGCATCATCAAGTGCGGCGTGCTGGTCGTGGCGTCACTTACCGAATCGGCGTTCTGGACCGGCTGGGCGCTCAACAACGAGAGTTGGTACGACATCCAGTTCAACGTCAACGACGCAAGGGCGGGCACATCATTCAACTGGAAGGGCATATGCAACTGGAATTGCGCTGCTTACCCGGGGGTGATGCCATGATCACGCGGTCCACCGCATCGCGCATCGTGGAGCTGGCTGCGTTCGCGGCGTTTGGTTGTGCCCAAGACATTCCCGAACCGCGTCCGAGTCGGCATTCCGATTCTGTCGGTCAAGCCGCTCCACTGACGTCGTCGGTTGCCAAGTATCAGCACGAATTTTCGAGGAGCCGATTCGTTGCTGGGGCGGCGGCGCAGGCCAGGGTCGAGTCGGGGTTTCAGAAGGTGGTGGGCGAGTTCGGGGTGTTCGCGACGGATGGTCATAACGGTGCCGTGACTGCGATACCGCACGGTGCGTCAGGAAGAGAACTGGCGGAGCCCTTCACCGACGATGAAGGCGTGCACAACAAGGCGGTGCTTGATTACTTCCTGGGTGCGGGCATTCCGCCTGCTCAAGTGGGTTCAGCCAGCGTCACTACCGTCATTGAGGGAACCGGAACGCTCGTGGACGGAAGGGACGCGCCGCCCAGATTCGTCGCATTCAACACGGTGTTGGAGCGGCGAGTCTCGGGCGTTCAGGTCGCCGACTCGTTTGCGTGGGCTCGTTTGGCCAAGGACGGTTCGGTGGTGAGCGAAGGCGTCTATTGGCCAGAACTCGACTCGAACGTGATCAATGACGCTATTCAGCTCGACCAGACGCTGTCCAATCCGTCGGTCAAGGTAGGGCTCATTGCGCACGCAAAAGCCGTGCTGCCTGACTTGGATGAGACTTCGCTGCACGCGGTTGTCCACCACTCCCCCTATTGGTATCCCGGCGCGTTCCGTTCATACGCAGTCCTCGACGCCATCGTCGGCACGGCTGGTAGGAAGCCGCTCACGGTTCACTTGGCGGCTGGCGGGGTTCCCGTGGTTCTCGACCATGAGAACCTGGCGTCGGCCCCCGTGGGTGCAACGAAGAAGCCATAGAGGAGGACACGATGCGCACTCTCCTTGCGGTCATTCTCGGCATCGTGTCGGTGAGTGCGCTTGACGCCTGCACCTCATCCGGAATAGAGGACAACACGGCACTTGGCACTATTGCGTGCAACGATGGGACTGGACTGGCGGATTGTTGCCCAAGCGGAGTTGCCGCGGGCAAGGCGTGTTCCCACCAGCTCTCCTGCTGGACGCCATGCACTAACGGGTCGCGCTTCCAGCTCGCCTGCGCGGACGCGAAGTGGGTCGCGGGCAAGGGCAGTCACGCGTGTGGACCAAGTTGCCAGACCGGTGGGTGCGCGGATGCCTCCGCCGACGTCACGGTGGCCTGCGATGACGGTACCGGTGGTGATGACTGTTGCGACAGTAGCGTCCAAGGCGGCGGGGCTTGCACGACAGAGGGGTCGACGTGCTGGACCAATTGCACGGGCGGAATCAGGTTCCAATTCGCGTGTAGCGGCGGCCTGTGGGTCGCCGGAAAGGGGGGTCACACCTGCGTTGATTCCGGCGAGGGATAGGCCGTGTCCTTTCGGCAAACGCGCGCAGCTGACAGGACACGGGTCGCGCACGCCACGGATGGAGCAAGTCAGGCTACGTCGAAACCTGGCGCAAGACGCGGGGTGACGGCCGAGGAGCTGTGGGCGGCGGCTGTCGCGCTGGCGCGGGAGCACGGTGTGTATGCGACGTCGCGCAGCTGCGGCGCCAAACATTCCGGAGCTGGCACCGTGCAATTGCATTCGGCGGAATTTCTGCTCGAAAGCGGCGTACGCTTCATGCGGCAACGTCCTCCCCGGGTTGCCGAGAGCACCGGTCGCACGCCTGCTGACGATTGTGCTCCAGCCGCCGCTTGCGCGCCTCCTGTCGCCGGGCAGCAAGTTCGTCGAGGGTGCAGGCCTGCGCGCCCCGAACCCACGCGTGGTAGCGGGCTGGCGAGAGACGGAGGACTCGGAGCGCGGCGGACAACGGCAAGATCTTCCGCGCGCCTTCGACCGCTCCGAGCAGCAATCGCTTCCCTCTCTCGTCCGCCACGCGGCCGCGCTCGAGCGTGAACCCCGAGACGCGGAGCAAGGCAAGGACGAGCCGGAGGACCGCGATGAGCATGGCGGTCCGGCGCTCCAGCCCGAGGACACGAGCGCGAAGTGCCGCCTCGACTTCGTGCTCGGCCTCTAGAGACACGACGTCCCCTACGCCCCGTCGGATCCAGCTCTGCGCCGTGGAGCGCGGAATCTCGAGCTCCGGAAACAGTTCCGGATTCCCCGCATGGAGGATCTGCTCCTTTATGCGATGGTCGTAGGTCCGGCGCGAGCGGCTGGCCATGTCGTCAGCAGAGCACGCGCGGGCGCGGAAGTATGGGCGCGCGGGAAGAAGGTGAAAAGCGAATGGTTTCGCGGTGTGCAACTGCACCACGCTGGCTCTAGAATGTTCGGCGCCGCAGCTGGGCCGCGAGCATTCGGCGCACGCGCGCAAGCTCGGCGGCGATCCATTCGGGGTCGCCTTTCCTCAGCGCCTTTTCCGCCGCGTTCGCGTCCAGCCGCAGCTCTTGGACGAGCCTTGCAAGCTCCTGCGCGTGGTTGGGTTGTGCTAGCTTCTTCGTCACGGGAGCCGTCACTCCTGTCTGCCCCCCGGCCGTGTGACAGCGGTGCGGGGGGCTTGTTTTCAGCTCGCCTTCAGCGTGATAGTGCCGTCCGGCGGGAGGGCATTCTCCAGCCGATTCCCTAGATCAGCGCCGCCGGCCGTCTCGGCAACGTCGATCAATGTCGCGAGCGCGAGCTGAACGTAAGGCTTGAATGGTTCCGCGCCGGTTTCCCAACGGGAGACGGTCTCCGGGGCGACCCCAAACAACTCCGCGAGCTGAGGCTGGGTCAGGCCGATCGCCTTCCTGCCGAACCTGAGAATCTCAGGCTCCACGTTTCTGACGTCACGCAGGACCGTGCGTACCGCGCGGCGCTGATAGCCCGCGAGCTGGCGAAGGGAAAGCTCGTCGCCCGGCGTGTAGGGTCGCGATGCGTCTTCCACGCGGTAGCGGCCAACCTTCGTGATCTTCTTTGCCATGATTGCCTCCTACGCCCGTGCCAGTCCTAGAATCCGCACGACGCTCTCCCTGACTTCGATCTCGACTGCCATCGGCTCGCCGTCAATGGTTCTGCCTCCGCCGAGGCGCCAACACTCTGGCGGATGGATCGCCTCCGCCATCGTCGCGCTTCGGATTGCGCACTCCACGTCCGCCGCGGTCCAGGAGGATTCCGCCATCTGGTCTTCTGCATCGTCGGACACGCGCGTTCGATCCGTGACGACCGCGGTTTGCGCGGCGCCGAGCGCTTCCGCGGGCGTAAGTCGGTGTGGCAAGTCACCCTCCAAGCGTGGTCACGGCTTGAGAAAAACGCAAGTCTGATGCGAAGTCCAGCGGTTTTCGGTGCGCGCCCGGACCGTGCGGAGTCCGAGGTCAGCCCCCAGCGTGCCGGGCGCGCCGGGGGCCAGGGCGCTTCGCTGGCGCGGTTTCAGGCCGGGCGGGCGCTGGTAGCAGTGCACCGGCGCACGGCCCGCAGAGCGTCAGCGGTGCGCCGCGCCCGGGGTCCAGCGGCGCGAGCGCCAGAAGCACCGCAGGTCGCGCTCCGCACTCATCGCACGCGCCCCGCTCCGCACCGAAGCGAACGGTCACGCCGTCGAGCTCGACGGGGCCAGCGCACCCGGGGCAGCGGCAGCGGCTCACTTCGCCCCCCGGTCGCGCCGAGCGCTGGCCAGGTCCACCACGCCGGCCCGGGCCTCGCGTCGCGCCCGGAGCTCGCCGGCCAGCGCGACCAGCGCGGCGGGGTCCGTGGTGCGCTCGATGGCGCCCGCGAGCGCGAGCTCGATCACGTCGGGCGCGCTGTCACAAGCTGTCACACGGTCATGTCGGTTCGGTGAGTTAGGGTGAATGCCGGTGAGCGTCTCGTGACAGCCAGGTTCACCGATCGCGCCTAATTCATGCTGATCCGTGCCTTCGGACCCGGGTTCGAGTCCCGTCCGCCCCGCTGTTCGATCCCGTCCGCTTCACTTGGAGGACGGGATCGCCCGCTTGGGGCCTTCGTTCGTGTGAAACAGCGGAATGACGACCTCGACGAGCTGACCCCAGCGGGCTCCGTCGAGCGGAGCGCCGTCGACGTGTGGCGCGTTGACGTGGCCATCGATGAGCAAGATGGAACGCCCGGGCCGTCGAATCACGGCAGTGCGGCGCTCTTCCTTCGAAACGGTCAATCGAACGCGCGCTTGCTCAATCGTTCCGTCCAAGAAAGGACGACTGCTATGGGGCTCGACAACCTCGGGCTTCCGGTCCCGCGTGTTGTTCACGATGTACTGGGCAACATCGCGTTCTTGCTTTGGGCCGTAGGTCTTGACTTCGAACCAGCCGCCGCGACCGGAGAAGCCAAGCCAATGGAACGGAACCCCGTCTGGGATGTCGACGTGGCCCGTTGAAAACGGGAACCTGCTGAACCCCGCCGGCGGACCCGCGCTCGGCGAGCGCGAGAGGCTCGACAACACGGTGTGGAAGCTCGCCGAAGCACGGGAATCGGAAGCGTAGGGACTGAATTCGACGCTGACGCAAGGAACGCGCTGCTCGCCGTCGCGCTCTTGAGCTGGGCCGATGGCAACGGCCTCG
Organism: Myxococcales bacterium; assembly: GCA_016706225.1. Lineage (NCBI taxonomy): Bacteria > Pseudomonadati > Myxococcota > Myxococcia > Myxococcales > Myxococcales bacterium. The sequence continues at coordinate 121,394 of JADJKB010000012.1, forward strand.
AACCGTGTCCCGAACCTGCGAGATCGGCGCGACAACAACTTCCCGCGCAGGCCAAGGAGCTCCACGGGCGCGAATTCCAGGACCTCCTCCCGGCTATCCTCATCGACGCTCGGCGGAGCGTCTAGATCGGCGTCATCGTCCGTTGTGGACGGGCTGGACACGAGGTCTTCGAACTCCGGGCGGTTCGGATGGGGAAGCTTGCACTGGTCCGGGCGCTCCAAGCGGAGGGCAATTCGCAGGTGTAGCGAATCGCGATTCGAAGCTGAAGGTCCACAATTCGCACGGCACTGGGTGAGAAGGTACGAGGCTTCTTGGTCGAAGCCGGGCGGAACCGGGATCGAAACGACGCGCCCCGCTGGGCCGTCGACCTTCTGCTGGACCGTCTCCGGCGGCGGCGTCGCCTGTATGATCCGGGGCGGGGACGAGGGGGGGCGGCCGCAGCTGGCTCCGACGAGGAGCAGCAGAACTGCAGCAGCCGAGGGCGAGATGGGCACGCAACTGCAGCGTTCCTCCGACGCGCGAGGCGCAAGTGTGCCCCAGAGTCTCACAGAGTCCTCGGTTCCGCTCGCAGCGGATCACAACGTCGCATAGTGCACGATGAGTAAGATTCTCCGGCGCCCATTCGCTCGCCTAGCTTCCCACGATCGCTTTGGTCGAGCTAGCCTCTAGCCTCCGCGCTTCGCTGCCGCGTCGGGCTTCCGCTCTCGCGTCGGCGGCGGAGCGCGTAGCTCGGACAATTGGGGTCGGCGATGCCTTCTGCAGGATTCGATCGCCCCGGCGCGGGTCCGTGGCGGTCGTCTTGCGTCGGAGTTGGGGCTCGGCCGCAAGGCTCCGCAGCCTCAGACAACCACGGCCGTGCTCGATGTGAGGGAGTCCTTGACCCACGAAGCCAAGCGAATATATTCCTATTCGTGCCGACGACGATCCACGTACCCCGCCAGCTCCTCGTCCGTGTGGATGCTCGAGCCAAGGCGCTCGGCGTGAGTCGGAACCGCGTGATCCTCGCCGCCATAGAGGGCGCCATAGAGGGCAAGCTCACGTGGCCCGCCGAGCTCATCTCACAGCTTGCCGAGCCGCTCGATCCCGAGGCTGGGCGCGCGTTCGAGCGGAGCCTCCAAGCAGTCAGGCGCAAGCGCTCGCATCGGCGTCGACCACCGGTGATTTGATGCACTTGCTGGACACCTCCGCGTTGTCGGCACTGATGCGCAGCGAGCCGGCACACGGTCGCCGGCTACTCGAGCTGGCGCCGGCTGAGGTTGGAATCGCGCAGCCGGTGCTCGCCGAAGTGCGCTACGGCTTGGCGCGAATGCCGCGAAGTCGCCGGCGAACGGCGCTCGAGCAACGGCTTGCGGTCTTGCTTCACGCGATCCGGCGAGTGGCGTGGAACGACGAGGTGAGCTCCGAGTTCGGCGAGCTTCGTGCGTCGCTGGAGCGCCGAGGCGAGCGACTCGACGACTTCGACGCGATCATCGCTGCTCACGCGCTTGCCTACGATTCCACGCTGGTCACGAGCAATCGTCGGCACTTCGAGCGTGTGCCCCGGCTGTCCCTCGAGGACTGGAGCCGCTGATCGCTCCAGTTGATCTGATCGTCCTCGGTGGACATCGCCTCGAACGAGGCTTGGTGCTCGGACAGCGTGAAGCCGAGCAGCCCCGGTGTCTGTGCGGCGACCAGCGTGTCGCGGTAGCGGAGGAATTGCGGCGGGGATCCGCGCTGGAACGACGCGCACTTGCAAGCGCCGCGAGGCGTTGACGTCATTGCGCCTTCGGAGCGTTGGGGAATTTCGCGACCATGGACGCAGCTGGCGCTCGTGGACGGCGACGCCACGCCTGGAAAGGAGCTCGCGGTGCTCTCGGCGAGCCGGCTGTTGGTGCTGACGGTTTCGGGTCGAACGCTCGGCGAGCTGTTCAGCGACGAGCAGGGCGGCAAGAAGGTCCGTGCCGCCGACGTGAACGGCGACAGCGTGGATGACCTCCTGGTGTCGGAGGACGAGCGCGTTGTCGTGATGCTCGGCAGGCCGCACCGCTGATTCGGATCACTTCTCCAGACCGGACAGCTTCTTGCTCAGGACCTGCGCGAAAACCTCGTAGATGATGCTGCGTCGCTCGGCGAAAATGCACTGAATGGTCTGGCGCCCCGCGTAGCAGAAGATCACTCGGTACCCGCCCACACGCAGGCGACAGTAACCCTCGAGCGGCCCCTCGAGCGCGCGCACGTCGCCCTTGCCGAGACCCAGCGCGCGCAGCGCGCCTCGGAGCTGCCGACGGCCTTCGGGCGCCTGAGTGCGGACGAACTCGGCGACTTGAAGCGAGACCGCGACCTTCATTCGTCTCGGTCGAGCTCGGACAGCGCCAGGAACTTCGTCTTCTTCGCTCGGTGCTCGCGGATGGCCCGCATCGCGTCGGGGCTCGCCAAGAGCTCCATGGTCTCCACGATGGCCTCCATTCGCTCCCGCGACACGATGTAGGCGACTGGCTCGCTGTGCCGGCGGATGCACACCGCCTCGCCCCGCTCTGCGCTCTTGAGCAGCCGGGGCAGCGCGCTCTGCGCCTCGCTGACGCTATACGTAGATTTCATCGATATTCTATGTAGAACGGGCCTCGCGCTCGGTCAAGCCGTCAGCTCGGGGGGAGCGCGCTTACGACGACGGCATTCCGGTCACTGGGGACTGGAGCTGCCACTCGTTGTCCTGGCTCCCGGGGTTCACCGCCACGTCGGCGTCGTCGCAGTCGGGCCCCCCCGAGGCCTTGGAGGCGAACCCGTCCTTGTCGGCATCGACCCCGTCGACACCGCTGCAGTCCTGATCCTTGCCGTCGCCGATCATGTCGACGGCACCCGGGAAGGTATCGGCGAGGTTGTCGTTGCAGTCGTCGCCGCCGCTCGCCTTGGAGGCGTGCTTGTCGCCGTCCTTGTCGGTGCCGTCCACGCCGTCGCAGCTCTGATCGACGCCGTCGCCGACGCTGTCGGCCTTGCCGGGCGCGACTGCGGCGTCGGCGTCGTTGCAGTCGGAGCCCCCGCTGGCCGTCGACGCCACGCCGTCGCCATCGGCGTCGATGCCGTCGGCGCCGTCGCAGCTCTGGTCCTTGCCATCTCCGGCCGTGTCCGGGGCGCCCATGTAGGTCTTGGCGTCGGCGTCGTCGCAGTCGTCGCCGCCACTGGGGACCGTGGCGTGCCCGTCCTGGTCGAAGTCGACCCCGTCGATGCCGTCGCAGTTCTGGTCGACCCCGTCCTTCACCACCTCGGAAGCATCCGGGTGGATCTTCGGATCGGTGTCGTCGCAGTCCTTGCCGCCAGCGCTCTCGTCCGCGAAGCCGTCGCAGTCGCCGTCGTTCGCGACGCAGGTCCCGGCCTCGGCGCCGCCGGTCCCACTGCTACCGCCCAAGCCCCCGGTGCCGCTCGAGCCTCCGCCCCCGCAGGACCAGAGCAAGGCAGACGGGGCGAAAGCGATCCAGAAGAGCGGGCCGACAACGAACTTTCTGCGCGTTTGCACGAGCCAGCGGGGTACCACGCCGCGTCGCGCACCGGCCTCCGACGTGTGCCTCGAGCAGGATGTGCCGGCGGCACGCAGCGAGAATTACAGTGGTTCGTCGCGTATGCGTCATTTGCGGGATTGAGCGGAGAGCCGCGAGCGACCACAGGTCGTCCGCCGCGCACGGCGCTTGCTCCCACCTGGGCCCTGACTCCTCCCATGCGACTCCTCCTGGTTCTCGCGCTCTCGACCCTGGCCAGCACCGCGCTCGGCGCTCCTGTACGGATGGACCTGGCGGACGCCATGCGTCGCGCCGAGCGCCATGCCCCGGCCCTCGGACCGAGACGTGCGGCGGTCCAGAGCACGCGCGGGCTGGCGCGTGCGGCGGTCCAGAAGCTCTCGGTGCCGCCGAGGATCGAGATCGAGGTCGGGCCCCGTTTCCGTTCCAACCCGAGCCGTGTGGGTGTCGATGCGACGCTCGGGCTCTGGCAAGACCTGCCGCTCGGGGGCGTGGGCTCCGCGCGCCGGCGCTGGGCGGCGGCGGTCGGCGGTGAGGCTGACGCGCGTCTGGTCGTGACGGTGCACGATGCGCGAGCCGAGGCCGCGCTGTCGTGGATCGACATGCGGCTCGCGCGCGAGCTCGAGGGCATCCGGCGCGAGTCCCTGGAGCACGCCCAGAGCATCGCGAAGGTAGCCGGTGCGCGGGTGCGTGCGGGCAGCGTGCCCCCGTCGGAAGAGGCGACGGCCAAGGCCCTGGCAGGCCGCGCCAGGACCGACGTGATCGACGCTGAAGGGCGGGCCTTCGTCGCCGAGACCGCCCTCCGACATCTGACCGGGACCCAGACGCAGAACATCGAGGTCGTGGGCCCGCTCGATGTCGCCGACCGCCCTCTGGCGCTGCCCCAGTTGCTCGCCGCGGCTCGTGCCGGTCAGCCCGACGTGTTGGCCGCGGATGCGGCCGCGCTGCGCGGCGAGCGTGCCGTCGAGATGACGCGCGCGCTCGGGAAGCCGTCTCTCGCCCTCGGGCCGAGCGTCACGCGCGAGGCCACCGGTGACTGGATCGTGCTGGCCCGCGCCGCGTTCCCTCTTCCCCTGGTCAGCCCTGCCGCGGTCGAGACCGCGCGCGCGCGCGCCGAAGCCTCCGTCCAGAGGGCCGAGGCGCGCCATGCCCGAGCTGCGCTGGAGCGCGAGCTCGACCTGGCGCTGCACGAACGCCAGCACGCGCGAGAGCTGCGCGATGCCCTGCGCGAAGGGGTCATCGGACCCGCGCGCGAAGCCCTGCGCCAGTCTCTGGCGCAGTACGAGGCTGGGAGCATCGACACGGCGTCGGTGCTCGCGGCCCGTCGCGAGCTTCTGGGCGCCCAGGAGCGCTGGGCCGAAGCGGCGGCGGACGTGCGCCGCGCTGACATCCGATTGATGCGCCTGATGGGGCGTGACCCCCGTGAGCTTGGCGCGAAAGGAAGACGATGAGGAAGGAGCTGCTGCTGCTGGCATTCGCCTGCCTGACCGCGTGCTCGAAGAAGGAGCCCGAAGGCGCGCAGGTGACGAGCGAGCCGAAGAAGCACGTCATCATCGTCGACACGGCCCTGATCGACTCTGGTCGAATCCGCGTGGTCCGGGCGGAGCGACGCGCGGTCGGTGGCTTGATCATCGCGACCGGCCAGATCGAGCCGCCGCCCGACGCCGCCGCGGCCATCACCTCGCCGATCACCGCGCGCGTGAAGGAGATCTCCGTTCGTCGCGGCGACCGGGTCAAGAAGGGTGACAAGCTAGCCGTGCTCGATGCAGGCGAGGTCGCACGCGTGCGCGCCGACCTTGCGCGGGCCAAGGCGCGCCGTGTTCACGCGGAGCGCGTGCTTGCGCAAGAGGAGAAGCTCTCTGCCGAGAAGGCCACCAGCGAGCGAGCGCTGTCCGACGCGAGGAGCGCGCTGGACACCGCGCGCGCCGACGAGCGCGCTGCTTCCGCGCTGCTGACGAGCTTTGGCGCCTCGGGCGGGGCGCAGCTGGTGCTGAAGGCGCCCATCGACGGCACGGTGGTCGCCGTGGACGGAGTGGTGGGTGCTCCCGTGGAGGCCACGGCGCCGCTGTTCCGCCTCGTCGACACCAAGCGCTTGGTGGCGCGAGCGGACGTCGCGGAGAGCGACGCGCACCTCGTGCCCGTCGGCGCGAGCGCGGCGATCTCCCGCGGCGACAAGCGGATCGGCTGCGAGGCGACGGTCGAGTCTCACTCGCCGCACGTCGACCCCGCCACGCGCACCGTGCCCTTCCGGGTCCGCCTGGGTGAGAAGTGCGGCGACTTCAACTCGGGCGCCTTCGTCGACATCGCCATCGAACGCGCCGCGGACGGCGGCAAGATGCTGATCTCGCTGCCCCGCGACGCCGTGGTCAGCGTCGACGAGGTGCCGATCGTGTTCATCGCCGGCAAGCCCGGCGAGTTCGAGCCAAGGAGCGTGCGAGTGGCTGAATACACCGGGCCGCGGGTGTTCCTGGAACAGGGGGTGAACGAAGGCGAAAGCGTCGCCGAGCGTGGGGCGCTGCTGCTCAAGGGCGAGCTCATGCGCTCGCGGCTGGAGTGAATCGATGATTGGCCGTCTCGCGCGCCTGGTCGTCGAGTACCCGCTCCTGACCATCCTGGGTGTGTTGGCCCTGATCGTCGTCGGCGTCCGCAGCTACCAGACGCTGCCCATCGATGCCGTGCCTGACCTGACCAACGTGCAGGTACAGGTCCTGACCAGCGCCCCCGGCCTTTCACCCACGGAGGTCGAGCGACTGGTCACCCAGCCGGTCGAGGTGGCGATGACCGGTGTGCCTCACGTCACGCGCATCCGTTCGGTGTCGCGCTCTGGCGTCAGCGCGGTCACGCTGGTGTTCGACGACGCCACCGAGCTCAGCGCGGCGCGCGAGCTGGTCGCGCAGCGCCTGCCCGCGGCGCGCGAGGTGATCCCACCAAGTGCGGGCCGCCCGGAGCTCGGGCCCCTGACCACCAGCCTGGGTGAGGTCTACCACTTCACCGTGCGCTGGCCCGGTCACTCGCTGCGCGAGATCCGCATGCTGCTCGACTGGGACATCGCCTACAGGCTGCGCTCGGTGCCGGGCGTGGTCGAGGTCAACTCGTGGGGCGGCGACACGCGGCAGATCGAGGTGCGCCTCGAGGAGCGCTCGCTGCTTGCGAACGGCGTGACCGCCGAGATGGTCGAAGAGGCCGTGCTCGGCGCCGGGCAGAACGTCAGCGCAGGCTTCGTGGAGCGCAGCGAGGAGGGCACCTTCGTCCGCGCCGAGGCCTCGTACCGCACCCGAGAGGACGTGGCGCGGCAGGTGGTGACGACGCGAGGCAAGAACGGCGCGACCCGTCCCGTGCTGGTGCAGGACGTCGCGAACGTGGTCGATGGCAGTGCGCCGCGCTTCGCCGCTGCGACCGCAGATGGCAAGGGCGAGACCGTCTACACGATGGTGCAGATGATCGCGGGCGGGAACGCGCATCAGGTCGTCGCCCGGGTCAAGGATCGGCTCTCGGAGATCGAGAAGAGCCTGCCGGAAGGCGCGGTGATCGAGCCCTTCTACGACCGATCGGCGTTCGTCGACGAGGTGCTGGGCACGGTGAAGAAGAACCTGCTCGAGGGCGGCGCCATCGTGGCGCTGGTGCTCCTGGTGATGCTGGGTCACCTGCGCGCAGGGCTCGTGGTCGCCTCGGTGATCCCGCTGTCGATGCTCGGCGCCTTCATCCTGATGCGCTACTTCGGTGTGAGCGGGAACCTGCTCAGCCTGGGCGCCATCGACTTCGGTCTGGTGGTCGACGGCTCCGTGGTGGTCATCGAAGGCGCCCTGGCCGCGATGGCCACGCATCATCTCTCGGGCAAGCAAGCCATGGGGCGCGTCGCCGGCGAGATGGGGCGGGCGGTGACCATGGCGGTGCTCATCATCGCCATCGTGTATGCGCCGGTGCTCCTGCTCGAGGGCGTGGAGGGCAAGATGTTCCGGCCCATGGCGCTCACCGTGCTGTTCGCCCTGGGGGTCGCGCTGATCCTGACCTTCACCTGGGTGCCGGCCGTTGGCGGCCTGTTGCTCACGGGCGCGCACCATGACGAGCCACGCATCGTCAGGTGGCTCAAGCGCGTCTACCATCCCGTGGTCAGCGCGCTGGTGGACCGCTGGAAGCTCGCCGCAGCCGGCGTGGCCACGCTGGTCCTCGCGGGCTTTCTCGTCGCCGCGACGCGGGGCGCCGAGTTCGTGCCGCGGCTCGAGGAGGGTGACCTCGCGATCCAGGTCACGCGACCGCCAAGCGTCACGCTCGCCGAGGCGACGCGCGGCACGACCGCGATCGAACAGGTGTTGATGCGCTACCCGGAGGTGGAAAGGGTCGTGAGCCGCACCGGCAGCCCCGACGTCGCGACGGACGTGATGGGCCCCGAGCAGAGCGACGTGCTCGTGATCTTGAAGCCGCGCAAGGAGTGGAAGACCGCGAAGGACGCCGCCGGGTTCGCCGAGGTGCTCGGTCCCGAGCTGGACAAGGCGCTGCCCGGCGCGGCGTTCGGCTTCACGCAGCCCATCGAGATGCGCGTGGACGAGCTGATTGGCGGCGTGAAGGCCGACGTGGGCGTGAAGATCTTCGGTCACGACCTGGGCAAGCTCCGCACGGTCGCCGAGGAGCTGTCGCAGGTCATCAGCGCCACGCGCGGCGCGGCAGACGTGCGCGTGGAGCCGATGAGTGGGCTCAGCATGTTGACCCTGACGCCGGATACCCGAGAGATGGGGCGCCGCGGGGTCCGCTCGTCGGAGCTCACTGCGTTCATCGAGACGCTGAGGACCGGGCGGCATGCAGGTCACCTGATCGAAGGTGAGCGTCGCTTCGACGTGATGTTGCGGGCGAATGCCGTCCCGACTGCCGACGACGGTCCCATCCAGCGCGTACGCGTGCCGCTCGCAGAGGGTCGCTCCGTCCTGCTCGGCGACGTGACCCGCGTCTCGATGTCGGACGGTCCCGCTCAGGTGAGCCGCGAGCAAGGCCGGCGGCGCGTGCTGATCGAGGTGAACGTGCGAGGGCGCGACCTGGCGAGCTTCGTGCAAGAGCTACGCTCGCGCATCGATGCCGTGAAGTTGCCGCCGGGCTACTACGTGGAGTTCGGCGGCGAGTACGAGAACCTGGCTAGCGCCACCGCGCGGCTGGCCGTGGTGGTGCCGCTGACGCTGGGGGTGGTGCTCGTGCTGCTGTACCTGGCCTTCGGCTCGATCCGCCCGGCGCTGCTCATCTTCGTCAACGTGCCCGCGGCGGCGACGGGTGGGTTCGTGGCGCTTGCGCTCCGCGGGTTCGAGCTGAGCGTGAGCGCGGCAGTGGGGTTCCTCGCGCTGTTCGGCGTGGCGACGCTGAACGGCGTGGTGTTGCTCGCGTCCGTGCGGAATCGACAGCTGCACGGCGACGACACGCGCGACGCGGTGCTGGGCGCGGCCGACGAGCGTGTGCGACCGGTGCTGGTCACTGCCCTGGTGGCGGCCCTGGGCTTCGTCCCCATGGCCATCGCCACCGGCACCGGTGCCGAGGTGCAGCGCCCACTCGCGACGGTCGTGATCGGCGGGCTGGTCACCGCTTCGCTGGTCACGCTGCTGGCGCTGCCCGCGCTCTACGTGCGCTTCGGGGGCAAGCCCGAGGCAGTGGACGGGGGCGAGGTCGAAGCGCCGGGGTGACCCCGGAGCGAACACCGACGTCGGTGGGGGCGAGCTTGGCCGAGCGGACATCGGCATCGTCGGCGCCGGCTTCGCTGGCCTGGTGTGCGCCGATCGCCTCGCGGCCAAGGGTGTCGCGGCCACGCTGCACGAAGCGGCAGACCGCGTGGGCGGGCGCGCGCGGCCGCGTCGCTCGGGACGCGTGCTCGGGGTGTCGGTCGACGGTCTCCCGCGCACCGGCGGTTCGAATCCGGGACGGTCACATGATCCGACGGCATGCGCGCACTGCGGTGCGAGCTCCGGGAGGCCGACACGCCCACGCTGCGCGGTGCTCGTTCTCACTGGCGACGTCGAACAGCCTACGCGACCGAAGTTTGGTCAGCGGGCTGACCGCTCGCGACGTGGCGCAGGTGTGCCCGGTGGCGGCAGAACGCGCCGCAGCGCGCACGTCTTGCGGGGCGCGCCCGGGCCGTTGCACAATCTGCGGCGGCTGCCGATGGATCCGCAAGTGTTGCGCGATGTGCCCCGTCGATTGGGGCCGAAGGGGCACAATCGCGGCTGGGTAAAGAGGCACGCGCCTTGCGTGAATTGCGCGGCAGGAAGCAAGCGGCGAGGCGAGAAGCGTGATGACCCTGGCGATGTCCCGAGCGTGCGCGGACGGTATGCACGCCGTTCGAGACAAGCGCCTACCACCTGTGGCAAAAGGCCGTCCGAAGCGCCGCGAATTTCCGAGGGGGTCTTGCACCTGCCGCCACTGAGTTCGGCAGGAGGTAGACCTTGAGCGACGAAACCAATCCCGATACAGAACCCACGCCTCCGGGCCCCACGGCCGACGCTCCCACGCGCCGCCCGTGGTGGACGTCCCGTGGGGTGTGGGCGCTCGTCGCCGTCGTGCTACTCGCCGCCGCCAGCTCGGCCGGTGCGTGGAAGCTGGATCGCATCGCCAAGGACCCGAAGTTCTGCGACTCCTGTCACATCGAGTCGACGCGGAACGCCCACGACAGCGCGCACAACGGGCAACGCTGCACGGACTGTCACGCGAACCGCTTCGAGGAGAACGTTCGCCAGTGGACGTACTCGTTGTGGTCCAAGACCAAGACGACACCGCACGGGAAATTCGACAAGACCACATGCAAGAAGTGTCACACGAACGGCAACAGCGAGTCGTGGCACATGGCGCGGAGCCTCGGGCACGCCAAACACGTGCTCAAATCGGAAGACCCGCTCGAGTGCTTCGACTGTCATGCCTGGAAAGAGCATCGGTCCGACCCCGATCCCGCAACGTGCGGCAAGTGCCATGACGACATAAAGGTGTTCGGGCAACACCGGCTCGAGGGTCGAAAGGAGAAGATCAGCTGCACTTCATGCCACAACTACCTGGCCAAGGTCGGCGGTGGCGCCCAGACTCCGTCGCACGACTGCCGTCGCTGTCACGGCGGCGTCGCGAAGAGTGAACGCAGCCAGCGCTTCGCGGAGGTCATCGAGGCCAAGGGCATCCCGCCCTCACAGATTCACGGCAACCTGAAGGCCTGCAGCCTGTGTCACAGCCCTCACGAGGAGGACCCCAAGAAGCGGTCCAAGGGCGCCGAGTGCTCGCGCTGCCACGTCAAGATCCCCGGCGAGTACCACCACGAGAAACAGCCCGAGAAGTTCAACTGCGACTCCTGCCACGAAGCGCACGGCGAGCGCGAAGACCTCCGCAAGGGCTGCCACAAGTGCCACGAGCAGCAGGCCAAGCAGACGAAGACGGTCGCCGCACGCCACGACCGCTGCTCCGAGTGCCACAAGGCTCACGAGTTCAAGGCGACGTTCGCGGGTTGCCGCGAGTGCCACGCCGACCAGGTGACGATGCTGGCGGGCTGGAAGAGCGAGACGCACGCCGAGTGCACCAACTGCCACAAGCCCCACAGCACGCGTGAGGAGGACACCACCTGCGCCAAGTGCCACAAGAAGCCTGGCCACGAGCACAAGTCCTGCACGACGTGTCACGACGCGCATCAGTCCAAGACCGAGGTCAAGACCTGCGGCAGTTGCCACGAGAGGCAGGCTCACGCGGCGGCTCGTGCTCCCGCCAAGCACCGCGCGGGAGCCTGCTTCACGTGTCACCAACCACACGCCATGGCCGGCACCGGCGCGGTCTGCAAGAAGTGCCACGCGAAGGAGTCGCAGAGCGTCGTCGCTGCCAGGATCGACAAACACACGCGCTGCTCCAGCTGTCACCAGACTCACGCTTTTTCGGCGGACGTCGAGGTCTGCCGCTCGTGCCACCAGAACCCAACGACGGGCGCGCACACCGGCAAATGCAACGACTGCCATCAGGCCCACGGCCCACCGCTCGGGCAGGCCGCGTCGTGCCGGAACTGCCACAAGGAAGTCGCGCAACCCGCCGGCAAACACGCCCAATGCAACACCTGCCACAAGGGCTCGCACGGCGCCGTGAAGGCCCAGGCCTGCAGCACGTGCCATGCCTCGCAGAACACGTCGGTTCAGCTCTGGGGTCCGCGTTCGCACGAGAACTGCACGCAGTGTCACCAGACGCACAACCCCGCGAGCCCGAAGCCCTGCGGTCAGTGCCACAAGAAGGAAGAGCAAAAGGTCCAGCGCACCAAGCACTTGTGTACGTCGTGCCACGATGCCCATCAGCCGCCGCGACAACTGTGGACGGCCTGCGCGAAGTGCCACACCACTCAAGCCGCGGCGGTCAAGGCCCGAGGGGCCAAACACTCCGCATGCAATTCCTGCCATCAGCCGCACGACGCAACGGCCCCGACTTGTGCCTCGTGCCACAAGTCACTGCCGCGAGCCCACGCCGAAAAAGGCCACGAGAAGTGCACGGACTGTCACGACACCCACCGCAACAAGAACCCAACGCGGAGCGACTGTCTGAAGTGCCACACGACCCGCGCCAACCACTTCCCCGATGCCCAGCGTTGCTACGGGTGTCACCTGTTCAACAGCAAGTGAGGAACTCGTGAGATGACGACGCCGACCCCTCCCCCGTCCTCTGCACCGGCAGCCGCGAAGGCCCCGGAACCCTCGTCTCCCAAGTCGGCAGGTCCGAAGTCAGCCCGTCCCGCTCGGCCGCCGCTCTACTTCAACATCGTGAGCCACATCGGCGGCTTGATCGTGGTTCTCGCCGCCATCCTCATCGCCATCTCTATGGTCGTGGAGGTCCGGTCCGGCGCCCTCAATCCCTACGTCGGCATCTTCACCTACATGGTGTTTCCCGGAGTCCTCGCCTCGGGGGCGGTGCTCTTCCTGTTGGGCATGCGCTGGGAGGCCGGGCGAAGGCGCAAGCTCGAGAGCCTCGCGACGCTGCCGTATCCGCGGATTGATCTGAACGACGGCCGACAGCGAAGGATCTTCGCGTTCTCGAGCGTCGGCGGCGTCGTCGTCGCAACGCTGATGGTGTGGGCCAGCTACCAGGGGTTCCACTTCACCGAGTCGGTGTACTTCTGCGGGCAGGTCTGCCACGTGCCGATGCGGCCCGAGTTCGTCGCCTACTCCGACTCGGCTCACGCGCGGGTGCCATGCACCGAGTGTCACGTCGGGGAAGGCGCGGGCTGGTACGTGCGCTCGAAGCTCTCCGGCGTCCGCCAGGTGCTCGCCGTCGCGACGAACAAGTACGCTCGCCCGATCCCGACGCCGATCGCCCATCTGCGTCCGGCCCGAGAGACCTGCGAGCGCTGCCACTGGCCGGAGAAGTTCTTCGGCGCCAAGCTGCTGCAACTCCCTCACTTTCGGTACACCGAGAACAACGAACCGGAGCAGATCTCGCTGACGCTCAAGACGGGCGGCGGCGCCAAGTCACACGGCCAAAGCCAGGGGATTCACTGGCACATGCTGGTGAGCAACGAGGTCACTTACGCCGCCGCGGACGATAAACTTCAGGTCATTCCCTGGACGAAGGTCAAACACGCCGACGGCAAGGAGACCGTCTACATCGCCAAGAAGACCAAGCTGTCGCCGGCGGCGATCGACGCGCTTCCGCGTCGCAAGATGGACTGCATGGATTGCCACAATCGGCCCGCCCACGACTTCCCCACGCCAGACTCGGGCGTGGACGAGGCGCTGCTCAAGGGTCGAATCCCGGCGGATTTGCCCTGGATCAAGAAGGCAACCGTCGAGGCCCTGTTCCGCGTCTATCCGAGTCGGCAAGCCGCCCACGACGGCATCGGGCAGTACATCATCGACTACTACAAGAAGGAAAAGCCGGAAGTCCTCGAGCAGCGCCGCAAAGACGTCGACACGGCCATCGAGGTCGCCAAGACGCTCTACGACCGCGGCGTGTTCCCTGACATGAAGGTCGACTGGCAGACCTATCCGAAGAACCTCGGCCACCGCTACTGGGCGGGTTGTTTCCGCTGCCACGACGGCAAGCACGTTTCGGCGGACGGCAAGGTGCTGGCCAACGATTGCGAATCCACTTGTCACACCGCGCCGGTGCGCGGGTCGGTGACCGAGCTCGGCGCGGTGGACCCCAAGGCTCAGCCGAATTGGCATCCGTGGGAGATGCCAAAAGAGCATCTCGACGTCGAGGGTCACGACACCGTCAAGTGCCACGCCTGCCACAACGCAGGGCAGCGGCCGAGCAAAGAGTGTGACGACTGCCACGAGAAGTGAGAGGCCCCGATGAAAGCCAAGCTGTTCTTCCTGGCCGCCCTGTGCTGGGCGCTCGTGTTCGCCACTCAGGCGCTGATGGGCTGTGGGCGCAGCAAGCCCCTACGGCCCGCGCCGCCCGCCGAGAAACCCGCCGCCGATCCTCGGCCACCGCTCGAGACTCATCCGGACAAGATCCTCGAAGCGCTCAAGGACTCGGTGCACGCCAAGCTGGACTGCTCGGACTGCCACGCGCCACCGAAGGGCGACGTCAAGCCTGGTGACGTCGGCAAGGGCGAGTGCAGCTCTTGCCACGAAGAGGAGGCCGCCTCGTACGCGTCGACGATTCACGCCACCAAATTCAAGGAGGGGAAGGAAGAGGCCGCGACCTGCGAAGACTGCCACGGCGTGCATGACGTGCGCGCGCCTTCGGACGAGAAGTCGACCGTGTCCGTGGGCAACACGCCGCTCACCTGCGGCAAGTGCCACGAGAACCCGGAGCTCGCGAAGAAGCTCGGGATCAAGCAGCCACGGGCCGTGCGCAGCTTCGTGGAGAGTATCCACGGCAAGGCCCTGCTCGCCGGCGGCCTGGTCGTGGCTCCGTCGTGCGCGGATTGCCACGGCAAAGCTCACAAGCTGTTCGCAGCCGAGGACCCGCGATCGAGCGTGAACAAGTTCAACGTCGTCGGCACCTGCGGGCAGTGCCACACGGGCCCACGCCGCGAGTTCGAGAAAGGTGTCCACGCCCGGGCACTGGAAGAAGAGGCCGAGAAAGCCGGGCGAAAGGTCGACTACGAGTTCCGTACCAAGGCCATTCGCGCGAAGGCGCTCGACAGGGGCGCGCGCGAAAGGAAGAAGGCCCCGATCGATCCTGCGGCGAAGCCAGGGGCCGACAAGGGCGGGGCGGCCGGAGAACCCGCAGCAGCGAAGGCGGCGCCCAGCGCTGCGAAGCCGGACCCCACCCAGCCGGGGGCGGCCAAAGCGCCGGTCGCCAAGGACGCCCTTGCTCCAGGCGCCTCGGGTTCGGCCGCTTCGCAGGCGCCGCCGCCGTCACCGGCGCCCGCCGCGAGCGCAGCGCCAAAGGCGACCCCGGGAGCGCCCGACGAGAAGAAGGCCGAGGCTCCCACCTGTCCCACGTGCCACACGGCGCACGAGATTATCGAGCCGGGGGCGCGCTTCAAGCTGGCCGAGGACCGCATCTGCGGCGAGTGCCACAAGGATCGGACGGCGCGCTACCGCGAGACGTACCACGGTCGCGCCCACGACCTCGGGGACGTGGTGGTGGCCGCTTGCCACGATTGCCACGGCTCCCACGAAATCTGGGCGTCGAAGGAGCCAGCCTCCACGCTGTCGGACGGAAACAGGCTCGGCACGTGCCAGAAGTGTCACGTCGGTGCGCCCGCCAACTTCGCTGGCTTCCTGTCGCACGCCGACCACAATGACCGTCAGCACTACCCGCGGTTGTACTGGGCCTTCATCGGCATGACCGCGCTGCTCGTGGGCACATTCGGCTTCTTCGGCATCCACAGCCTGCTCTGGCTGATGCGCTCGCTGGTCGAGCGCTTCAGGGATCCCGTCGCCTTCAAGGAGACCAAGCGCCGCGTCCGCGAGGAAAAGGGAGCCCGCCTGTACCGGCGCTTCCGGCCCATCGATCGCTTCGTGCATGTGCTGGTGATCGTCAGCTTCACGCTGCTGGTCATGACCGGCATGCCGCTGAAGTTCCATGAAAAGGCCTGGGCCCACGCGTTCTTCGACCAGATCGGCGGCGCCTCGGTCGCGGCCGCCGTACATCGTTTTGCTGCCATCGTCACGCTCACCTACTTCGTGCTGCACATCGGCAGCTTGATCGTCCTCGTGCGGCGCAATCGCCAGAAGTACTTGAACGATGAGGGCGCGTTCAGCCTGAGGAAGTTCCTGGCACTGGCTTTTGGTCCCGACTCACCGTTCCCGCGCTGGCAGGACGCCAAGGACCTCCTCGGGCACATGAAGTGGTTCTTCGGCCGCGGGCCCAAACCCAAGTTCGACCGCTTCACGTACTGGGAGAAGTTCGATTACATGGCGGTGTTCTGGGGCGTCACGGTCATTGGTCTCTCGGGGTTGATGCTCTGGTACCCGGCGTTCTTCACGCGATTCCTGCCAGGTTGGTCGATCAACATCGCTCACATCGTGCACAGCGACGAGGCGCTCCTGGCCGCCGGCTTCATCTTCACGTTCCACTTCTTCAACAGCCACTTCCGCCCCGAAAAGTTCCCTTACGACGCGGTCATGTTCTCGGGGCACATCACGGAAGAGGAGCTCAAGCACGAGCGGGCCGCGCAGTACGAGCGCATGACCGCCGCGGGCGAGCTGGAGAACCACAAACAGCTGGGCGAGTGGGCTCAGTGGAAGCTCATCGTCAACATCTTCGGCGCGGCCGCCATCGTGCTGGGGTTGGCCCTGGCTGCGACGATCTTCTGGGCTGTGTTGCACTGAGCCGCGTGAGCAGTCCCAGACCGAAGGCGACAAGAACCGAAATCGTCTGCCCCAGCTGCGAGCCTGCGGCTCGCCCGCGTCGAGCCCGGGCGCTCAGCAGCGCGCCACGGCGCTCACCAATAGACCCACCACGCTCACCACATGCTCCTCCTCCAGCTTCAGGCTCGACGGATGCGAGTCTGTGCCGAGCACGCTGTCGAGCAGCCCCGAAGACCTCAGTTCGTCGAGTGAGTCACCGGGCAAGACCAGGTGGCTGGCGATGGCGTGCACTTTCGTCGCGCCCGCGTCGAGGTAGGCTCGCGCTGCCTGCAGCAACGAGCCGCCCGTGCGGATCATGTCGTCGTAGATCATCACCTCGCGCCCGCGCACGTCGGCGTTGACACCCGTCACAGCCAGGTCCCCGGAGGCCGAATCCCGGCGCTTGTAGACGAAAGCTGGCTCTACATCCAGCTCGTGCGCGAGGCTCTGCACCCACTTGGCCCGGCCCGCATCCGTCGCACCGAGCACGTAGTCGCGCCCCTGCATCGCGCGCTTCACCGCCTCGGTCACGATCGGCGCGCCGTAGACATGGTGCGTGACGTGGGCGTCCCCGAAATAGAACTCGATGCCATCGGTGTGAAGGTCGAACAGGAACACACGCGTGCCGGCCTCGCAGGGCGGGATCGCCGAGATCAATCGGGCCCGCGTCTTCGCCGTCACGACTTCCCCGGGCAGCACGGCGCGCTCCATGGTCGCGTAGCCGAAATACGGCATCACGATGGACAGCGAGCGCGCGCCCGCCCGCGAGATTGCGCAGCCCAGATCGTAGACCTCGAGCCAGTCGAGATCTGTCGGGGTGCCGCCCAGCAAAACCACGTCTCGCCCCCACACGTCGCACGCGATTCGGCGATACCGCTCGCCGTCGGGAAAGGCTCGCTGTTCGATCTCGCCGCGCTCATAGCCGCCCGCGGCCAAGAAGCGCTGCTCGAGATAGGCGTAGGTGGAGGTCGCGAGCAGAAGCGATCGGTCGTTCGACATCGGCCGAACGCTACACCCCCACGCCGCTCCGTCACGCCCCGTTCCTCAACCGGGGCAAACCCGGTAAGCTGAGCGCATGCGCTTGGCACGGCTCTCGATTCCCGCGTTCTTCCCGCTGCTGGTCTGGGCGTGTGGCAGCGATGAGTCGAACGGGGGCGCGGGCGGAGGCGGCGGCCTCGCGAGCGGCGGAGCCGCGGGCGCCACTGGCGGCGTTGCCGGCTCGAGCGGCGGCGGCTCCGGCGGCGGTGCAGCAGGCAGCGGCGCGACCGGCGGGGGCGCCACGGGCGGCGCGGGAGGGAGCGCAGGTGCAGGGGACGCGGGCTGCGATCCGAAGCCGCCGGCGAGCGACGGCGGCCTGGGCTGCAATGCGACCAGCGGGGCCGGCGCGCCGCTGCCCACCTGCAGCGCGGCGAGCCCCTGCACCAAGTATCTGGCCACTTACACAGCACCGATCACCACTCCCACGGACGTCCCGGTCTGCAAGACCACCAACGCCAAACACCCGAGCTTCGACGACGGCGCACCCGAGAGCCGGCCGGGCCTCGACGGCACGCAGCGCTACGCATGCACCTACTCCCCGACTCCGAGCAGCGCGTTGCCGCTGTTGGTCTATTTCCACGGCAGCGGTGGCGGTGCGGAGAATGTCTACGACACCTCGCTCCTGCGGCAGAAGGCCGAGAGCTTCGATCTGAGCGGCGATCCCCAGAAGCAGGGTTTCGTGCTCTTGAGCCTCCAAGCGCGAAACCTGCACTGGCCCACCACGAGCAATCAGGATGGCTCCAAGCACGACATCTACTATCGAGATCTCGGTAGTTGCTCCAGCAACCCAGATTTTGCGAACGCCGACGCATTCGTCGATGCCTGGGTATCGAGTGGCAAGGTCGACCCCAAGCGGATCTACGTCACCGGTTGGTCCAACGGCGGGCGCTTCGCGCAGTCCTACGCCATCGCTCGCCACGCGCAGCCCAGCCCCGGTGGCAATCGCGTCGCGGCAGCTGCCGTGTACTCCGGCGCGGATCCCTTCCACGACCCAAAAGTCGGCCAGACACCTTCTTGCCAGCTCTCTCCCTACCCGAAGAGCACCGTCCCGATCTTCATCGTCAGCGGCTGGTGCGACTTGATGCCGTGCGACGACGCGCAGGCGGCCGAACTGAGCAAGACCACCGAGCTTGCACCCGGCTCGACCATGTCGGGCTGGGTCGCTGACCTCTCGGCGAAGGTGGGGTCACCCACGGTCCAGTGGCTCAAGATCAAAGGCACCGGTGAGATCGTCACGTCGTGCATGCCCGCCGCCGCCTGCGGCAACTTGGTCGCGACGCTGATCCACACCGAATGGCCGGACGGCGTGGCCGGCACTGCGGGCGGTGTGATCGATCACGAGCCGGCGATGCTCGACTTCCTGCGCCAGCATCCGCTGCCTTGATGCGGGCCCCGAGCGGGAGGCCCACCGCCACCCTCACCCCGGTGCCGCTAGCCGAGCCGGTGCCGGGCGCCCCCGCCGCGCCCCGTGCTCCCGCTTCCGCCGCATCAGTTCGTGCATTCGAGCTTGGCGTAGACGCCTTCGACCTTGACTAGAGGTGTCCTACCGACCGTGCGCTCCATGCTGCTGCCGGTGTAACATGTCCCCGATGTTGCGTCTCGGAGCGGGTCTCGTGCTGCTCGTCGCGAGCCTGGGCGTGCGGAGAAGACCTTCGCGCCGCCATCGAGCGTGAGCTGCAGCGCCTGAGCGCCGAGGAACCCGGGTTACCGCCCGGAAGGGCCGCGGGCTGAGCCTGTGCTGTCACCCGCGGGACTGGATGCCCGCATGGTTGGGTCGACTACGAGCCTTGGTGCCGTGTTCGGCGAGCTCCCTACTTTGCCGCTGCCTTGGCCTGGGCCTCGGCCTTCTTGGCCAGGTCGTCGAGCGCCTGCTGCAGCTGAGCCCGAGTGTACGGCAGCTTGTCGATGGCGTCGTTCTCGGCTTTTCGCGCGCGCGCCAGCTTCGCCCGCGCGTCCTCGGCTTTGCTCACCCAGCCGGATTTTTCGCCGGTTCGCGCCGACATGCTGAGGGTGTGCTCCATCATCGACAGCGCCTTGTCGAGCAAGATGCTGTAGCGCAGGCGCATCGCCCCCTCGAACAGCTGCTGTTTCTTCTCGTTGTCGGCCTTGGGTTGCCGCACATCCATCAGATCTTCGTGCAGCTTGGCGTACAGCTCGCCCACCCGGAAACCGGACATCGCCGACCAGTGCGCGTCCTTCGCCCGCATCGTGTCCGAGTACGCCGACTGCGCGTCGAGCAAGAGCTGGCAGCGCTGCTCCAGCACCGCGCCGAAGTTCGACGGCAGCGGGTTGAACAAGATCTTCTCGGCTCGCGCGCGCCGCACCTCGCCGAGCGCGAAGTAGAGCTGCGCCACGTCCCGCGAGAGGGTGCCCGCGGCGTCCAGGCGGTGCTCTTCGACAATCGTGCGCGCCTTCTCGATGTTGTAGGTCGCGGCTTCGAGGTCGCCGGCTGCCACGAGCGCGAGCCCCTTGCCCCCGAACGCGACGATGCTCTCGATGTGATCGAGATCCGCGTAGCGGGTCAGCATCGCCGCCGAGGCCTCGCCACAGCGCTGCCAGCGCTCCAGAAAACACAACAGTCGGATGGCTCGTAACAACGACTCGCGAGAAAGTGCGTGTTTCGGAAAACGCGTCGTCACCTGCTCGAAGCGCTGAACGCTGGTCGTGCGATCGCCGGCCTGCTCGTGAGCCAGGCCGCCTTGATACAAAGCCTCGGCGGCCCGAGGACCGTCGGGGTCCAGGCGGTAGACCCGATCGAAGCCGTCGGCAGCGGCCTTCGCCTTGCCCAGACGCTGCGCCTCGACGGCCTTGGCGAACAGCTCGTCGATGTCCCCCTCGCTGCCGGGGGTAATCACGGTGCGGGCCAGCGTCACCCGCTCGGGGTCGGAGGAAGCCTGGCGTTCCGCAGACTTCGGAGTTGCTCCACCGGGTCGGGTCGCGGGGGCGCAGCCGATGACCGTCGCGAGTACCCCGTACACTGCAAGACGCATACTCGGTCTAGTGTAGCGCGAGCGCCGGAGGTTCCCCGGAAGATGCCGGAAATATCGGTTGACCCCTCGCACCGTGCCTTTACCTTGGATCCGTGGTCGAGATCGCGGCAGTGCGAAGCTCGCGTGGTGGGGGCATAGAAATCGCTGTCGTGTGTTGCATCGATCGTAACCAGGAGGTCAGAGCATATGGGTGAGTCGATGGCAGTGGACCGCCTCTTCAGTTTGGAGAAGGAACATCACGAGTTGAAGGACATGGTCCGCAGGCTCGAACGTCGCGCTTACTTGACGCCCACCGAGCAGCACCACATCGCAGAGCTGAAGAAACAAAAGCTCGCCGCGAAGGATCAGATCGCCGCGCTCAAACGCGACGTCTAGCCGGGCATCATCTCATCGCTTTCGAAGGAGCACCGCCGCGAGGCCCGCGCTCCTTCGCTTTTTTTGTGGCGTCAGAGCGGGACGCACTCGCCGGCCTGGCAGCTCAGGCCTTCGGAACAATCCTTGTTCGTATTGCACTTGCCGGGCGCAGGCGCTGGGGGCGGGGGCTCACCCGGGCCCTTCGTCGTTTCGGTCGCCGTCGAGCGGCTCTTGTCGAAGCGCTCACCGCCGCCGTAGACCTCTTGGTTCAGGTCGTTCAGCGCCTCGTCGAGCCTTTGTTTCCATTGTGCGCCGAGGCCACCTGGATGCTCTTGCTCGATGGCTTTGGCGACAGCGAGCCAGTGCCGCGCATCGGCCCGGAAGCCGAGCCGGTAGTCGGCCATGCCGCGCAGGTACGCGTAGCGTGCCTGGTCGGATAGCTCGAGGGAGTCCATGTCGGACTCGAGCACCCGGAAGATCGCCAGCGAGCGCTCGTACTCGTTCTCTTCGTAGAACCGCTGCCCCCGGTTCAGGTCCTCGCGATAGGTGGCGCAGCCGATCACGGACAGTGCGAGCGCCGACACAGCGAGCCAAGTGCGAATCACGCTGGCGAGCCTAGAGCAGTTTTTCGCCGGTGGTCACAGAAAATGCGTCGTGGCTGGGGTCCGCTGCGGGGACCCGAGGGGCGGACCGGGTTCGGGGCCAGGCGTCGAATCAGGCCGCCGAACCCCGGCCAGGGTCTTGGGAGCCCTCGGCTGGTGACGGGGAAATTCAGGCGGTCGGCGCGGCCGCGGGCAGCCGCCGCCAGCGCATTCGGACCACCGGGAGGCCGTCCTCGATCGCTCGGTGCTCCCTGGGGCTGCGCGCCGCATAGGGATTGTCCTCCACGCGGGGGCCATCACCCCACGGCTCGAAGCTCGGCTCGAGGGCGACCAGATCTTGGTAGGCCTGAGCGCGTTCGAGCACGTCCGTCTGCACAAAAAGCTCGCCGCCAGGGATCAGCAGTCGCGCAATCTCGCGACCCATCTCCAGGTTCAGCACGAGGCGTTTCAGGTGGCGTTTTTTCCACCAGGGATCGGGGAAGTGCAGGTAGACGATGCTCGCGCACGCGTCGGGAAACCGGCCCAGCGCCCAGCGAGCGTCTTCGGCAAAGACGCGCGCGCGCGGCGCGTATCCCAGCTTCGCCAGGCGGCGGTCGACGATGGTCGCCCATTTGCGGCGGATCTCCAGCCCGAGCATGCGCGCCTCGGGCACGGCGGCCAGGCGCTCCAGCAAGAACCCGCCGCGCCCCGGACCGATCTCTATTTCGATAGGGTTCGGCCCAGCCCCGACCAAGAGTCGCGGGTCGACGCGCTCGCCCTCCGGCAGACGCGGTGCATCGGCGTAGGGGTCGATCCGCATGGCCGCCGGATATCATGATCGAAGGCCCTTCCGACAATGCCATCTTCGCCTCTCACGCCGATCGCCCGCCGAGCGCTGCCGTGGCTGCCGTGGGCGGTGATTGCGCTGGGGCTCGGCGTGGTGGCATCACGAGCGATCTTGGCGGCCACCGGCGGCGAGCCAGGCGTGCCTCTCGACGACACGTACATTCATTTTCAGTACGCGCGCAGCTTCGCCGCCGGTCATCCGCTCGTGTACACGCCGGGGTCGTCGCCTACACCCGGCGCGACCAGTTTGCTGTGGCCTCTGGTGCTCAGCCCGTTCGTACGCCTCGGGTTCGATGGGGTGAACCTGATCTGGATCGCCTGGCTGCTCGGTTGGGTGAGCCTCTCGCTGCTCGCTCTCGAGACCTTTCGACTTGCGAACGGGCTGACGAGCCGCCCCATCGCTGCGGCGGCGGGGGCGATGGTGCCCGCCTTTGGTGGGCTGGTCTGGAGCGCGGGGAGCGGCATGGAGATCGTGCCGTTCGCGTGGCTGTTGGTGCTAGCCGCGCGCATGTCGGCGGAGTGGGTGGAGGCGGACCCAGCCCACACCGCGCGCAGACCCGGATGGCTCATCCTGGTGGCATGCCTGGCGCTGCTGATGCGCCCCGAAGGAGTGCTCGCTTCGATCATCGCGGCGGTTGCCTTCGGCGTTGGTAACAAGGGCCGCGCTCGGCTCTGGGGCCTCGCGCCGCTCTTGGGATTGCTGCTCGTGCCCGCATGCAACCGCTTGCTCACGGGGCAGTCGACCAGCACCACCGCCCTCGCCAAGTGGCTGCCGCTGAACCCGTATCATCAGGACTCGCGCCTGGGTTCGGCGATCTTCGCCAACATCGAGCTGCTGTTCGGCACACTCTTCGACGGGCGCATCTGGAGTGCGCTCTTTCTGCCGACCGGTGGGCGCTGGGTCGCATGGCTCGCGTTGCCGGCGTTGCTGTGGCTGTCGCTGCGCAAGAAGCGCATCACGCGTGGCAGCTTCGTGCTCTTGCTCGCCCTGGGCATGCTGATCCCCGCCAGCTTCGACTGCATGTTGTGCAACCGACTGCGTTACCTGTGGCCGTTCGCGCCGGCGTGGTTCATCGCCCTGGGCGCGCTCGCCGAGAGCTTCGGAACGGCAACCTTGCGCTTTGGCGAGGGCATGAAGCACGCAGGGCTCGCGCTCGCGGCGGGGTTCGTCGGGGCGTTCGCCGCACAGCTCTCGCCGTCCATCGATGATCTGGCGGCGAGCTCAAACGCGATCCGTGAGCAGCAGACGAGCCTCGGCCGCTGGGCAAAGGACAACCTCCCGGCGGACGCATTGATCGGCGTGAATGACACCGGGGCCATCGCCTATTTCTCGGGGCGGCGCACCTTCGACGTGGTCGGCCTGACCACCCGCAGCGAGCCGCGCTACTGGGCAGCCGGTGCCGGCTCGCGCTTCGAGCACTACGAACACATGCCGCGCGCCGAGCTGCCCACACACTTCATCGTCTATCCGGAGTGGATGGCCGTGCCCCCGTTGATGGGGCAAGAGCTGACGAGCCGAAGCGTCCGCGCGAGCATCCTCGGCGGCACCACCATGATCGCGTACGTCGCCGACTACGAGACCCTGGGCTCGGCCGACGCTCCGCGGGGTGAGCAGCTGGCCTCAGCTCGTGATCGTCTCGACGTCGCGGATCTCGAGAGTGAGTCGGGCCACGGCTACTCGCTCTTCTGGGCCACACAGCCCGAGAACCGAGTGCACGAGATGTTCGACCAGGACGGGCACCGTGCCGACGGCGGTCGCTCGGGGCGAACCCTCGAGCGCTTCACGCTCGACGTGGCGCCGGCAGGGCGGCTCGTCGCGAGGCTCAGCAGCGACAAACCGCTCGCACTGCCGGTGCAGATTGGTGGGCGGCAAGTCGGCAAGCTCGAGCTTCGCGGCGATGGAGACTGGGAAGAGCTAGCGCTGACTTTGCCGGCAGATTTGGCGGCGGGGCCGAGCCGGGTGGAGGTCGCTGCGCCGAGCGGCGAGAGCTTCACGAGCCTGCACTACTGGTCGTTCGTGGGCGGTCCGCCTCACCCGTAGCACGACTCGAAAAAATAGTGGCACGCGGCCGGGGCTGGCTCTACGTTTCGAACGTGCACCTCGCGGACGGCATCTTGACCAGCCCGGCGTGGCTCCTCGGTGTGAACGCCGCCGGGGCCGGCAGCGCGGCGCTGCTCTCGCGTGGGCTGCGCGAGGGACAAACGCTTGGCGTGGCGTTCACCGGCACGCTGGCGGCTTTTGTCCTAGCGGCCCAGGCGCTGAACGTGCCGCTCGCGCCCGGCGCGAGCGCGCACGTGATTGGCGCGGGCCTGCTCACCTTGATGCTCGGGCCGGCGCGTGCCGTCCTGGCGTTGGTCGCCGTGCTGATCGTCCAGGCTCTTCTCTTTGCGGACGGCGGCATCACGACGCTCGGCATCAACGTGCTCGACATTGCCGTCATCCCGGTGGTCACGGTTCACGTGACGCGTCGTTTGCTCGGCCCGAAGCGTCTGGCCATGGCCGCCGTGATCGGCACGCTGTTCGGGAACGGGCTGTCAGCCCTCTGCCTCGCTGTCACGCTGATTGGTGGCGCCGGCTTCCCGCCGGCGCTCGCGCTGGGCTGGCTGGTTGGCGTTCAGCTCGTCGCCGGCCTGGTCGAGGGCACGCTCACCGGCGTTGCGGTCCGCCACGTCGAGAAGAAGGCGCCGGCCCTGCTCCACACGCGGCATCCCGACACACGACACCTGCCGGCGCTACTCGACGAAGTGAGCCCGCACGCTCGCTCGCGGACGCTGCATGTCGCCTGGGCTGCCCTCGCGCTCGGCATCGCGAGCGCTCTCTTGCCCCTGGCGAGCAGCGCGCCGGATGCGCTGGAGCGCGTGGTCCAGAGCGCGCGTCCCGCGCCGTGACCCTGCCGGCCACGCGGATCGCCTGTTTGATCCTGCTAGCGGCTGGCATCGCCACGGCGCGCATGAGCTCGCTCGAGAGCCGGCTTGCCTTGGGCTTGCTCTGCTTGGCGGTTCTGCTCGCGACTCGACCGCGCGCGCGCTTCTTGCTGAAGCGCCTCGTGCCTGCGCTGCTCGGTGTGGGTCTGCTGTTGCTCCCGCTCGGGTTGTCGGTGAACAGCGAGCGCGCAGTCGAGGTGATCTTGCGAGCGGCCGGCGCCGTGACCATCACGACGCTGGTCGCGAGCACCGTCGAGCTCCCGGAGCTAGGCAAAGCCCTGGGCATGCTCGGCGCGCCCGCCGAGCTCGCGAGCCTCGTCCACACACTGTTGTGGCAGGTGGGGAACGTCGGCGCTGAAGGCAAACGCCTGCTCTTGGCCCGCCAACTGCGCGGTGCGCGCGGTTTTGGTCCGGAGATGCTGGCGCAGCTGTTGGTGCGCACGGCGGCGCGCGCGGAGCGGGTCGACCTCGCGCATCGACTCCGCGGCCCGGGGGGCGGAGCGGACGAGAGTGGCCAACGTTTTGGCGTCCGCGATGCCGCGGCACTCGCCACGGTCTGCGCTTCGCTCGTCGCGCTGCACTGGCTCGGGCGGAGGCTCGGATGAGCGCAAAGGCCATCGAGCTGGAGGCGCTGCGGGTGTGGCGCGAGGATGGACTCGGGGGCTCTCCGGCCGAGGTCGTGCGCGGCATCAGTGTGTCGATCGCTCCCGGCGCACGCGTCGCGCTGGTGGGCGCCAATGGCGCGGGCAAGACCTCGTTGCTGTTGGCCCTGGTCGGGGCCGTGCGCTTCGCCGGGCGGATCCGCGTCGGCGAGCTGGTGCTGGAAAAACGCAACTTGAACGCAGTCCGCCAGGACGTGGGTTTTGTCTTCGCAGAGCCCGCCGACCAGTTGTTCTCGTCGACCGTGCTCGACGAGGTCAGCTTTGCCCCGCGCCAACGCGGCTTGTCGGACGCAGCCGAACGGGGACGACGCGCGCTCGAGCAAGTCGGACTCGTCGAGCTCACCGAGCGTGTGCCGACGTCGTTGAGCCTGGGCGAGCAACGGCGCCTCGCCGTGGCGAGTGTGATGTCGGCCGAGCCCGGGGTGCTCTTGCTCGACGAGCCGACCGCGAGCCTCGACGGGCGCGCCCGCCGGTTGGTGCTGGCGGCGATCCGGAGCGCCGTCGCGACGACCGTGTTCGCGACGCACGATCTGGACGCGGCGCTCGAGCTCGAGGCCGAGGTCCTGGTCATGGCGGACGGCCTCTTGCTCGGTCGTGGGCCCGCAGAGAGTGTGCTGAGCGACGCCGAGCTCTTGGACCGCGCCGGGCTCGATCCACCGGCAAGGTTTTCGCGATCGTGAACGCCGTTCACCCGCTCGGAGCGCAACCTTCGCGTCGGTCGCCAGCGCGGTGAGCTGCCAAATCTCCCGAGCGAAGGTCCGCTGTCGCTCGCCCGCGCGGCCCTTGGTATACGGGCCGAAGGCAGATGCGCAAACGACCCCTCGGCAAATCCGGGATGAGCGTGACGGAGCTCGCCCTCGGCACGTGGGGGTTGTCCGGTGACGGGTACGGTCCGGTCACGGAGAGCGAGCAGGACAAGGTCATCGATCGGGCGCGCGCACTCGGGATCAACCTGTTCGAGACCGCGGACAGCTACGCCAACGGCGCGATGGAACGCCGCCTCGGCGCGCGACTCGCCGACGACGGCAGCGCTCGCATCGTCACGAAGCTGGGCACGGATCGCGACGCAGCCGTGCCGCGCAAGCGTTTTGACGTCCCTTATCTGCGAGAGGCCTTCGAGCGCTCCCAGGAGCGCCTCGCGCGCAGCGTGATCGACGTTGTGCTCCTGCACAACCCTTCGACAGTTGCGCTCAACACCGGCGGGGCCTGCGAGTTTCTGGCCGAGCTGGCCGCGAGCGGAAAGATCCGCGCGTGGGGCGTCAGCGCTGGCGGACCAGAGGTCGCCCGTGCGGCGATCAGCAAAGGCGCTGGAGTCGTGTCCATCACCTACAACGTCTTTGCTTCTGCCGATCTCGGTGAGCTGATCGGCGACATCGAACGCGAGGACGTGGGTGTGATCGCTCACTCGGTCCTGGCGTACGGGCTCTTGTGTGGCCACTGGAGCGGGGACAAGGCCTTTGCCGAGGGTGACCACCGCGCGGAGCGCTGGACCAGCGACGAGCTCCGGCGGCGAGTGCGGCAGCTCGACGCCCTGCGGCCGGTGGTCGGCGGCCCGGTACTGACCATGCGCGGCGCCGCGCTGCGCTTCGCTCTCGCCAGTAGCAAGCTCAGCTCGGTCGTGCTCGGACCCAAGAACTCGCTGCAACTGGATCAGCTGGTGCGCGAAGCCGGCAAAGGGCCGCCTTACCTGGAAGACTTCGCACTGGTGGCGCTGCGCAACCGCCTGCGTCAAGTTGGAGTGAACACGTGAGTGAGCTGCTCGAGTTCCTCACCGACGTCGCGCGGCAGGCCGCGGGCATCATCAATGCCGTCTACTCCACGCCGTTCGAGGTGGACTACAAGTCACCGCGCGACCCCGTGACCGAGGCTGACCGGCGCGCCAACGCCCTCATCTGTGCACGGCTCGCCGAGAAGTTTCCCGGGGTGCCAGTGGTGGCGGAGGAGAGTGACCCCGCGACGTTCGCCGACTACCGACGCGCGTCGCGTGTATTTTTCGTGGATCCGCTCGATGGCACGCGCGAGTTCGTCAAGAAGAACGGCGAGTTCGTGGTGATGATCGGTGTGCTGGACGCGGGGCGACCGAAGGCCGGTGTGATCCACGCGCCCGCAACCGGCGCTACGTGGCTCGGCGAAGTCGGTCACGGCGCCGAGCTGCTCGGCACCGACGGTTCACGCACGCCGCTCGCGGTCAGCAAGACCAGCTTGCTCTCGGCCTCGAGACTGCTCTCGACTCGCTCACACCGAAGCCCTGCCCTCGAAGCGGCGCTGGCCGCGCTCGAAGCACGCCAGATCGACCCGCTCGGCAGCGCCGGGCTCAAGTGCGTCGAGGTGGCCGCGGGTGGAGCGGAGGCCTACGTCGCGCCCGCGAAAGCGGGAAGTCGCTGGGACATTTGCGCCGGCGAGGCCATCATCCTGGCAGCGGGCGGCATGCTCACGGATGCCTACGGTGATCAGGTCGACTACCTGAGCGAGAGTTTGATCAACGAACGCGGGATCGTCGCGAGCAACGGCCGGGTGCACGCCGAAATTCTGGCACGCTGGGCCGAGGTACGTCGGCGCACGGACAAGGAGTGAACGTGCGCGAAGAAGCGGACGTGGTGGTGATCGGCGCAGGCATCATGGGCCTCGCCATCGCCTACAACCTGGCCAAGTACCACGGCGTCCGCAAGGTGACGGTGCTAGACCAGTCGTACCTGTGTGGCGGCGCCAGCGGGCGGAACGGCGGGGGAGTGCGCGCGCAGTGGTCGAGTGAGGCCAACATCCGTTTGATGCAGGAGTCACTGAGCATCTGTCGGCAGTTTGCCCGAGAACACCGCATCAACACCTGGTTCCGTCAGGGCGGTTACCTGTTTCTGGTGCGCAGCGACGAGCGCGCTCGCTCGCTCGAAGCCAACGTGAAGCTGCAAAACCAGCTCGGGTTGTCGACTCGATTGCTGGACGCCAAGCAGGCCAAGGCGGTCGTTCCCGAGCTGTCGACCGAGGGCATCAAGCTCGCTTGTTACAACGCGGACGACGCCGTGGTCTTCCCCTGGCCGTTCGTGTGGGGCTACGCAGAGGGCGCGCGGGCACACGGCGTCGAGGTGTGCACCTTCACGCGGGTCACCGGCATCGAGCAGACGGGCGGACGGGTGAGCGCGGTGCTCACCGACGCGGGCAGCATTCGGACCGACCGCGTCGTCAACGCCGCCGGTGCGCTCAGCCCCGAGGTTGCCAAGCTGGTTGGCATTCATCTGCCAACCCACCCGCACCGCCACGAGATCTGCTCGAGCGAGCCCCTGAAACCCTGGCTCGAGCCGCTGGTCGCGGACCTGACCAACGGCCTCTATTTCTCGCAGTCCACACGCGGCGAGATCGTCGGCGGCATCAGCAACTCGAAGGTCCCGGCGGGCCCGGACCACGGCTCGTCGTTTCGCTTCCTGTCGCTCTACTCCCGCGCGTTGCTCCGGGCGTGTCCCATCCTGGGGTCCGTGAAAATCCTGCGGCAGTGGGCCGGGCTCTACGACATTTCACCGGATCAGAGCCCGATCGTCGGCAAAGTGGACGAGGTAGAAGGCTTCTTCCTGGCCTGCGGTTTCATGGGACATGGCTTCATGATGGCGCCCGTAGTGGGGAAGATGCTGGCGGCGCTCGTCGCCGGCGGCCCCGTGCCGGACGTGTTCGAACGCTGGAACCTCCGCCGCTTTGCCGGGGGCGCGCTGCTCGACGAGGGCATGATCATCGGCTGATCCGCCCGTCATGTCGCGGCGCGTCATGGCTTCCGCTTCGTTGACAGCGGCTTTGGGGCCGACGTACGGTCCCGCGGGGTTTTGGACCGCCGGTTTCGTGGGCTTTCGCGGGCTTCGCGGCTCCCATCCCAACGGTCACGACCCCAGAAAATCCCGGAGGCACTACGAGATGTTCCGCTCCTCGCGCGCCAAGGCGTCGCTCATCCGCTCCCTGCTCCTCGGTACCGCCACCACCGCGTTCGCGGTCACCGCGTCCAGCGTCCTTCTGGTCGGCTGCAAGGACGAAAGTCAGCCTGACTACTGGGTCGAGAAGCTGAACGACACGTCCTGGCGAGCGCGCTCGGTGACGCGCCTCGGACAGTTCTTCGAGGACGCCAGCAGCAAGGCCAAGGGCGACAACAACGCGCCGGAAGTCCAGACGCTGCTGAACAAGATCGCCGATCCGCTGACCAAGACCTACGTCGACAACTACGCCGACATGGATGGCAAGACGCGGGTCTCGCTGATCAAGCTGCTGGCCTCTTTCCGAGACAAACGGACGGAGCCGGCGTTGAAGAAGGCATTCGAGGAGTTCGCGAAGAAACCTGCGACCAGCAAGGACGACGCCGACATCAAGTGGGCCGTCCGAGCCGCCTCTGACCTCAAGCTCGACTCACTCGCCGATCCGCTGGTCCAGGCGTTCCTCAAGCTGAAAGCCAGCACCATGCTCGGCGGAGTCACCTATCGCGACTTCAACGACGCGATGATGAACCTCAAGTCCAAATCGTGGACTGGCCCGCTGATCGCCGCCCTGGAAGCCCCGATCGACCGCCCGACCGGCGCCAAGGACAAGGACAAGATCGATCCCTATCGCGATCAGCTGTTCTGGCAGACGACGGCAGCCCAGGTGCTGGGCGAGATCGGCGCGGCAGAGGCCGTGGAGCCGATGGTCAAGATCATGCTCGACCCCGCCAAGGCCGACGTGCAGGCCACGGCGGTGCTGGCCATGGTCAAGATCGGCAAACCCGCCGCCCAGGCAGCCATCAAGATCCTCAAGGGCGAAGATGAGAAGATGATCGCCTTCATGTACCGTCGCATGAAGGAGCTGAAGCAGATCAAAGAAGACGAAGAGAAGAAGATGAAAGAGAACCCCGCGGACGCTCCGAACGTCATGACCGGGGCGATCATGGTGGGCACCATCGGGCGCGGTGAAGGCGTACCCGCCATGCTCGAGGCGCTCAAGAACGCCAAGAAGGACGCCACCCGGGCGCTGATCGCCCGCGAGCTCGTCAAGCTCCCCGACTCGGCGGAGTCGCTCACTGCCTTCAAGGAAGCGTTCGAGAAGATCTCGCTCGAGACCAACATTCCCCCCGGCATGAACGCGCTGCAGATGTTGGCGGAGTCCGCAGGGCAGTTCTACGACGCGGGTCTGGTCGACTGGCTGCTCGAGCGCGCGGAGAAGACCAAGGGCAGCGGCGACGACCTGAAGGCGCTGCAAGGCGCCATCTTGGTCACGACGATCAAGCTCGCGAAGGCCGACCAGCTGGACAAGGTCAAGGCCGCCGTCGACAAGTACGGAACCAAGCTCGAGAAGGACCTGTTCGCTCAGGCCGAAAAACTCGTCAAAGACTGCGGCGAGAAGGCGGACTGCTACCTCCAGGAAATGGAGAAGAGCTCGAACCAGGACCAGAAGACCCAGTTCGTGGCCATCAAGGCCGGCTACATGGGTGCCATCTTGGGCGGCGAGACGCAGCGCGACGAGCTCGTCAAGCGCATCGACTCTTTCGAGAACGCTGCGGTGCGCTTCGTGGCCGCGCAGACCATCGACCACCTCTCGCCGAAGGGCTCGAAAGAAGCGGCCGCGCTGCTGCGCAAGGTCATCGACAAGAACACCGAGAGCGGCGACAAGGACAAGATTGCGGGCGATGCGCCGGTGAAACAGGTCATGTACCGCATCGAAGCTCGCGCCGACTGAGCGCGGCCGCGGGAGCCGCGTGCTCTCTTCCAAAAGAGTGCGCGGCTGTCGCGAGCGCATGAGCTCCGATGGCCAGCGTCCGGCTCGAAGTACAGAACGGCAGCCTGAAAGGCCGCACCTTCGAGCCCGAAGGAGACGTTGTGCGCATCGGTCGCGCCGCACACAACGAGCTCGTGCTCGAAGAAGCTCACGTCTCAGCTGAGCACGCACGCCTCGTGGTCGGCGCCGAGCGGGTAACGGTGGAAGACCTCCGCTCCACCAACGGCAGCGCCGTCGTGCGCGGCAGCCAACGCATCGTTCTGGGGGAGGCAAGCTCGGCGCGGGCCGTGCTCGAGTCCGGTGACGTGCTCGAGCTGGGCGGCAGCGGAGACGAGGGCACGCAGATCAGGGTCGAGCTCGGGGACGAGCGCGAGCCCCCCCACGTGGTGAGCATTCGCCCGATCGGCGAGCTCGCGGGCTTCACGACCTCGGGCGACCGCAACACCGGCGTGCTCAAGACCCTGTACCGCGTCGAAAAGCGCATCGGGGGAGCCGTCGACCTGGACGACGTCTTGATCGCGGTGGCCGACGCAGCGCTGGAGCTCGTGCCCACCGCGACCCATGCGACGCTGGTGCTGCGGGACGATCTCGCGGCGGACGCCGATCGCGATGACGCGGGCTACGTGCCGGTTCTGACGCGCTTGCGCAGCCCAGAGGGCCAAGGGGCGGCTCCCGGTGGAGCAGTGGCGATCACCCGCAGTGTGTTCCGCAAGGTCATCCGCGAGCGAGCCGCCGTGCTGGCCGCTGACGCTCCGAGTGAGGCGTTCAGCTCGGAGTCACTGCTCGGAGCGAGCATTCGCAGCACAATCGGCGTTCCACTCTGGAAGGGTGACGAGATCTTGGGCGTGGTCCAGGTCGACAACCGCGCCTCGCCGGGCATGTTCGATTCTGCGGACCTCGATGCACTCGGCGTGCTGGCCGCCAGCGCGTCGCTCGCAGTCGCCAACGCCCGGCTGATTCGCCGACTGGTCGCAGCGGAAGAACAGCTGCAGAAGGAGAACTCCTTCCTCAAGGGTCGAGAGCGCGCCAAGTCGAGCGGGGCGGTGGACATCATCGGTCAGAGCAAGGCGATGCGCGAGCTGTTCAATCAGCTCGACAAGGTCGTGGACACCCGCGTCACCGTGCTCATCGAAGGTGAGACGGGGACGGGCAAGGAGCTGATCGCTTCCGCGGTGCACTATCGGTCACGGCGCCGGGCCAAGCTCTTTGTCGCGCAGAACTGCGCGGCGATGCCGGAGAATCTGCTCGAGAGCGAGCTGTTCGGACACAAACGCGGCTCGTTCACCGGTGCGACGGAGGAGAAGCGGGGCCTGTTCGACGTGGCCGACGGCGGCACGTTGTTCCTCGACGAGGTGACGGAGATGCCCGTGTCCTTGCAGGCAAAGCTGCTGCGTGTGCTGCAAGAGGGAGAAATTCGTGCGGTCGGCGCCACCCAGACCAAGACGGTGGACGTGCGCATCGTCGCCGCGTGCAACCGCAACCTGGAGAAAGAGGTCGAAGAAGGGCGCTTCCGCCAGGACCTCTACTACCGGCTGAAGGTATTTCCGATCCGGGTGCCCCCGCTGCGCGAGCGCCGAGACGACGTGCCTCTGCTCGCGGGTCACTTTCTGGAGCGTTACACGAAGGAGGTCGGGAGGCCGATCGCCGGGTTTGCCCAGGCCACGATGGAGCTGCTCATGTCCTACGACTGGCCGGGCAACGTGCGCGAGCTGGAGAACGAGGTGCAACGGCTCGTGATCCAGGCGGATGCGAACGCCTTCGTCACGCCGGACCTCTTGAGCCCGCGCGTGCGTCAGATGGAGGGTCTGATCACCCAGGCCGGCGCCGTCAAAGGCACGCTCAAAGACATGGTCGAGCAGGTCGAGAAATACTTCATTCTCGAGCGGCTGCGGGAGCACGGGAACAACAAGACCAGCACCGCCAAGGTTCTCGGCATCACCCGCGAGGGACTGCACAAGAAACTCAAGCAGCTGGGCATTGGTTGAAGCCCGGCTTGCCTGCCGGGCGCCCTACTGGGTACCAATCCGGGTACAATCTTTGGAGGGATGAGCCATGCGCGTTTTCTTTTCATCCGTTCTGCTGTTCTGGTCCGCGTCTTTCTGGGCGTGCGGAAGCGACGATGACCATGGCGCGGTGGGGCCAAACAGCGCGCTGGTTGGCGGCAGGTGTGACGGCAACAAGGACTGCCAGGAGCGCTGTGTGACCGGCGGCGACTACCCGGGTGGCATGTGCACGGTGTCCTGCAACGACGATCGGGACTGTCCGTCCGGCTCGGCATGCGTGGACGCTTCCGGTGGTGTTTGTGCGCCGCTGTGTGGAGGCAAGGGGGACTGCGACCCGTTTGGTCCCGGCTGGGCATGCCGTGATCGAAAGCTGAAACACGGCCCCGGCCAGGTGACCGTATGCCGCGGCGACTGAGTCATTCGCCAAACCCACACGCTCAGGTGACCGCGCATCGAAAACCAGAGGCTGGGATCGGCCGCCGCTCCTTCATCACGGGCCTCTCGCTGATGGCAACCGGGGCCTGCGCGCCGGCCGGTGCGATTCCGTCGCCCGCGCACGTCCCGCTGCGGGGCGCCGAGCGACCGCAGCTGGTGGTGCAAGAGATCGGGGACTACGAGTGCCCGTTCTGTGCCGAGGTCCAGCCCGCGGTGAAACGTCTGATGGCGGAGATGGGGGAGCGGATTGCGCTCGCCTGGCGCAACTATCCCCTCGACCGACACCCACACGCCTACCACGCGGCAGAAGCGGCGCTCGAAGCCCGCGCTCAGCTGGGCGACGACGGGTTCTGGAAATACCACGACGTGCTGTTCGCCAATCAGAGCAAGCTTGGTCCGGAAGACCTGCTGCGTTTTGCCGAGGCCTTTGCCATCGACCGCACGCGGTTTGCGCGCGCGCTCGAGCTGCGCATCCACCGCGACGAGGTGCTGAGCGACAAACTCGAGATCGCCCGCCTGAAGCTGCCGGGGTTCGGCACCCCGGCGTTCATCATCGGCAGCGACGTCTTCGTCGGGGTGTACAGCTTCGAGGATCTCAGGTCATTCGTCGAGCGTGCGCTGTGACGCTTGGAGTCACCCGAGCTTGTTCGCGAGCTGCGCCGACAGGTAGTGCGACACGGTCATGATGGGTGTCATCGTGTGGCTCGAGGCGCTCGTGGGGAAACCCGACGAGTCGAATACGTAGACGTCTCGGGTCCCGAACACCTGCCCGGTCGGATCCGCGCCGCCCAGGTCCGGCGAAGGGGCAAAACGCACGGTGCCCTGCTGATGGGCCGAGATCAGCGGCGCCGTGGCGGGAGCAAACGCGATTGTGTCGACCTGAGCGAGATCAGCTTCGGATTCGATCGCGAGCGGCGGCACGGTGGGCACGAGCACACGCCGGGCGCCCGCCGCGAGATACACTCGCGCTGCGACCTTGATGGCCTGACGCAGCCGGCGCTTGTGGTTCTCGGCCTGCCGATAGCTGATGACCGGGTGACCCGCGCTCGGACCCGGACGCACGCGGCCCGACGGTTCGTCCGGCACCAGGAGCAATGACGCGGCGATGTTCGCGTACGACGCCATGAGCTCTTTCCCGGCCACACCCGGCAGAGGCAAGAGGGACGCGACGTTGCCCGGTGTGCCCATGACTGCCTCGATGCGAAACCCCCACAGGCCGTGTTCGGCGTTCTCTTCTTCTTCGAACTCGGTCACGGCATAGGCCTGTGGAATGCCGTCGAAGGCGGCAACTTTCTGCTCGAACACCGCCGTGATCGGCAGCTGCGGCTGCAACATCAGGTGTTCCCCGACGTGGCTCGTGCCAATGCCGGACGCGAGCAAGAGCTCGGCGCTTCCAATGGCGTTCGCCGCCACGATCACCACGCGCGCGGAGAGCTCGAAGGCCCCCACCGATTTGTACCCGCGCTCGTCCAAGGTGGCGACGCTGACGCGCTTCCAGGTCTTCCCGGCGTCCAAGATGCGTGTTGCCCGCGCTCGAAGCAAGAACCGCGCACCCTTCGCGACGGCCCAGGGGATCGAGACGAAGCGTGGGTTTCGCTTGGCGTTGAGCGGGCACCCGAGCAAACAAGTGCCGAGGCCCTGGCAGCCGACCCGGTTGTGCAGCATCACCTCGCCGCGCAGGCGCAGTCTTTCAGCCCCCGTCCTGAGTAGCCGGTTCGCGAGGTTCACCTCCGCTTCCGTGATGCGGTTGGCCGACAGATCGGCGAGCGCCTTGTCCCGGTACGGCGCCAGCGCTTCCGGTGAAAACTCACTCAGGCCATGTCGAGCCTGCCAGTGCCGCAAGACCCCATCGGCGATCGGGACGACATCGGAGACGTTGACCACGCCGCCGCCACCGAGCGCACGTCCCTGGAGCACCGAGATGGACACGTCTTCGGTCACCCGCCCACCGCGATCCATGTACAGCTGGTCGTACATCTGTGAATCGCGCTGGTTGAGATCGGTCCCGGTGAAGTCTCCTCCCTCTTCGAGCACGACGACCTCGTGGCCGGCGTCGCTCAGGACCCGCGCCGCAGTGGCGCCGCCCGGCCCTGACCCGATGACGAGCACCTCACAACGAACACCGGTTGGCGCGGGCTCGCGTGACAGGTCGACGATCGCGCCGCTCATTTGCCCAGCCTCGCCAGCGACGGGCCCGGATAACCGATGTGCGGCCAGACCTCCGCGCGATCGTAGAACACGAGCGCAGTGAACTTGCGAAAGGCGATGGCCACCTGCCGCCGCAAGAGCACGTCGCTGCTGGCCCAGGCCAGGTAGTGCTGCTCGCGCTCGGCGGCGGACAGCTTCGAAAAGATGGTGGCGCGGCGCTCGAACAAGAGCGGACCAAGCTCGAACAGCAGCAGCGCGCGTCGCAGTTTTTCGCTGTTCTCGTCGGGCTCACCCGCGAGATATCCGTCGAAAGAACGCGCCAGATCAAACCGTTCCGCCCCGACGTCGAAGGGGCCACCGGAGGGAATGAGGGTCTTGGCGATGGCGTCCATCGTCCGGTACTCGCGCGGATTGAGCACCAGCAGCCGCTCGACTGGCGGCGCACCGCCGAGCAGCGAGGCGACCCCGCCGCCCAGGACCAGCGCCGATACGCCGGCGAGCCCCATGCCGAGCACCCGCCGGCGCGTCAGAAATCCAAAGCCGTGCGCGGGAGCCATCGTGCCGTCAGCTCGCCTGGATCGCCGCCAGCACTTCCTTGGCGTGCCCCTTGGGGCTCACGTCGGAGAATACCTTGGTGATGTTGCCGTTCTTGCCGATCAAGAACGTGACGCGTTTGGCGTAACCCAACGTGACGGGCACACCGAACGCCTGGGCGATCTCGCCCTTGGGGTCGGGCAAGAGCAGGAACGGGAGTGAGTGTTTCTCTGCAAACGCTTTGTGTGAGGCGTTGTCGTCCGTCGAGACGCCGATCACGACGGCGCCCGTCGTCTCGAGCCCGGACCATTCGTCGCGCAGACCCTGAGCCTCTACCGT
Source organism: Myxococcales bacterium (assembly GCA_016706225.1). NCBI lineage: Bacteria > Pseudomonadati > Myxococcota > Myxococcia > Myxococcales > Myxococcales bacterium. The sequence goes on from JADJKB010000012.1 coordinate 158,183, forward strand.
ACAGCCGGGTGTGTCGTCCTTCGGGTAGAAGTACACGACCACCGGTTTGCCTGCGAGCTCGCGCAGCTTCACGGCGGTCCCGTTGTGCGCGGTGGCCTGGATGTCCGGCGCCTTGTCGCCCACGGAGAGCAAGCCGGAGCGCTGCTCGGTCGCGGCGGCGGAGGCCGAGCTCGTGCCGGATGGCGCTGGCTCCTTCTTGTTACAGGCCCCGAGCGCGAGCAGCACGGCGAGCAGGATCAGGCGTGTCATGCCGAGAGCTTTGGTGGCGACTCCGGGCGAGCGCAAGGGCTCACTGGATCCCGTAGTCCTTGAGTCGACGATAGAAGGTTCGTCGGGGAATTCCGCTGAGCTCCGCCGCCTTGACCCGGTTCCAGTTGCAGGCCTGCAGCGCCTTCAAGATCTTGTCGCGCTCGTCGGAGCGGTGCTGGGACAGGGTGCTCTTTGCCGGGCGGCGCTGGCTCGAGCGCGGGAGACGATTGGTGGTCGTGGCCGTCGTCCGCGAGTCACCGGTGGGCGAGTGGTGGGAGGACTCCGTGCGCGGGCTGAAGACCCGGCCGTCCGGCACGTCGAAGTCATCGGGGAGCAGCTCGCTGCGATCGCTGAGCACCCAGGCGTTGAGCAAGACGTGCTCGAGTTGGCGGACGTTGCCAGGCCAATCGTAGGCCATGAGGCGGCGCATGGCGTCGCGGGACAAGGTGCCTTTATCGCGTTTGTAACGCGCCGAGAACAGACCCAGGAAATGATCGACGAGCTGAGGGATGTCCTCGGCGCGCTCCCTGAGCGCGGGCAAGTGCAGCTCGACGACGTGGATGCGGTAGTACAGATCTTCGCGAAAACTCCCGGCCTTCACCATCTGGTCCAGGTCGCGGTTGGTCGCAAAAATGAAGCGCGCGTCCACCGATTCTTCGCTGGCGCCTCCCACCGGTCGCACCTTCCGCTCCTGGAGCACGCGCAGTAGTCCGGCCTGCATCTTCTGGGGCATCTCACCGATTTCGTCGAGCAGCACACTGCCGCCGTCAGCCTCGCGGAACAGGCCCTTGCGCTCGCGGTCGGCACCGGTGAACGCGCCCTTGACGTGACCGAACAACTCACTCTCGAGCAGGTGTTCGGGGATGGCTCCGCAGTTCACGCCCATGAACTGCGCTTTGTTGCGGGGGGATGCCTCGTGCACCGCGCGAGCGACGACCTCCTTGCCGGTCCCGCTCTCGCCCGTGATGAGGATCGGGACATCGGTGTCGCGGATTCGATCGACCAGCGCGTAGACCCGGCGCATGGCGCTGCTCGTGCCGACGAGCCCGTGGTAACCGAAGTGTGAGTAGAGCGTGTCGCGGGCGCTGCGCAGCTTGCGGCGGGCCTCTTTCAACTTGTGTGTGCGGTCGCCGAGCAGCTCGCGCAGCCGGCCTTGCGCCTCCTCCAGCTCACGGTTCGTCAGCGCCAGGTCGTCGGCCCGGTCGCGGTTCTCGTTGACCAGGCGCGCAGTCTCGATGGCAATCGCAACCTGATCAGCAAACGCACGCAGCGTGGGCAACTCTTCTTCGAAGTTGGAAGCCGGGCGGCTGCGGGTCTCGACGTACAGGGCGCCGATCGGGCGTCCGGATGGCGCCAAGATGGGCACACACGCCACCGACTGCAGCTGCAGTTGATGCACCGAGGCGAAGCCCTTCATGCGCTTGTCGTCGCCGGCAGCCGTGCTCACCATGGGCTCACCCTTGGCGATGACACTCTCGGCAATGGAGCGCGAGAACTCCGCGTGCGGCTCGTCACCGACGCGCGAGCGCGAGCTGTGCACCGTGAGCGTTCCGTCGGTCTCCTGCAAGATGACGTAGCCGCGCTCCGCGCGCGTCAGCTCTATGGCGTAGCCCGTCACGCGCGCGGTCAGGCGCTCGAGGTCGAGCTCTCCCACCAGCTCGCTGTTGACCTCCAGAATGCGCGCCAGGCGCCGCTCGAGTGGCGTCGATGCGTGCGACGAGATCGGCGAGAGCTGGGAGATCCGGCCGATGTGCGCGGCCAGTTTGGTCGCAGTCGCGTGAGCGGTGACCGCCACCGCCAACTCTCGCTGAACGAGCGAGCGAAGCTCGCGTCGGCGCGGATCGTTCCAGTACACCTCGCGCAGATCTCGCGGCAGGCGCGCGCCAATGTCCTCGAGCAAGGCCAGCGCCTCTTCGCGGTCGCGGCGCGCGTTCATGCTCTGGCCCGCGGCCTCTTCCAGCTCAGCGCGCGCAGCCAGCGCTCGCCAGGACCACTCGCGTTGCCCCGCCTCACGCGAAGCCGCCAGCGCCTGGTCGAAGGCGTCGCGGGCCCCCGCCTCGTCCTCCGCCAGCATCGCCACCCTGCCCTGGGCCAGCTTTGCGAGCGGGCGGTGGGCGGGCGTCTGACCCAGCTCACGCTCTGCGCGAGCCAACCACTCGCGCAGCTCGGAGACCGGCTGCGTGCCGGAGCGTGTCGCGAGCAACACCGCCTCGAGCAGCGCCTCGGCCGCGTCCATGCCGCGTCCGAGTGCGACGTAGGCGGCAGCACTGGCCTCGTAGTCGCGGACCGCCGCCTCGGATTGCCCCGAGAGCGACCGCAGCTCGGCGATGAGCCCATGCAGCTGGGCCTGCATCACCGGGGGCAACTGGTCGCGCTGCTCGGTCAACGCGTCGATGCTGGCGCGCGCGCGAGCCAAGCGCCCGAGGTAGAGATCCGTGTTGGCCAGGTTCAAGAGCGCCTGCCGGGTGGTCGAACGCCGCCCGGAGCGTTTGCCCATGTCGACGGCGCCCTCGAAGTGCTGGATGGCACCGGCGATGTCGCCGCGCATCTTGAGCAGCCCGGCGAGGTTCAGCCGCAAGGTCGCGAGCATGCCGGCGTCGCCGGCCTTTTCCCCGGCAACCAGGCCCTCTTCGTAGAACTTTCTGGCCTCATCCATGCGGTCGTGGCGCTGCAGCGCAAACCCGAGACAGGTCAGCGCGACGGACTCGGCGCGCGGTGAGACCAGCTCACGCGCCCGCACGACAGCGCGCGTCAAGAGCTCGCGAGCCTCGTCGTGCCGACCAAGGAACGACAATGCGGAGCCCTTGAACGCCAAGGCTTCGACCCCGAGCGGCGACTCATCATCCGTGATGGCCTCCACGAGCTCGAGCACCTTGGCATACTCCGCGAGACCGACGTGGGCTCGCACGAGGTAGAGGCGCCACGCCTTGCCGGACGCCGAGTCGGGCTGGGCCTCGGCCTCCGCGCGGGCTCCCTCCAGGACCTCGAGCGCCTGTTTTGCTTCGCCCAGACCCACCGAGAGCCGTGCACGCGCGACCGCCATCGTCAGTGGATCAGCATCGCGCACCGCGTCGAGGGCCGTGCGTGCATCATCGTAGCGGCCCCGATCCAAAAAAAACTGCGCGCGCTCGAGCGCATCCCTCGGCAGAGCTTCGCCGAACTCGGGCTCTTCGGACAACACGCGCTCGATGTCGGCCGAAGACGCGACGGCCTGGGAGGCGATCACCCCAACCACACGCCGCAGCTCGCCGGGGCGACAGCCGCACGCCGACACGATGCGTTCGATCATCGAGTCCGTGAGCGACGGAACTGCCCGACGCACCAGATCGATGGCCGCGGGTTTGTCCAGGGGCGGCACCTCGAACGTGGCCTCGGCGGCGCCGAGCTCCGCACTTCCGGCCACCACCAAGCGTGCGCCCGCCTGCCCCGCACGCTTCACCGCGGCCAGGCCTTCGGGGGTGAGGCGTCCCGCATCGTCGACCAGCACAATCAGGCCGTCCGCAGCCTGATCTTGCAGCTCGGCGACAACGGCGGCGACCGAACCCGCGATACCTTCGTCAATCCAGGCGACGGGAGTTCCGCGCACGCCCAGAGACCAGGCCGAACGCCGCATGAGCGCGCTCTGCCCCGAGCCGCGAGGCCCTGCGAGCCGAAGCACGGCTCCAGGTGTCAGTCGGTCAATCGCCGTGAGCAGCTGGCTCGCCGCACCATCGATGCCAACCACGGGCCAGATCGCAGCCGCGTTACTGGCGTGCTCCGGAGGTCCGAGTAGAGCCGCGTGCCGTAGCTCGCTCGCGAACTCGTCGGCTGAAGGGTGTCGCCGCGACGGGTCGTCGTGGGTCGCGCGCTCCACCACCGACTCCAGGCGTGCGACCACCTCCTTCTTCAGCGACTTCGCGTGCTCGATGGCTTCGGCCAATGCAACCCCGAGTGCGTAGACCTCCGCGCGAACCGTGAGCGGGCCGCCGGCCATCAGCTCCGGCGCTGCATAGCGGGGCGTCAATCCCTCGGCTGCCGTGCCCGTCTCCCGCCATGGGGCTGCAAGCCCCAGATCGACCAGCGTCGCGCGGCCGCTCTCCTCGACGATGATGTTGGCGGGCTTGATGTCACCGTGCAGCAACCCTGCTCGATGCACCAGCGTCAACTGCTCGGCCGACCGCGCGAGCGCATCGAGCGTTCGCTCGACGTCGAGACCGCCATCGATCAAATCTCCGAGGCTCTGCCCTTCGACCAGCTCGCGCACCATGAACGGTCGTCCGCTGCCGGGCAGACGCCCGAAGCGCACGACCCGCGGCACACCCAGCCCTTCGAGACCCGAGAGCGCCACCGCCTCGCGCACGAGCGCGGCCATCTCACGCTCGCTCGCGCCCTCCGCCAGCACCTTGAGCGCGAGGCTCTTTTCACCGTGTCGATCCCGGACCGCCCATACCTCCCCGCCCCCGCCCTTGCCGAGGCGGGAAAGGGGGAGATAACGCTTGGGCAGCTCGAAACGGGCCACGAGATGCGGGGCTCAGAGCCCGTAGTCCGCGCCCACTCCGAAGAAGAAGCCGCTGGTTCCGAAGCCTGCATCCAAGCGTGCAACGAAGCTCTTGCTGGGTTTGTAACGGAAGCCAGTCTGCAGCACGAGCCACGGGAAGATGATCGGTTTGCTGCCGCCGTTGGCCCAGCTCTTCTCTTTGTAGCCGTTGTAGTGATCGTTGTCGGTGCCGCAGAAGTCGCCTGTCGCCGGGTTGCCGGGCGCGGTGCACTTCTTCCAGTCGTAGGGATCCTGATTTGGATTGCCGTTCGGCGGATAGGCCTGAGTGCGCTCGAGATCGCCGAACACAAACCCGAAGCCAGCGCCCATGCCGTAGTTGACGGCGAACTGCGGGCCGAGATCCGAGCTCCAGAGGAAGTCCGTCGTCAGGTAGATGACGTTGAGATCGCTCTTGACGACCTCCCATGCGCTCGCGGGATCGGAGCTGGCCTTGAACGGCGTCTCGTCCATCTTGTAGCCGGCCCACCACAGGCCGAAGATGTACTCGAAGCCATCTTTACGGATCGCGAACTCCGGGCCGACCGCGTGCACGTAGACGGTCTTTCCACCGTCACCGAAGAGGTTGATCATGAACTTCGGAATGACGATGCCGCGGTAGCGAAGGCCCACGAAGCGATAGGTCTGGCCCGGCAACTCCACCGGGGAGTCGCCTTGCGGTGCGTCCGCGACGGGATCAACGGTTGCCGGTTTGGCTTCGGTTCCTGCCGCTGCGTTGGCAGGCGGAGCGTCGGCTGGGTTGACGTCCGCCTCGCCCGGTGTCGCGGCTGCGGGCGGTGCGGCCTCTGCCGCGCCCGGCGCAGCGCCCGCGGGCGGCGCGTCCCCCGAGGGCGGCGGTTCACCCTGTGCCAACACCGACGGTGCAATTGCCAGCACTGCCGAAGCCACCACCCACCCCAAACTCGGCGCTCGTGAGATCCGCATCCTCAAACCCTCCATTCTTGCGTGTCACACCCGTGCCACGACGGCGCGGATTGTGCCATGGCACAGCCCCCGACCGCAAAGCCTCGTTCTGACGCGGAAAATTGGTCGGATGCGGGCTCCGGGCCCCGGCGCCGTGGTATCTGCACGGGGCCAAGGCGTCACTCCTGGTCCCGCAAAGGGCTCGCATGATCCTCCACAGCCTGGTCGTCGAGCAGAACGTCGACATCGACGAGCGCGCGAGCTTCGTGAAGGAGCTGGTGCTGGCGCGTGGAGTGATGCCCATCGCGATGGTGCGCAAGCGCGCGCTCGCCCCGACGCCGAAGGGCGCAATCACCCGCCGAGATCCGAGCGAGGCCGCCGCCGAGACCCTCGCGCCGCTGCTCTTGATCCACGGCTACGGACAGAACCGCTACGCGTTCCATCTGCCGACGCGCAGCATGGTCAACTACCTGGCTCGAGCAGGCTACGACGTCTTCAACGTGGACCTGCGGGGCCGCGGGCGAAGTGGACACTTTGGAGCACGCCGCCCCCGCTCCGTGCTCGAGTTCATCCATGAGGACGTGCCCGCTGCGCTCGAAGAAATTCGGTCGCTCTCCGGGGACCGACCCGTGTTTCTGGTCGGACACTCGCTCGGTGGTGTCGTCAGTTATTGCGTGGCCGCCGACCAGCCAACTCGGGTCGCCGGCATCATCACGTTGGGATCGCCGTACCACTTCTCCGTTGGCTCCCGCTGGTTGGCCGGCTTGACGAGCGCGTTCTTGGCCCTCGATCAACGCATGAACCTCCCCAACTTCGTCGTGCCCGCGCGCGCCTACGGAAAATTCGTCCGTACTGCACGCCGGGTCGTGGAGAGCAGGCTGTACCCGCTCCCCTTCCGCGGCTTCCATCGCGGCGCCATCGAGCCCGAGGTGCTCGAGCAACACATGGCGCTCGCCATGGACCGCGGCAGCATCGCGACCATGCGTGCGATGTTCGGCTGGGCGCAGGAGGCCCGCGCGCGCAAGACGGGGGACGATGGCCTGTTTGGTTATGGCCGGCGCTTCGAGGGCCTCGACATGCCGCTGTTGGTGATAGCGGGGGCGTACGACGACCTCGCGCCGCCGGCGTCGGTCGAGCCGGCCTTCGCTCTCTCGAGCGCGCGCGACAAGAGCTACCGAGAGCTGCCGTTCGGCCACGTGGACATGTTGATCGGTCGCGAGGCTCCTCGACTGACCTGGCCCCTGCTCGAATCGTGGCTCGGCAAACGCGTGCGCGCCGGCCAGGCGCGGGCGGCCGCGATGGGTTGAGCAGAAAGCTCACGCTGACAGCAGCGACTCAGGCGTCGAGCTTCTTCTTCAGCCGCGCGACGTCCGATTCGAGGGTCTTGACCTGTCGTTTGAGATCCTTGACCTCGTCGGCCGTCGCGACCCGCATCATCTTTGCAAACCGCTCCGTTTGCTCCGAGGTGAAGTGCTCCACCTTCCCGGGAACCTGGACCACCGTCATCATGGCCTTCATGAACTGCTCGTTCTGCATGAGCTTCAGAATTCGCGGATCGCCGAGCAGCTGAAGCCCCTTCTTTTTCACATCGTCTTTGATGCTCATTCCGCCCTTTTAGCGTTTCTCGGGGGCCGAGGAGGCGGAATTTTGGCTGCCTCGTACTCGGCGTGGCGCAGCCGGGGGAACGCGGGTATTCTGGACCGCGTGCGCTGGGTTTTGCCGATTTTGACACTCGCACTCGGGGTCACGCTGGCGGGCTGCGAGGGCCACGTCCGCCGTGGCACGACCCTGTACGCGGACGGGCGCTACGTGGAGGCGGCCGAGGTCTTCGAGCGCACCGAGTATCGGCTCACTCAGTTCACCCCGCGGGAGCGCGCCGAGTACGGCGTGTATCGTGGAATGACCCTGCTGGTGCTCGGCGATCTGGCACACGCCCGCCGCTGGCTGACCTACGCCTACGAAGTCGAGAAGGTCGCCCCCGGGGCACTCCGCTCCGACCGCCGAGCCTTGCTCGACCGCGGTTGGTTCGAGCTCGGACAGCGCCTGCGGACCGAGCTCGAGAGAACGGCACGGGACGACGGCACAGCCCTGGCCGCCCGGCAGCCCCCATCAACCGCGCCTGCACCACCCAGAAACGACGCAGGCAACCGCCCACCCGGGGGCGCCCGCACCCTGGTCCCGCGCTGACGGGGACGGCGGTCTCGCGCCGAGGTTCCAAGACTTCGGGCAAGGAGCATCCCATGACAGGCCCCAAGGTCGAGAAAACCGACGCCCAGTGGCGAGCCGAGCTCGGCGAAGAGAAGTACCGAATCACCCGGCAGAAGGGCACCGAGCGAGCCTTCTCTGGAGAGTTCTACGACTGCAAAGAGCCAGGCACCTATGTCTGCGCCTGTTGTGGTGCCGAGCTCTTTGCTTCGGATACGAAGTACGAGTCGGGGAGTGGCTGGCCGAGCTTCTGGCAGCCGCTGTCGAGCGAGGCCATCGAAGAAGATTTCGACGTCAGCCACGGCATGCGGCGGGTCGAGGTGACATGTGCCCGCTGCGACGCCCATCTGGGCCACGTCTTCGAGGACGGACCCGACCCGACGGGGCTTCGTTACTGCATCAACAGCGCCTCACTCGGGCTCTCGCGCAAGTGAGGCTCAGCTCGTTCCCTTGACGCTCCCGAGCTTGGTCACGTTGAAATGAAACGAGCGGCTACCGTTGGCCACGGTGACCTGGATCGTGTCTTCGTCCACGCGCTCGAACGACAGGCTCAGTTGTTTCTTGCTTGGAGTCAGCAGCTTGTATGAGCCGGCTTGCGGGACCGGATCGATCCAGCGCATCTCGACGCCGTCGATGGTCATGTCCCACTCTCCCCGGGTGCTGCTCCAGGAGCGGGTACCGTCGACCTTGATGCCCTCCAAGAGGCCGCCGGCCAGCACGGTCTGGGTGCGGTCGCCCTCGCCGGTGACCTTGAAGTCATCGAGAACGCGCGTCCACGTCACGCTGTGAACGACGTGGCGGCTCTTGACCTGAAGGTCCCAGGTCACGTCCGCGGTGCCGTTCAGCTTGACGTTTCCATTCGAAAAGTCCGTCCACTCGTGGTGCACCAGGACCTGCGCATCCTCGTTCTTCTGCACGTTGATGCTGTGGCTGCCTTTGAAGGTGTGACCCTTGTACGTGCAGTTCCCCGGCTTGGCGCCGTAGTTGACGGTCAGCGTCGCGTCCGCCAGCGTGATGTCCGCGCACGGCATCTGCGTCGCCACGAAGGTCTGGATCTCCTGGGCGGCGTTCTGAACGGCCTGCCCGATGCTGAAATTCGTCGTGATTTCGACGGACGCCGCCTGCAGGCTCTCGGCCTGAGAGGAGAGGGTAGACTCTTCGACTGCCTGCTGGGCCTCGGCGAAGGTCAGTGAGTCACTGTCTTTGTTTTTCGGGCAGCCACTGAGAACTACCGTCAACACCAGACCCGCAAGCGCTCGATATCGCATGAACGAACCTCCTGACCACTGGAGTGTAGCAGTTGCCGTGCCAGCGCAGGCAGGCGTGGGCGCTCATCCGACATGTGCGCACGCCGGCTGACGGGCGCTGGGCGCGGGAGCTCTCGGCCCGCGCCCGATCCTCGCCTCAGCTCTTGGCGTCGCCGCGGGCAAAAATGCTGGCGACGTAGTTCAAGACGTCGGTGGCGCTGACCTCATTGTAGCCGAAGTAGCGCATGAGCCGACTCTTGATGATGTCGATCTTCTCCTGCGTCTCCTTGTCGACCACGGCGGAGACCAAGGTCTTCAGCTTGATGCTGTCCTTCTGGTCCTCGAACAGCTTCAGCTCCAGCGCGCGGCGCAGGCGATCGTTCGACTGCCAGTCGAACTTCTTGCCTTCGACCGCGCGGGCACCGATGTAGTTCATGATCTCCCGCCGGAAGTCGTCCTTGCGGTTATCGGGAACCTCGATCTTCTCCTCGATCGACCGCATCAAGCGCTCGTCCGGCTCCTCGTCCTGGCCGGTGTACTTGTTCTTCACCTTCTCTTTGAGCGCGTAGGCCTTGATGTTGTCGATGTAGTTCGCTGCCAGCTTCGAGATGGCCTCTTCGTCGGCGCTGATCGCCCGCTGGACCTCGTTCTTGACGATCTCTTCGTACTCGCGCTTGACCATGCCGATGGTCTCCCGAAAGCGCTTGCGCTGATCTTCGCTGGTGATGAGTGAGTGGTGGGTGAGGCCCTTCTCCAGCTCGTTGAGCACCATGAACGGGTTGATGGTGCCTTCGCCGGCTTCGCTCACCAGCGCGTTGGAGATCTTGTCCTGCACGTACCGCGGGCTGATGCCCTCCATGCCTTCCCGCTTGCTCTCTTTGCGCAGCTCCTTGACCGTGTCTTGCGTGTAACCCGGCAGCACCTTGCCGTCGTAGAGCTTCAGCTTCTGGATCAGCTGCAGGTTGTGTTTCTTCGGCTCTTCGAGCCGCGTGAGCACGGCCCACATGGCCGCCACTTCGAGCGTGTGAGGCGCGACGTGTTTGCCCCTGACCTTCTCCTGGTTGAAGTCCTTCTCGTAGATCTTGATCTCGTCGGACAGCTTGGTGATGTACGGGATGTCGATCTTGATCGTGCGGTCCCGGAACGCCTCCATCAGCTCGTTGCTCAGCAGACGTTTGTACTCGGCCTCGTTGGTGTGGCCGATGATGACCTCGTCGATGTCGGTCTGCGCGAACTTTTTGGGCTTGATGCGGTGCTCTTGTGAGGCGCCCAGGAGGTCGTAGAGGAACGCCACGTCCAGCTTGAGCACCTCGACGAACTCGACGATGCCGCGGTTTGCGATGTTGAACTCGCCGTCGAAGTTGAACGCACGGGGATCGCTGTCGGAGCCGTACTCGGCGATCTTGCGATAGTTGATGTCACCCGTGAGCTCCGTCGAGTCCTGGTTCTTCTCGTCTTTCGGCTGGAACGTTCCGATCCCGACGCGATCTTTCTCCGACAAGATCAGGCGCCGCACACGCACGTGGTTCTCCACGGCCTTGCCCCAGTCACCCTGGTACTTGTCCATCAAACCCTTGAAGATGAAGCGGCTGGCAGGGTCGAGCTCCCCCTCGACGCGGACTCGGTACTTGTCGTTCGACAGGTGGAGTTTGTCGATGGCTTTGTCGCGCCAATCGAGCGGGATCAGCTTGAGCGGCTCCTCGTGCATGGGAGAGTCGAAGGTATCGGTGCCTCCGCTGCTCAGCCCCGTGCCTTCGAGGTTGACCCAGCGGAACGTGTACAGCGCGCCCTCCGGAGTGGCGCAGTAGCGTTCCAGCCCCTTCTTGATGAGCCGCGCGATGGTGCTCTTGCTCGAGCCGACCGGGCCGTGAAGCAAGATGACACGCTTTTCCGGGCCGTAGTTCTCGCTGGCGGCCTTGAGCACGCTCATCAGTCTCATCACGGGGATGTCGAGACCGAAGATCGCGTCGCGCCCGCCGTCCGCCTCGTCCCGGAAGAAGTTGTAGCGGATCAGCTTCTTCTTGTTGTCGATGTACTCCTCGGTTCCGTAGGAGATCACCATGTCGTACACGCGCTGAAACGCATTGCGCGTGACGTGCGGGCGGTCGCGAACGATCGCGAGGTAGTCCTCGAAGCTGCCGTCCCAGGATAGGTCGCGATAGCGATCGTAGTCCTGCATCGCTGCGATGGTCGCCAGCATGCTTTTGTCGCCTTTGTCGCTCGCGGTGTAGCCAGAGTCGGTCATGGGTCCCTTTCGGTCACTCGACAGCCAGAGCATAACCCAGAAAACGCAGCGTCCGTCAGGCAGACGGCACGCTTGGCCCCGCAGCGCGAAAATGTCCGGCGTGTCAGGGCGTCGAGAACTTCGCGAGTGCGTCGAGCACGCTGCTGAATGCGGGTTTGGTGACGCCGGCGGCGGTTTTGAGTCCCATCGAGCAGTACGCGGCGATTGCTGCGGCGTTGCCCGGTGCGCCGAGCGCTCCAGCCTTGGCGCTGCAGCGCGCGGCATCGAGATCGTGAAGCCCGTTCACGCTGACGAATGGCAACCGCTCGCGGCGGGCGGCAAGCGCCTGGAAGAGCCCCTCGTAGAACGCGCGCTGTTGCTCGATGGCGCTGCCGTTCTCGAGCGCGCTCGGGTAGCCGACCTCCTGGAGCACGATCGGACGTGGCGTGCCGGCCTCTGCGTCGCCATCGGTGGGGCTGACCGCAGCAATCAGCTGGTCGAGGTCCTGAGCCGCGGTGCTTGGCGGCCGGACCTTGAAGGCTGCATCGAGCGGGTAGTAGGTCGCCACGACGACGTCGGAGTTTGCGAGCAGCTGGGTCACGTTCGAAGAGCCGCCCTTGACCAGAGCGTCCGCGCTGAAGGTCGCCCCAACGACCAGGTCCGGGGGACGCGCCGGATGTTTCCTGGCGTAGTCGATGCCGTGCTCGACCAGAGCGGTGAGATCAGCCGCGTTCTTGGCGGTCGCCAGCGAGAGGTAGCGATCGAGCTCGTCGCCGAAAGACAGCGCGTAGAGCTCGTCCCCGAAATTCGAGAACACTTCGTCCACCAAGGCCTCGATCGCGGCACGACTCACCGGGTCGTTCCAGTTCGCCGGGAGGTTGGCGGGACGCGCGTCGAGCGTGTGATCGACCAGCGCCAAGCACAACAAGAGCTGACGTCCGGAGGTCTTGAACAACTGCGAGCTGCCGGCGAGTTTCTTCCAAGCGCTCGTGGGGGAGTTCGGTCCGTCGAACAGTTGGTCCCAGCGCGCGACCATGCTGACGCCACGCGAGCCGAGCGCGATCACGTCGAGCGTGGCCGCCTTCTCATCGAGAGGCGAAGGCCCTGCGTCTCCGGAGGAGGGCGGGACCGGGACGATTCCAAGGCGAAGCGATGACAGGGCTGCGTCGGTGGGGGTCGCGTCGAGCATCGCATCCGTTGCGCCGTCATCGGGACCGGAGTCCGGCTTGCCCCCGTTTCCGCCGCTGCCGGAGCTCCCCCCGGAGTCCGGGTGCGAGGCGTGCACCTCCGGATTGCCACCATCGGAACACGCGAGAGCCAAACACAACCCGGCGAGAGCTGCGACGGCGAGCGAGCTGAGCTGCCTCGGATTCAGACCCATGCGATGCGCGAGCTTAGCGCGGATTTCGGGATGCTGCGCCGGGGTGAGGTAGGATGCGCGCCCTCTCCCCAAGACCGCCGACATGAGCCTGGACCTTCCTGCCCCGAGCCGACCTCCCACCTCTGTGCGGGGCGCCAAGCCGCTCGACGACCCGAGCTTGTTCATCAATCGTGAGCTGGCGTGGCTCGAGTTCAACGCGCGCGTGCTGGCCGAGGCTGCCGACGACCGTGTGCCGCTCTTCGAGCGCCTGAAGTTCCTCGCGATCTTCTCCAACAACCTGGACGAGTTCTTCATGGTCCGGGTGGCCGGGCTGCAAGCGCAGCTGTCGGGCCAGGTGGACGAGGTCCCGCCCGATGGCTTGACCGCGACGGAGCAGCTGGTCGCGATCAGCGCACGAGCGCACGAGCTGGTCGAGCAGAGTTATCGGATCTGGACCACCACCGTTCAACCGACGCTGCGCGAGATTGGCATTGCACTCGTTTCACCCGACGAGCTGGAAGCTGCAGATCGCGAGCAGCTGGACGAACACTTCAAGAAGGACATCTTTCCGGTCTTGACCCCGATCTTGGTGGACCCGGCCCACCCGTTCCCGCACGTGCGGAACAAGAGCATCAACGTCGGGTTCATGTTCGATAGCCCGGTGCGTGGCAGCGAGCCGAGCTTCGGGGTCGTGCAGGTGCCGATGCCGCTTCGGCGCCTGATTCGTGTGCCCCGCGCGGGCCTCCGGCGGGCCTACGTTGCGCTCGAGGATCTGATCCAGCGCCAGAGCGCCATGCTCTTTCCCCAGATGCGTGTGGTGGGGCAGTTCGCGTTCCGGGTCACGCGCAACTTCGACATCGAGCTCGATGAAGATGAAGCGGAAGACCTGCTGCTCACGCTGCAGGCGGAGCTGCGGCGTCGCGAGCGCGGACACGCGGTGCGTCTGAGTGTGAGCGGGGTCGGCTCGCCCGACGCGCTGCAGCTCTTGTGTCGCTCGCTCGAGGTCGATCCCGAACGCGACGTCTTTCACTGCGACGGGCCGCTGTACCTGGCCGACATGATGGAGATGGTCTCCGCCGACGAGCGCCGCGATCTTCGCGACGAGAGTTACTCGCCGGTGTACGTGCCGCCGCTGCGGGACAGCGACGATTTGTTCGAGACCATCCGCGAGCGGGACGTGCTCTTGCACCACCCCTACGAGTCATTCGAGGCGGTGGTCGATTTCGTGTCCCAAGCCGCGGAAGATCCGCAGGTTCTGGCGATCAAACAGACCCTCTACCGCACCGGTGGAGAATCCCCCATCGTGCGCGCGCTGCAGCGCGCCGCCGAGCTAGGCAAACAGGTCACGGCGGTGGTGGAGCTCAAGGCTCGCTTCGACGAGGCGAGCAACATGCAGTGGGCTCGGGCGCTGGAGCGCTCCGGCGTGAACGTCATGTACGGTCTGATGGGGCTCAAGACCCACGCCAAGGTGCTCTTGGTGGTGCGGAGGGAGAAGAACGGCCTGAGGCGCTACGTGCACCTGGCAACGGGGAACTACAACCAGCAGACGGCGAAGCTGTACACCGACCTGTCTCTGTTCACGGCGCGGGAGGACATTGGCGAGGACGCGACGGCGTTCTTCAATTTGCTCACCGGCTACAGCGCACCTCCGCGCTGGAACCAGTTCATCGTGGCGCCGCTGGGTTTTCACGAAGCGGTTCTCGGGCTCATCGCCCGAGAGACGGAGCACGCGCGCGCCGAGCGTCCAGCCAAGATCACCGCGAAGATGAACTCGCTGGTGGACGCCGACGTGATCACCGCGCTCTACGCGGCTTCACAGGCTGGCATCACGGTCGATCTGATGGTGCGCGGCATCTGCTGCCTCAGGCCGGGTGTGAAGGGGGTCAGCGAGAACATCAGAGTCCGGGCGGTCATCGACCGATTCCTCGAGCACTCGCGGATCTTCCACTTCAAGAACGGCGGCAACGACGAGGTCTTCCTGTCCAGCGCGGATTGGATGCCGCGTAACTTCCGACGCCGCGTCGAGGTCATGTTTCCGGTGCTCGACGAGGCCTTGAAACGCCGCATCGTGGACGAGATTCTGGCCACCGTGACCGGCGACAACGTCAAGGGGTGGAGCCTGCAAGCGAGCGGCGCGTACTTCCGACGTGAAGCCGAGAAGGACGAAAAGCCGCTGAGGAGCCAGTACCGTTTCATGGAATTCGCGCGGGAGCGCGCCCGGGACGGCGACAAGACCGTCTCCCGGCAGTTGGCGCCGGCGCCGGCGCCGGGTGCCCAGGCCGCGATGGAAAAACTCCGCAAGCGCGGCACGAAGAAAGGCCGGAAGAACAAGCGCCGCGTCGACGACTGAACGCTCAGGGAGTGCTGGGCGTGAGATCGAGGGGGTTCGACGGCGCGCCCTGATGCAGGCCGCCACTTCCAACCCAGTACAGGTACGCGGGGGCCGGGGCGTCATCCAGGTAGACGTCGACACGGAGTGTGGCCTCGGGCGTGGCTTCGAGGGTGAAGCCGTCGAAGTCGAGGCTGTTCTCGGCGACCATTCTCACACCCTTCTTGGTCCGCCAATCGAGGTAGTCCGCGCTCTCGAGCTCCTCCGGTTGAAAGTCCGTGAGCTCCGCGCCGGCGCCGACCGAGACGATGATGTCCCAGCGGCAAGGCAAGCCCGAGATAGCGGTGTCACACGCGGTGAAGACGTGCCATTTCCCGCCCGTCTCGTACTCCACGAAGGTGCCAGCGCCCTGCCCGGGCACGATGTCGGCCAGCGTCGCGCCGGTATCGATGCTGCTCTTCTGGACCTCACCCGGCTGCTCGGTGGGGTAACAATTCGGGCCCGCGCAACTGCCGTGCATTCCGTCATCGTACGTGCAAGCCGAAGTGGCGACGGAGAGCGACGCAACCGAACACAGGACGAGCAGCGAGCGATTCTTCATGACGGACCTCAGCGGCGACCGCCGCCCCTACCACGCCGCGAGGGCGCCGCGGGCGCGGGCTGCGACGAGGGTGCGGGAACGGGGGGTGGGGCTATCCGCGGTGATGGTGAACGCGCACCGTTCGATGGACGCGGTGCCGGGGGTGACGGATTGGCCGTGCGCGGCGAACGTGACGGCGGCGATGCGCCTGCCGCCGGGGGTTGACGCTGCGGTGCGCCGTATCGCGGGCGCGACGCCCCGGGCGGCGCTCCGCCGCGGTACGCGCGGCTCGGCCCGCCTTGCGCCGGACCGCGGGCCGCGGGATCAGGGGCACCCGGACCCGCTCGACGATACGAGCGCAGCGGTGTGTCGCTCGTACCCGGCAGCGTGCGTGAGCCTGGCCTGCCGCCGGGCACACGCCGCGCGTTGTTGTAGACGCGCCCGCCGGAGGCCACGATCTTTGCGTGGCGTTCGCTCGCCTTCTGCTTAGAGGCGGCGACGGCCTTGGGATGCGCGGGCGTGTGTTTCTTGGGCACCGCCTTGGCCGGGATGTGTGCGGCCTGAGCCGAGGGCCCCGCCCAACGCGGTGAACCTCGGTACGACGAGTAGCGGTGCGAGTGCGCGGCGATCTGCTGCACTTGATAGTGGTCGTGCACGACGTAGCCGTGCATGTGGGAGTGGTAGACGTAGGCGCTCGGGCAGAAGACCCACGGGGTGTAGTAACTGAAGCCGACCCCGACCGCGAAGCCGTTGAACCAGACGTAGTCGGGCGGCATCGGCGCCCAGCCGACGTAGTCCCAGCCCGGCTCTGCTACGCGCCAGGTCACCCAGGCGTTTGCGTAGCGACGACCGGGCACCCAGGCCCAGCCAACTCCGCTCACCCAAACCCAGCGCCCGTAGTGGAAGACCGCCCAGCCCCACGAGTAGTCGCTGACCCAGAGCCAACCCCCGTCGTCCGCGACGGCCCAGTGGCCCGAGGTCACATACGGCGCGAAGTCGGGACCCACGATGTGACGATGAGGGATCCAGACCCGACCATAGGTGGCATCGTCGCGCCAGGCACCGTTCGGCTCGAGCACCGTGTTGAAGTCCACCAGCGCGGCTGGATCCGTGTCGTCGTAGGGGACCATCTCGTCGCCCATCGCGCCCGAATCGTCCGCGGGTGCGTCATCCCACTGTGCCTGTGCGGATGCGATGCCGGGAACCGCCAGCAGCGCCACCAGCGTGATCAACACGTAACGAAGGGTCGTGCGGCTCAGCATCGGCTCAATCATGCGCTCCGGATCCTGCTCGAGCAACCTGCGTGCCTAGCTTGGACGGCCACGAACAGCAGGAGATTCTCTCGGCGTTCGCCCGAGCAGATCTCGGGTTTTGTCGCGATTTCCAGCCGTTCGCGGCCGGCCGGGAGGCAAGCGAGGAATTTTCGAGTGAGAACTGAGGGGCCGTTGCT
The DNA here is from genome assembly GCA_016706225.1 of Myxococcales bacterium. NCBI lineage: Bacteria > Pseudomonadati > Myxococcota > Myxococcia > Myxococcales > Myxococcales bacterium. The sequence continues at coordinate 175,264 of JADJKB010000012.1, forward strand.
GGCGCACCACACTCGGCCCTCGAACGACCCGGGCGGAAGCTCTGCGCCAAGCCGCGGATATCCGTACGGGGCAGCGACCGCGCGAGCGATGCTAGATTCCCGACCCGTGCTGTCCTTCGACGAAGCTCGCCACCGCGTGTTGCTGGGAGTGGCCCCGCTCGGGACAGAGACTGTTTCGCTACGGGACGCGCTCGGCCGCGTGCTCGCGGAGACGCTGCATGCGACAGCGCCGATGCCAGCCTTCGACTACAGCGCGATGGACGGCTACGCAGTGTTTGCCGCTGACTTCGTGGGCGCGGGTCCCTGGCAGCTGTCGATCGAAGGGGAGAGTCGTACGGGTCGCATCGCGCCGGCGTTCAGCGTCGGGACCGCGTGCCGGATCTTCACCGGCGCTCCGTTGCCGGCGGGCGCAGACAGCGTGGTGATGCAGGAGAACGTCGTCTGCGAGGGAGCGCACGCGCGTTTCGTCGAACGCCCCGTGGCCGGCGCCCACGTGCGGCGAGCGGGAGAAGATCTCGCACTCGGGAGCGAGGCGCTCGAGCAAGGCACGCGGCTCGGCCCTGCGCAGATCGGGCTCGCGGCGGCGCTCGATCGCCCAGTCTTGAGCGTGTTTCGCCGACCGCGCGTCAACATCCTGTGCACCGGTGACGAGCTGCGCGCGCCGGGTGAAAACGCGAGACCGGGTAGCATTCCCGAATCGAACGGTTACGCGCTGCGCGCTCACGTCACTGCTCTGGGCGGCGATGCCGTGCTCCTGCCCTACGTGGCCGACGAGCAAGCGGCGACCGAGCGCGCGGTGCGTGAAGGGCTCGCGTCATCGGATCTCTTGCTCACCGTTGGAGGCGTCAGCGTCGGTGACCACGATCTGGTGCGCCCGGCACTCGAGGCTGCCGGCGCTGCGCTCGACTTCTGGAAGGTGAAGATCCGCCCCGGCAAACCCCTGGTGTTCGGCAGCGCCGGGGCCACGCGGATCTTGGGGTTGCCCGGCAATCCCGTCTCGGCACAAGTGACCTTCACGCTGTTCGGGGCACCGCTGGTGCGCAAGCTCAGCGGTGACCGCCGACCGTTGCCCACGCTGCGTCGCGCTCGCCTCACGACCCCAGCCCCGCAGAAGCCGGGGCGGCTCAGCTTCGTGCGCGCAACGCTGGACGGCGATCGTGTGACCCTGCTCGGGAACCAAGCTTCCGGCGCTCCCACGAGCTTCGCTTGGGCCAATTGTCTGGTGTTGATCCCGGCGGAGTCATCGGGCTTCGAAGCGGGTGAAGAGGTCGACGTGCTCGCACTCGTGGACGTGTGATGAAGCGGCCGCTGGTCGGGATCTTCGTCGGAGGTAGAGGCACACGGATGGGGGGTGTGGCCAAGGGGCTGCTCCTGGCACCGGACCACGATGAGACCCTGGTCGCGCGGCTGGTGCGCGTCGCACACGAAGCCCTCGCCGATCCCGAGCTGGTCTTGGTTGGTGCCGCAGCCGGGTATCAGGAATTGGGCCTGGAGAGCCTGCCCGACGAGCCTGCGGGGATCGGGCCGATCGGTGGACTGTCGGCGCTGCTCGCCGAAGCGCAGCGGCGGGAAGCCCCCTTCGCGCTCGCGCTGGCCTGCGACCTGCCGTATGTGACCGCGTCGCTGCTCACGCGCTTGGCCAGCACCGCACCCGACGCGCTCGCAGTTGCTGCGCGGCAGGGTGAGGGCTGGCAGCCTCTGTGTGCGCGCTTCGAGCCGATGTCAGCGCTCGCCGTGACCCGCGGGCTGATCGCTGACGGCTCACACTCGCTGCAGCAGGTCGTGGTGACTCTGAAGCCCGCCGAGCTCGCCCTGGAACCGGACGACGACCTCCGCGATTGGGACGAACCCTCGGACCTTCCGGGGGACGAACCGTCAGGCCCGCTCCGGCGGACTGGGCATGAGTGATGGCATGGGTGTCGGTGGCAGCCCCTGGGCGGCACCGCGCGCGACGTGCTTGGCGATGCGGCGGTAGAGCTCCGCGCCGAGCGCCGTATCGCGACCCGTGACCTCTTCGAAATCGTGACCTCGCCAGCGCAGCAGTCGGGCCGGCTCCTCGACCACGGGCAGCTCGCCATCGACCCAGACTCCGACCAGCGACTCGGCGAAGAGCAGCGCGCCGGTGCCCACACGCCGCCCGCCCAGGACCTTCACGATGCCATCGAGCACGATGTACGCCGAAAGATCGTTGGTGACGACCCGCGGCACGATGGCCCCCGCGTCGAGCTCGATCTCGACCGCCGCCGCCAGCGCCTGCAGCACGAGTGGGCGCTTCAAGTCGGTCAAGAGCGCGCTCGAGCAGACCTTCTCCAGATCGTGAGCCGAGAGACCGCGGTCGGCGTCGCTGCGCTGGACGCGGCGCTCGCCAATCTCGACGACCACGGCCGTCGAGTTGTCGCGCCCGCGACGGGTCGCGGCGTCGACCAGCGCGCGAGCGGCCTCGGTCACGCTGCCAACCCGCAAGAGCTTCGCCAGCGCCGTCTCATCGCCGATCGGATCGTGCACCCCGTCGGACGACAGGAGCAGACGATTGCCCGGTGCCAGATCCACGAACAGCGTGTCGACCTGCACGTTCTCGGCCAGCCCCAGGCCGTTGACCAGGCGATCGAACATCGGATTGCGCTGGTAGGGGCGCACCGTGCCCTCGGCCTTGAGTGTCTCGCCGTGGGCGTGGTCCTGCGTCAGCTGCAGCATCGCGGTATCCCGCGCGAGATACACACGCCCGTCGCCCGCGTGGGCAATGAAAGCGTGATCGCGCGCCAGCCAGATCACGTCCAGCGTCGTGGCCATGCCGACCAGGTGTGGCTCATGTTTGGTCTGCTCGACGATCGCCTCGTTGGCGCGAGCAAAAGCGCCTCGCAGGGTCTCGAACACCTGGCGCCGCAACGTGCGGTCCGGCGCCTCTGCGTACGCATTGATGGTCGCCCTGGCGGCCGGCGCTTCGAGCGCGAGCTTGACCTGAGCCAGCGCAAGCTCCGCGGCCACCTCGCCGCCGACGTGCCCACCCACTCCATCCGCGACGGCAAACAGACCCAGCTCGGGTGCGAGCAGGAAGCGATCTTCCAGCGTCTTCCTCTTACCGATTTCGGTCACCACCGCGGACGCAGTGATGAAGTCGAAACCGGGCACCTCGTGGCTCACGCTCGCAAGATACCCCGAGTTCGTCGCCGGCCCACCCGAGGAAATGTCCGGGCAGCGTCAATGCTCGTGATCTTCGTGACCGCTGCAGCGTGCGTCACGGAAGCCGACCCAGTGAGGCCCGTCCGGCCCGTGCTCGCGCTTCCAGATGGGGACGCGTTCCTTGATCCGGTCAATCAGCAGGCGGCAGGCGCGAAACGCCTCGCCCCGGTGCGGCGCGCTGGCCGCGCAGATGACGGCGATGTCGCCGACCTCGAGGCGGCCGGTCCGATGCAAGACCGCCAGCCGCGCACCGGGGATCTCGCCCGCTATCTCGTCGCCGATCGCGGTCATTTCTTTGACCGCCATACCTGCATACGCCTCGTACTCGAGCAGCGTCACTCGCTGGCCGTCGTTCTCGTCACGCACGGTGCCGATGAACAGCGCCGTGCCGCCGGCCGATGGATGCTGAACGGCGCGTGTGACCTCGTCGACGGACAGCGCCTCGCCCCGTAGAGCAAACAGGCTCATCGCTCGAAATCTCCGGAGCGGCCGCCTGACTTGGAGAGTAATCGGGTTGGTCCCAAGGACATGCCCCGGTCGTAGGACTTCAGCATGTCGTAGACGGTGAGCGCCGCGACGGATGCGGCGCACAGCGCTTCCATCTCGACGCCCGTGCGGTCGAGCGTCGAAACACTGGCGGTGACGCGCACGCGCTGCTCCTCGGGGAGCAAGTCGAGCTCGAGGCTCACCTGCGTGATGGCAATGGAGTGACAGAGCGGAATCAGCTCGGAGGTGCGCTTGGCCGCCATGATGCCGGCCAGGCGCGCCGTGGCGAGCACGTCGCCCTTGGCGGCGGTCGCGTGCTCGAGTCGTGAGAAGGCCTCGCCACCCATGCTGACGAAGCTCTCAGCGACCGCCTTGCGCAGCGTCGGAGTCTTCTGCCCGACGTCGACCATGCGCACACCGCCGGCGGGCGACAGGTGGGTCGAGAGCGCGCTCTGGCCGACGATTTCAGCGTAAACCGCCTCGATGCGCTCGGGGCGCGCGTGGTTCGTCACCTTGGCGAGTGCGTAGCGATCGAGCGCGGAGAGGCTGACCCATACCGCCTCGCTGACGGGGCGACTGACACCGAACGTCGTCACGACGCTGGCGGGTGGCCCGTCGGCTGGGGGCTCCGGGAGTGGGGCAGTGGGCTCGGGTGTGGGGCTCGACTCGTTGGCCAGCTCTGCCACCCGAGTTGCATCGACCACCGGCTCCGAGCCCAGCTCCACAATCTCGCGACGAGCGGTGACCGGCAGGCTGAGCCAACTCGACCGCGACAAGCGCAGCCCAGCGATATCGAGCGCACGGCGGGCCGCCATTGGCAGCAATACGAGCCCGTCGTCGACCTCGTCGAAACCGTACACCTTCACGGGCGCGAGCGTACCACAGGGGTGGCGTGACATACTTCGCCCTCGATGTTCCGTTGCGCTCCCGTGCGACTGGCCGTGGCCTCGGCCGTTCTGGCCGGACTGGCGACCAGTTGCGCGCGTTCGCCGGCACGCGACCTGGACTCCGGTGCCCTCAGCGAATCGGAACAATGTTCGCAGCGTGTCGACGCCACACCCTTCACGGCCGCGCCGCCGCCTGCGCTGCCGGCGCAGCGCTCGCGCATCGGCGTGGACGTGCGCGCCGAGCTGTCTGCGCTGGAACGCGAGCTGGGCCGGGCCGTGCCGGTGACCCTCGCGAGTGAACAACGGCGGCCCGTCGGCGCGCCCGGCGAGGTCAGCTACGTCGTGCGGCGGGGTCGCTTCGGGCTCTCGCTCGGCCCGGACCGACTGCTCGTGAACGTCCCCGTCGAGGTCGAGGTGGAGATCTGTAAACCCCTTGGGCCGTTTTGCCCGACCTACGGCCGCTGCAGCCCGCGGCTCGCCGCGGTCGCGAGTGTGCCTCTCTATTTCGACGAGAACTACGCCGTGGGCAGGAGCCGCGTCGGCATCTCGCTTCAGCGTTCGTGCGTCATCGCCGGCATCGATGCGGCTCCGCAGATCAAGAGTCAGGCGGCTCGCGAGATCGGCAACGTGCAACGGCGCATCGACGCATCGATGCCGGATCTTCGTGGCAGTGTCGCCGGCGTGTGGGAGCTCTTGCATCACCCCATCGCGCTCGGCAGAAGCACTTGTTTGCTCATCACGCCAGACCGCATCACCCAGAGCCGACCGAAGCTGAGCAAACGCACGCTCGAGTCTCAGCTCGGCGCCGAGGGCACGCTGAGAATCCAGGATCCCTGTGAGGCGAACGGCAGCGTGAAGCCCGCCCCGTTGCCACCCCTCACCACCCGCGAGGACACCACGCGGGGCATCGAGCTGCGCGTGCCGATCCGTGCGAGCTGGGGCGACGTGTCTGCCGGGCTCACACGCTCGATCGCGAATCGCGGCGCAAGAGGCAGCCAGATCTGGGCCACCAAGATCGACGCAAGCGCCGTCAGCGTCGACGGGAAGCCTGCAGTCCTCTTGCGCACCACCGTCGCCGGGCGTGCTTGTGGTGACCTCTGGTTCTTGGCCGAGCCGTGGTTCGATTCGAAGACGGGTCGCGTGCGGCTGCGGAACCTCCGGGCGGCACCCGGCACTGCCCAGGGAACCACGGTCTCGGCGCTGGCAAGGAGCATCGAGGAGCACGCCTCGGTGGCGCTGCCGGTGGACATCAGCGCCGGTCCCGCTTCGCTCGGTGCCCTGGTCCAAGGCTTCGGGACGGGCTTGCCCGAGGGTGTCGCGATCGAGAGTGAGATGGCCAAAGCCACGGTCGAACGCGTACATCCGGAAGCGGAGGGCCTGGTGGCCCTGGCAGTCTTTGCGGGTAGCACCACGCTTCGGGTGCAGTGAAAGCCAGTCGTGATAATGCTCCGGCGATGGCGCCGGAGTCCGCTTCCCCTCTCGTCGATGCGCGCGGTCGCCCGCTGACGGATCTGCGCTTGAGCGTGACGGACCGCTGCAACTTTCGCTGTCGTTATTGCATGCCGAAGGAGCACTTCGGGCGGGGCTTCAAGTTCCTTCCGCGCTCGGAGATCCTGAGCTTCGAGGAGCTCACCCGCGTCGCGCGAGCGTTCGTGACGCTCGGCGTGAAGAAACTCCGTCTGACCGGCGGCGAACCGCTGCTGCGCTCCGACTTGCCCGAGCTCATTCGACAACTCTCCGGCATCGGCGACGTCGATCTGGCGCTGACCACCAATGGCGCGTTGCTCGCCGAGCGAGCCGACGACCTCGCCGCCGCCGGCCTTCGGCGTGTCACGGTGAGCCTCGACTCGCTCGACGAGCCGACCTTTCGGGCCATGACCGACACGGAGTTTTCACCGAGCACGGTGCTCGCCGGAATCGACGCGGCAGCGCGCGCGGGCCTCGGGCCGATCAAGATCAACGCGGTGATCCGCCGCGGTCAGAACGACGGCGAAATCGTGGCGCTGGCCCGCCACTTCAAGGGCAGCGGCCACATCGTGCGTTTCATCGAGTACATGGACGTCGGGGCCACCAATGGCTGGGCCATGGACCAGGTCGTCAGTGGTCGCGAGATCGTCGAGCTCATCTCGCGCGATTTGCCCCTCGAGCCAGCAAGCCCCAGCCAGCCCGGCGAGGTCGCCAAGCGCTGGCGATACGTGGACGGAGACGGTGAGATTGGGGTGATCACCAGCGTGACGCAGCCGTTCTGTGGGGCCTGTTCCCGGGCTCGGCTCAGCGCAAAAGGCACCGTCTATACCTGTTTGTTCGCGACCACCGGCACGGATCTGCGCGGGCCGTTGCGCAGTGGCTGCGACGACGCTGCGCTCGCGGAGCACATCCGCGGGGTCTGGGCCGCGAGGACCGACCGCTACTCGGAGCTTCGCTCGGAGAGCTCCCGCGCCGTTCGACGCATCGAGATGAGCTACATCGGCGGCTGAGCCGCGCCGAGCTCACACCGCAGCGACTGAGCGGACACGGCGCGGTCCTTCCAGACGAACTGGACCCGCAGGCGTTTTTGGTCTGCGCCGTCCGCACGACCGACGAGCGCGAGCTCGCACGTGCGCCCCTCGGCGCCGAGGCCGCTGCAACGTCCGGTGGGCGGGACACCCGCTCGCCCGAACAGGTCAATGCCGACGGACAAACTCTGGCCGGCTCGCCCCTCGGTCAGCATTGCACAGCTCGACCCCGGCGCGGGCTCGATGCCGGGCGCGTCCGAGAGCAGCCGCAGCACCGCCGGGCCGTTCTCGAACGGCAGGCTCGGGTCACGGCGCTTCCAGACCTTCCAGCGCTCGCCGTCGCGAGCGAGCTCGAAGCCATCGGGATACAGCGGGAGCGCGCCGGGATCACCGCCCGTGATCACGTACTCGAACCAGTCGAGATCGGGGACCGGACGCACCATCATCGGAAACCACTCCCAGCGGGGCGGGACCTCCGGCGGTCGATTGTCCGCCTTGAACGTGAATGGCGACTGCGGGTACTCGGCGAACGAAAACATGACCGCGCCCCCGCGCGCCGCCTGATACATGGCCGCAGCGTGCAGGTACGGGCTCCCGCGAACGAAGCGCGAATCTCGCTCCCAGACCAGACCCACCACCCGCCGACCCTTGGGCAGGCTCTCGATGGCGGCGTACAGCTCGCGTCCCTCCTCGCGGTGAGCGCGGACGAACGCGACTCCCACCTCGCGAAACAAAACCAGGCTGAGCACACACACCGCGGCATAGATCGGCAGCGCGAACTTCCGGCGTGGCTGTTCGACGGCGAGCAGAATGAACAGGCTGCCGATGATGGGAAAACGCGCGTTGATCGGCCAGACCCAGGCGTAGGACGCCGGGAGCACGAAATAACAGACGAGCGCGAGGGGGCCGAGCAGGGCCAGCCGGAGCGCCAGGTCGCGGGTTGATGGGCCTGCGCTCTTTTCGGGCGCCTCGCGCTCTACCACCCGCTCACTCGACCAGAGCGCGGCCACGAACAGGATCACCCACACCGCCAGCAGGGTCTCGTCGACGCGGGATCGCAGCACATCGAACAACCAGGTCCCGAGCTCGGCGACCGAACGGCGGAACGGGTGGTACTCGGGGCGAGCTTCCCCTTCGGCGGCGCCCATGCCCAGCAACGTCTTCGCTGCGGGGCTCGTGCGCAACCAGCCGCCGACGGCCAAGAGCGCGGGGATGAGCGGCGTCAACCGGAGCGCCATGGCTCGAAGGTCGCGCCCGGCGCTGACAAGAACCACGCCGAGCACCAGGAAACCAAATGGCACGACGTGGGTGTAGAAGGTGAAGACCGCCAGACCCGCCAGCCACAGTGCACGGTTCACGTCCCAGCGGAGTCGGAGCCCAACCGCGACGGCGAGCGCCGCGAAGGTGATGGGGATCGCGGCGACGAAGTTCACGAAACCGAGCATCAAATGGGCGTTCCAGGCCAGCGGTAGCGCGAAGAGCGCGACGCGAAAATCTCGCCCCAACGCCAGGAGCAACGCGCGCACGGAGTAGGGCAGACCCACGATTGCCGCGGTGATCACCAGTTTGTTCGCGACGAAGATGCCGAACGGGTAGGCCAAACAATGCGTGAGCACGTAGTACGTGAGGTACTGCGTGCGGCCGAGGTGAAGCTCGAAGTACTGCGAGAATCCGAAGTCAGCGTTGCCGTGGTCGTGCAGCACGCGGATCGCCGCCAGGTGCTGCGGCAGATCTTGAATCGGCGGATGCGGAACCACCCACACGGGCACCGCGGCGGCGATGGCCAGCGCCGCGAACACGAGCTCCCAGACGAACGTCTCTCGCTTCAAGCGCGGACCTCGTGGCGGTGCACGTCAGGCCACCACGGAAGCGGCGAGCTCCCGGAGCGCCCGGTGCCCATCGCGAAAGATCGGCCAGCCGTCCCCGACCAGAACGGCCTCCAGCTGGGTGTGGTCGAGCAGCCCTCGCAGCGACTCGAGGGCGTGAGCGCGATTTCCCAGCTTGGCATCCGGCAGCAAGCACAGGGAGCCCGCCTGATGCGCGCGCACCAGATCCCCGGTCACCAGGCTGTGCTCACCGATCAAGAGCGCGAGCTCCCCCGGGGTCTTCGAACCGTGCAGCTCGAGCACCTTCATTCCGGGTACGGGCTCGTCCCCCGCGACGAGCCAGCGCCCGCACGGAATCGGGAACTTCTCCCGCTCGGCCCCGGGCCCGGCGATCTCGGCATTGGTCAGCTCCGCGACCGCGAGCGCCTCCCTCACGTGGTCCGAGTTGGTGACGATGATCAGCGCCGCCCCGCCCAGCTCCAGCAAATGTGCGCGATCATGGGCCGAGAGCGGGAGTGGATCGACGACCACGTTCCCAGCGGGGCGCACCCAGAGCAGACTGTTGAAGTCGATGTTGCGCGCCTCGTCGAAACACGACCACGAAAAGAGATCTGGACGGTGAAGCTTCTTCATCGACGAGTCCGGGGTATCGCAGGGCATGGCACGGGTCAACGTGCGCGGGCCGCACCACTCGGGCTTCTGCTCTCGTGTTTGGCCACCGGCGCGTGTCGGAGCGCTGGCACTCCGGAGCCGCGACCGGTTTCTTCGCCGCTCTCGGCAAAACCGTTCGAGTCTTCGCCGAGCTCGGCGGAGGCCCCAGCGCTGACACGAACGTTGCCGGTGCCGGGTTTCGGCCCCGCCGTCGTGTCCCTACCCACGGCGCCCGGCCGTTTTCCCGTAGTCCTGGTCGCGCACGGCGCCGGCGACAAACCCGAGTGGCAATGTGAGTGGTGGTCTCGGGTGCTCGGAGCGCGCGCGGTCATCGCATGTCTGCGCGGCTCGGCCATGTACCCGCGCAGACCCGATTCCGGCTTCTACTTTCGCAACCACTACGCACTCGAGCGGGAGCTCTTGGCGCTGCTACCGGCACTGCGAAGCGCGCACGGCGATCAGGTTCGCGAAGGCCCCGCGCTCTTCGTGGGGTTCTCCCAGGGAGCCATCATGGGGGCGCTGGTGATCCCAGCGCATCCCGAGCTCTTCTCCGGCGCCATCCTGATCGAAGGCGGGTACGACGAGTGGAACGTCGCCGCCGCTCGCAAGCTCGCCAAACGACCGGGCGTACGTGTGCTGTTGGCGTGTGGACAGAGCTATTGCCGCGACCGCGCGCGCGGCGCCATGCACTGGCTCAGAAAGGGTGGAGTCGCGGCGCGGCTCGCGTTTGCCCCGCGGGCCGGCCACACCTACACAGGCGAGGTCGGCGAGCGTGTGCGCGCCGACCTCGAGTGGGTCATCGCCGAGGACGGGCGCTGGCAGTCGGCCGCGCCCGTGCCAACCGGTGAATGACGCTCAGCGCTTCACGGTGGCGACGTTGACGCGACCGGCCTTGGCCGTCTCGCTGCCGCTCGCGGTCTTGTAGAGCTCATCCAGAGCCACGGACGCTCCGAAGAAGAAGCGCGCCTCCGGACTGTAGAGGATGTTGCGCCGCTCGCTGTCGGGACCGAGCTGTGGTGACAGGTTCTCGTACGCGAGCGCCACGCCGAATTCCTTGGTGACGTCGACGCTGAGCTCCGTCGTGAACAGTGTGTTCACACCGAACCGCTTCGGCTCTTGCACCCGATCCGGCGTCACACAGCCGGTGGCGACGAAACAGACCTGCTGGTCGTCGGCGAACTTGTACTTCCAGAACATGCTCCAGCCCAGGCCCGTGGTGAGCGCGACGCGCTCGTGGATCTGAACGGCAGCCTCGAAGCTGATCGGTACGGTGTGCTCGGCGAACGCGCCAGCGCTGAGCTGGTCGGTCGAAACCGCGCGGCCGTCCGGGCTCATGCGCACACGGTCCAACTCCGAGTTGGTGGGGGTCGTCGCGCGAGTGAACCAGTGCGAGTAGCCCACGGTGACGGAGCCGCTGGCCATCGGAAAGAACTCCTGATCGCCGCCGGCAAGGGGGATCTGCTGGCCCACGCCGACGCTGGCACCCAGGTTGAAGTAGCGACCGTTGTTGGCGCTCACCTTCGAGGTTGGAAAATCGATGGTCGGGGCGCGCAGGCGAAAATCCGTCTTGTAGTCGCCGTCTTTTGCGAGCTCGAGCCCGTACGCTCCTTGCACGCGGAAGTCGGTGAAGGACCACTCGCCACGCTTGGTCGTGGAGTCACTGTTGGTGAACTCCTTGTACGCGCCCAGATCGGCACGGACGCTGAACGTGTGCGGGCCGTCGTCCACGAGGTACCAGCGAGGCCGCAGGTTGAAGCTCATCTCGTAGTTCGGGTTGCGGGACTGGATGTCCTGCCCGATGCCGACGGTCTCGGTCGACACGCCATGACCCCAGACGAAGCTGGTGCCACGCCACTTGAGCTTCTCGGGCGCCTTGGTCGCATCGGCAGGTTTGCCGGGCTTCTTGCCGCTGTCGGCCTGCGGAGCGGTGCTCGCACCGAACGAGAGCCCCGCCGCGGGCGCGGGTGCGGGGGCCGGCTCGGCCGCGGGGGGCGGCGTTGCGGGCGGCGGCTCGGCGGGCGGAGGGGTGTCGGCCGGCGGCGGCTCCGGGGGAGGCGGCTCCGGATCGTCACCCTGAGCAAAGCTCGTGTTAGCGAACAGGAAAGTGGCAGCTGCAATCGCGGCCCAGCCCAAGCTCTCGCGCTTCATGATTCTCCCTGAGCTCGTGTTCGAAATGAGACCCCTCGGCCGTTAGGCCGAGCCCGCCTCGGGAGCGGAGGGCTCCCATGGAGGTACACGGGTGTCAACGGGACACCGGTCGTGAGCCATAAGCAGGATCCGGGCCGCCGGCGGATACTGACAAAAACTCGCAAGATCGACCGAATTGTCGCGCCCCAGGCCCACGCGTCACCCGCCGAACGCCGTGGCCGTTAGCAAGCGGACGCGTCGCCCCGAGCGATCGACCGCGCCGGACGGGCGTGACCCCGGCTAGGATGCGCCGCTCGCATGGACCCCATCCTCCCCGCCACCGAGATCACCGCGCTGCTGGGGCGCGGAACTCACTTCGAGGGCAAGCTCGCGTTCGAGGGGAGGGTGCGCATCGACGGCAGCTTCAAGGGGGAGATCAAGAGTGCTGATGTGCTGGTCATCGGTGAGGGCGCCGAGATCGAGGCCGAAATCGAGGCCGGCACCGTGATCATCAAGGGTGGGAGCGTCACCGGCAACGTGCGAGCGAGCCACTCGATCGAGCTGTACGTGCCCGCACGCGTCACCGGCAACCTGCACGCACCCGAGATCTTCATGGACAAGGGTGTGCAGTTCTCGGGCAACTGCACGATGGCGCCGCTCTGAAGCTCGCCCGCGGCTCACGCTCGCGGCTCTCGAGTCGAGAGTGTCACTTGGGCAGGCGTTCGTAGACCCAGATCACCGGCACGCCGTCGTGCGTACCGACGTAGGCCGGCGCGACCGTGCCGTAGTCGACCCAGATTTGGTACTCGACGCGCGCCATGTGCGGCTCATGGTGATAGAGCGCGAAGCTCGATTGCGCTGGCGTCCAGCCGCCGCGCAGGTCGCCGCGCAGACGGCCGTCCTTCACCATCTGATCCCAGCTCTGCATCGCCGTATCGTGTACGTAGACCACGGTGTTCGGCGGCGCGCGCTGATTGAGGAAGTCCTGGGCTGCGCCGGTCGTGTAACCCCAGAAGGTGCGGTTGAGGCCGAGGGTTGCCGCGCCCGGTGCGCCCCCGACCAGAGGAGTGTAGGCCGAGAGTCCCCAGGGGTTCGAGGTCAGGGTGATGGCAGCAGGCGCGGCGATCACCGAAGCCGCGAGCCCGGCATCCACCAACAACCGCAGTGAACGCCGCCGCTCGGCGCAGAGCTCCGTGATGCGGGCTCGCACGAGCACGAAGCCTTGAGCGGCAAACAGGCACAAGAACGGATAGGCGGTGAGCCAGTGTTTGGTCCCGCCGAAAATGGGCGTCGTCTTGCTCAACCACGGCGCGTAGCTGGTGAGCATGCAGAGCAGCCACAAGAGCTCGGTGGAAAAGAGCTGCCGCTCCTCTCGCGTCGCGGCCGACGGCGCGGCGCTCTGGCGCAGCCTGGACAAGAGGCGCGCGAACATGCCCAGACGAACCCTCGCACCACGGCGCAGCGCCGCCAGCAGGCCGATCAGGAACAAGAGCAGCGTGATGCCGGGCACGGTCCCGGCCGTCATCAACCAGGCGTAACCAAGAGGCATCGGCGGCTTCCAGTAGGTCCGGCCGAGGAACTCCATGTTGTAGTACTCGTGCCCCGTATGGAACGCGACGTAGGCGGCGAGTCGCCGCCCGGTGTCGTGCCAGATCCAGGGCCACGTAGAGTAGAACACCACGGGTCCGATCACTGCCATCGCGAGCAGCGCGAGAGGCGCACGCACCGTTCCAGTACGTAGCTCGCGCCACAGCCCTTCGCCGCGAGCGATCACGAAGTGGGCGATCAAGGCCGGCGGCAGCAGCCACGAGTTGTGTTTGGTGTTGAGGAGACACCCGTACAACACCCCGGTGAAGAGCGCCCAGCGCCAGCCGCCGCCGGTCACCGAGCGAAAGTAGGCGTAGGTCGTGAACAGCCACATGGCTGCCACTGGCATGTCGAAGCAGTCGAGGTGTGCGTGGTAGTAGACCCGCGGCATCATCGCGAAGGCGAGCGCCGCGACGAGCCCGGCGAGGCGGCCACTCACCCGCCGTCCCCAGGCATAGGTGACGGCGACGGCCAGGCTCGACAGCAACATGCCGGGGAAACGGAAGCTCGTGCCCTCGTCCTTGATCAGGTGCCACTCGCTGTGGAGGAACTTGTGCGAGAGCGCGAACAGCGACTTGATCAGGGCCGGGTGTTCGTTGTTCGCCGACCAGAAGCGGTCGATGGTCCCGGGCTCGAGCGCCGCCTTCGGGGCTCGCCAGAGTTGCTCGAACCAGCCTTCGTAGCTGCGCGCCGCCTGGAAGTAGAAGCCCTCGTCTCGAGCGTAACCGAGGTTCTTGGTCGTCGAGTACAAGAGCGCGAGATACAGCGCCGCGAGCCCCAGGCCGATGGCCGGGTCGACGAGCGCCGCGAGAAATCGGCGAAGTCGACTCATCGAGTGTCCGCCTCGAAGCAGAAATGGCGATCTCGGGAGGTCGAGCTCCTCACCTCGAACTCGACGTCCGCGCTCTCGCCGGCTCGCCCGGTCTCGAAGGCGAAGGGGGCCCAGCCGTCCTCGTCCCGATGAACGTAGGTACCAATGCTCGTTCCGCCGACGCGCACCTCGATCTCGATCAGCGGAGCGCCGACGCTGTCCCGGAAGACCAGCCACGGCATGCCGCCATTTCCGCGCACAGTGCGCCCGAGTGGCACGTTGCGGAACTTCAGGTGCAGCGGTCCTCCTGGCGGGGGATGCGCCCAGATGCAGCGCCGCGCTCGATACTCGTGGTTGTCGTCGATGACCGTGACGCCGGCAAAGAACCACTCCCCGCCCGGGCACATGAAACGCTGCGCGGGGAAGGTCGGGTTGCCGCCCAAACTGCCGTTCGAGACCGGCGCATGCGCATTCCAGTGGCAGGGCTGAGCGCCCTCGAACACCTGCAAGTGTTCCGGGGTGACGTGATCGACGAAGTCGAACGACACCCGAGCCGGCGACGGGTTCTCCAGCGTGCGCAGCGTGAAGCGGCCGGACTTCGTCTCCGACACGGTGCGCCACGCCCCGAGCTCCGGGGCGCGCTGGCCCAGCGCGCTGATCTCGATCGCTCGCGCGTAGCCGCTCTCGTCCGAGCGCGCTACGTCCCGGAGCGGCATCAACGAGTCGCCCAGCGCTTGCCGTGCCAGAGGCTCTGCCCAGCGCGGCGCCACCACCACGAGCTCCCCCGCCTGACGCAGCGCCGTAACCGGCTCACGCAAGCGCGCCCACTCTTCCACCCGCGGCGCTCGCTTCGCGAAGTAAAAATGCGCGCCGAGCTCCACGAGGCCGGCCAGCGGCACGGCGAGCCAGAGCAGGCGTTTGGAGGGCATCGGCGGGCGGCAGCTTAGCTCGATTGATTTCCCGAGTTCCATCAGCTCGGCGTCCTCCGCTGCCGAAAGTGGAAACGAGCCACGGGTGTTGCGAGTGGGCTATAACCGCGGCGTGCGAGCGCCGACGGACGCCCAGCTCCGCGCTCTCACCTGGGTGGTCGCGCTGACCGCAGCGGTGGTCGTGCTGGTGTACCCGTTCACGGTGGCGAGGTATCCACCGATCACGGATCTGCCGTTCCACGCTGCGCAGACCTCGATCATCGCAAACTATCGCGACCCGGCGTTCCACTTCGCAGCGCAGTTCGAGCTGCATCCGCTCGACGTTCCGTACGTCACCATGTACGCGCTGGGCGCCCTCGCAACGCTGGCAGTACCCATTCACGTTGCCGTGAAGGTCATGGCCATCGCCATGCTCGCGCTCTTGCCGCTGGGCTTGGTTGTGTTGCTGAGCGGCATGCGAAAAAATCCGCTGCTGGGCCTCTTCGGGCTGGGCTTCGCTTTCACCGACCTCACCCACTGGGGGTTCTTCAGCTTCATTGGCGCGCTTGGGCTCTACGCAGCGAGCATCGGGCTCACACTGCGACTACTCGACGCGCCAAGTGGCAAACGCCAGCTCGCGCTGTTCGTCGCGCTGGTCCTGTTGTTCTTCACTCACGTGTACCGCTTTCCGTACGCGATCCTGGCCATTGCGCTCACCACGCTGCTGATGTTCCCGGCGACGCGCCAGGTGAAACCCGTGCTCTTGCCGGTGGGGGCCGCGCTGGGCGGCTTTTTGCTGTGGTTCGTCACTCGACCGAAGACGTTGTCCGGCGGCCTCGGACCGATCGATTTCGACGCCAGCCGCGCGGAGCGGTTCAGCCAATTCACCTTCGGGAGCTACGTGGGGCAGAGTGGCGCCATCGAACGCGAGCTCGCCTGGTTGATGCTCGCGGGTGTGGTCGCGGTCCTCGGCTTGGCCCTGGTCTTCCGCGACTCGAAACCGACAGCCGATGACTCGAGTCGGCGCTTTCGGCGTCGGGTTGCGCTGCTCCCGCTCTTGCTCGCGGGCGGGCATCTGCTCGCATTCTTCACGTTGCCCTCCCGGGTGGGCGAGTGGTGGTACGTCTACCCGCGCGAGCTGCCCGCCGCCCTGTTCGTACTCGCCGCGGCCTTGCCGGATCTGCCGAGGCGCCGCGGGGTACTGCTGGCCGCCGCCGCTGTCATCGCGGTCTGCGCCAGCACGATGGCCGTGTTCGTCGCCACGCGCTGGCGGGCATTCGAGGCGGAGACGGCCGACTTTCGTGAAGTCGCCCAGAACCTGCCGCCGTCTCCGAAGCTCGCGTACCTGGTCATCGACCACGCTCTAGCGGGGAGCGCGGGGGAAAAGCGAAACTCCCCGATGGTCCACCTGCCGGCCTGGATCCAGGCCGAGAGGGGCGGCTGGTTGTCGTTTCACTTCGCCGGCTGGCGCATCTTTCCGGTCTGGTACCGGCCGAATTCGACGGACACCCCGCCTCCGGTACCTCGAGACTGGGAGTGGAATCCAAGCTGGTTTCGCGTGACAGAGCAGGGCCTGTTCTTCGACTGGTTCCTGGTACGGCTCCTCGACGACCCGGCCCCACTGTTCGCGGACGACCCAACCATCAAGCTAGTGGAGCACCGCGGGAGCTGGTGGCTGTACCGGAGGGACACAGGACAAGTTTTCGACGACGCACTGCGCTGATTTCAGATCTGCACGGCGCGACCGTTGAGTGGTTTGTAACTGGTTGAAACCCGGCAAATCTTGCATGGCATGGGCCGTGCACCCTAACAGCGCGGCGTCGGTGATGGCCTGCCAGACAGACCTCGCCTCCGCCAGTCACTCCGCACGGTGACGCTGACGAATCCCCCCCCTCCGTTTGTGTCACCGTGTTTTTCTACCCCACGGCAGTGTTGGAACGTCCCCCCCGTCCAGCCTGCCGTGGTTTTTTTTTGTTCCCTGCGTAGAGTCGCCCGGGCATGGCGTACGCACGGAAGTTCTTCGGCGAAGCAATCGAGATCCTGAACCAGCTCGACGCCGACGCCGTCGAGCGCCTGGCCAGCCTGCTGGCTGAGGCACGAGCGCGAGGCGGGCGCCTGTTCATTCTCGGAGTGGGTGGAAGCGCGGGCAACGCCTCGCACGCCGTCAACGATTTCAGAAAGATCTGCGGCTTCGAGTCGTACACACCCACCGACAACGTCTCGGAGCTGACCGCGCGGGTCAACGACGACGGCTGGGAGACCACGTTCGAACGCTGGCTCGAGGTGAGCCGTCTGTCCAAACAGGACATGGTGCTGGTGTTCTCCGTCGGCGGCGGCAACCTCGAGAAGAACGTCAGCCCGAACCTGGTGCGGGCGCTCGGACTCGCGCGCAAGGTGGGCGCGAGCATCGGAGGCGTGGTGGGGCGCGACGGGGGATACACGGCCCAGGTCGCGGATGTGTGTGTGATCGTCCCGACCGTGAATCCCGACGCCATCACACCCCACGCCGAGGCGTTTCAGGCCGTGGTCTGGCACCTCTTGGTGTCCCATCCGTTGCTCCAGAAGTCGGCGATGAAGTGGGAGAGCACTCAGTGAAGTCGCTGGTGATCGGCGGCGCCGGTTTCATCGGCAGCCACCTCACCGATCAACTGGTCGCTCGCGGGCCGGTCACGTTGTTCGACAACCTCAGCGTGGGCAAGCGCGAGTTCGTCGCCGGGCACCTGGCCTCGGGCGCGGCGCGACTGGTCGTGGGTGAGCTGCTCGATCTGGAGCAGGTGTGCGAGGTCGTGAAAGGCCACGACGTCGTCTTTCATCTGGCAGCAAACCCCGAGGCACGCTGGGGCCTCGACAACCCGCGCCTCGATCTCGAGCAGGGCACCATCGCCACCTGGAACGTGCTCGAAGCCATGCGCCGCGGCGGCGTTCCGAGGATCGTCTTTTCGTCCTCCGGGACCGTCTACGGCGACACCGCGGAGGTCTGCGCCGAAGCAGATCTCGGGCGCCTCCCCATCTCGCTCTACGGCGCCAGCAAGTTCGCTGGCGAGGCGCTGATCAGCTCGTACGTCGAGTGTTTCGGCCTGCGCGGGCTGATCTACCGCTTTGGCAATGTGGTCGGTCCCCGGGGAACCCACGGCGCCGCGCTGGATTTTCTGAAGAAGCTGAAGAACACCCCGGACGAGCTCGAGGTGTTGGGCGACGGGGCTCAAGCCAAACCCTACGTCTTCGTCAGCGACTGCGTGGCAGGCATCCTGTTCGGCCTGGACCACACCCGCGGTCCCCTCGACGTGCTCAACATCGCGCCGCCGGACTTCACCAGCGTGCGGCGCATCGCCGAGCTGTGCGTCGAGGCGTCACCCAACCCGCAGGCGCGCATCCGCTACACCGGCGGTGATCGCGGTTGGCCCGGCGACGTTCCGCAATCACGGCTTGCGCCGGACGCACTCGCGGCCCTGGGCTACCGGGTGTCGCGCACCAGCGACGAAGCCGTGAGGCAGGCCGTGACCGCGCTCGCCGGCGAGGTCTTCGGCTGAGCCCTGCACCCGGCGCTCACGTGGAGCGCGCACTCAGGTCAGACCGTCGATGAAGCGGCGGACGTTGCGCCGGGCGAACGCCATCACACTGCCCTGTGGGTTCACCCCGGGAGAGTCCGGCAACATGCTGGCGTCGTTGACGTAGAGGTTGGTGAACCGCCGCACTTTTCCGAACGAGTCAGCAGCACAGCGGTCCGACCGCTCCCCGATGGGGCATGACGAGAACGCATGCACCGTCGTCAAACTCAGCGACGCGCTGGGCAGCAACTCGTCCAGCCAGCGGATCGCCGCGTCTTCGCTGCGGATCGAACCAATGCCTCGCACGGCCGGGAACACCTCCTCTGCGCCCGCCGCCAAGAGCAGTGACGCCAGCCGCGCAAGTCCCTGCGAGAGGCTGCGGATGTCGGCGGGAGCGAGCTCGTACTGCATCAGCGTGGCGCCATCGCCGAGCATGCTCGGGCGCACCCGTCCGCGGCCCGCCCCGCGCACTGCCACGTAGAAGCTCGCCATGTTGCGATACCTGGCCACCTGTCCCGACGTCTCGAGCCAGTTGTCACTGAGCAGCATCGCCAGGTGCCCGACCGTGAAGAACGCGCCGCCGAGGGAGACGTCCGGCCAGAACTCCTTGACCTGCAACAGCGGCAAGACGCTGGCCTGAGCGTCGATGACCTCCGGAAACCGCGCGACCAGCTTCAACATGGGGTGGACCCGGAGTGTCTCACCGACGTGGAATTTCACGCCGCTTCGCCTCAGCAACGCCGGGGTCTCGGTCGGTCCGGCACACACGATGACGTGCTCGGCATCGATGCGCACCAGCGACCTGACACCGGGCTCGACCTCCACTTCGGCGAGCACACCGGTGCAGCGATCGCCGGCGAAGAGCAGCTGCTCCACCCGGCACCCGGTGACCACCCGGGCTCCCATCTGTTCCGCGCGAGGCCAGAGCGCGCGGCTCATCCCCTGTTTGGCGCCAGTCGGACAGCCGGCTGCGCAGGCGTTGGTGCTCTGACAGCCGGCCGCAGCCCGGGGCACCTCTTGCGCTGCCCACCCCATGGCCTCGATGCCGCGCGCGAACACCTGCGTGCTCATGGGCAACGGTCTGCCGTAGGGCTGCACCCGCGTGATCTCCTCGGCCCAGGCGAAGTGCGGCGCCAGCTCGTCGGGACCGCTGTCGGCGAGATCGAACTGCGCCTTCCAGCGCAGCAGCGTCTCACGCGGTGTGCGGTGCCAGAATCCGCTGTTGATCTCGGTGCTGCCGCCGAGACACGCACCCTCGACGTACCCGAGCGGCGTCTTGCCGAGAATCGGCGTCATGCCACGCCGCCGATAGAGCAACCGCATGGCTTCGGGTGAGCTCTTGCCGTAATCGGCGTCGGCGTGACGACGCCCTTCCTCGAGCACGACGACATTGCGACCCACGAGCGCGAGCTCGAGGGCGGTGACCGCGCCACCCGCTCCCGAGCCGATCACGATGACCTCGACGCGCTCGCGATCAGGCACCGCTGCCCTCCGTCTTGGTGATGTCCACCTGCTGCTCGGGCTCGGCCACCGGCAAGTGTCGGTGTTCGCGCGGCGACATTGCCTCGATCACCCGCGGGTGTTCGTAGAAAGCGAGCAACACCGTGCTCTGCGGCGCGCGAAACAGCTGCCGGAGCGGCGGGATGCGCCCGAACGCCCAGGCCTGCACCGCCTCACGCCGGCGCGCGGCTGCCAGGGCGCAGAAGCTCCGCATGTAGCGCAGGCGCACCCAGGCGCGGAACACACTCATGCCAACGTGGTAGAGCGTGCGGATGCGCGCCGGCAGGGCCTCGATCTGCCCGCTGAGGAACGCGGCAACATCCGTCAGCACCTCCCGGTCGGGCAACGAGTCCGGCAGCAAGACGGCCTCGGCGAGGGCCAGGTCGAACTCACTCGGTCCGGGCGCGGCAGGCATCTTCTCGACGCGGCTGATCACACGCATGGGCACGCCCGAGATCAGTCGGATGCCCGGAGAGTGGCGCGCGGCACGTGCCATGGCCGCGGTCGCGCCGACCTCGACGCCGTACCAGAGCATGGCACCGGCGCCCCACAGCGTGACGGGGGCAAAAAATGCCAGGTGCACCAGCACCGCGTACGAGAGCGCGACCTCGGGCCCGAAGCCCTGCGCCTGAAGCGCCTGCGCGCAGAAGAAATGAAATGGGCCGATGAAGCCCGGCGTCGATGGCACCAAGATCCCCAAGTTCGTGACGCCCATCGCGATGACGCCGGAGCCGAAGTGGAGTGGTAGGCCGAGCGCAGGCAGCACACACACGAACATCGCGGCCTCGAACAACCACACCACGACCGAGAGGGCGCCGATCACCAGCGCGTCTTGCGGGCGCCGGAGACTGGCCGCACCGTTGACCACGCTCGTCGTCAGTGAGAGGGCACGGTCGTGCCACTTGGGACCGAGGGGCTGCGACACACGCGAGGCAAGAGCCCCGAGCGCACGCGGAAAGATCACCGCCACACACAGCCCGAGCAAGGCCAGCCCAAACACGGCGGCACCCACCCGCGCGAGCTCGCGGATCCAGCCGGCGGTGTGGGTCAACCAGGTGCTGAGGACCAGCAGCAGCAAGATGGCCACGCCGTCGACGAGTCGCTCGATGAACGTGACCGTCAGGGCCTGGGCCAGCGGGATCCCGGTGCGCTCGGCCAGCATGCCCGCGCGAACCAGCTCTCCGAGGCGCGCGGGTAACACGTTGTTGCTGGCGTAACCCACGACCACGACGTTGCTCGCGGTCGTCAGCCGCATGCTGGCCTCGCGCCGCACGAGGTAACGCAGGCGTGCGCCGCGCACGAAGTGACCCGCCACGTACGCGAGCACGGCCAGTGGTACCCAGGGCAGAGGTCGTGCGCTCCGCCACGTCGCGCGGATCGTCGACACGTCGAGGTGCCGCACCGCCACCCACACGAACAGCGCGCTGACGACGACACCGATCACGGTGACGAGGCGCCGCGGCGATCGCGTAGACATGACCCGCCGCGGTTTCGCACGAATTGTCGCGCCAGTCCACGCGCCTCCCCCAACCACGGGCGGCACGGCCGAGCAACCAGCGGGCGACGCGAGCTCAGCGCGCCGGGCTCTCGACCTCTTCGGCAAGCTCGTAGGCGGCGACCACGAGGGCCGTGAGCGACTCGACCGTCATGCTCTTCTGCGGTACGTCGGCCGAGACCAGCGCAATCCCGGCGTAGTCCACGTGCACCGCCCAGCCCGACGTGTGCATGCGCTGGGCCGTCTGCGACGCCATGACCCGAGCGGCGTTGCGCTGACGTGGGCAAGCGAGCACCAGGGCCGCGCGTTTGGCGCGGAGATCCGACCACGACGCGAGCACACTGACCAGCACCGGTCGTCCCCGGAAGGTGCTCGCGATGGACCAGCGGCTGGCGAACGTACTCCACATGTCGAACGATGGCGGCGTGTCGCCGATCCAGAAGAGGTCGAGCCACTCGAAGGGCGGGTCGAGCCCGGCGCCGAACTCTCCGCTCAGACGTTTGCCGAGCTCCAGCATCAACTCCTCCAGGCTGGGAGTGATGGCACGTACCGCGTATCCAAAGGCGAGAGCCGGGATGGCGATGAACGCCATCGAACCTGCCATGAACCATGCGCGCAGGGCGATGGTGCGCCGCTGGGTGGCGATACGCGCTCGGAGCAGCGCGCGCTCCGGCCGGGCCCGGGCGCGTCGTGCCAACTGTACCTCGGACAGCGCCATGGTCATCACACTGCCGGCGTGCTCCTCGGGCTCGAGCACAACGGCGCGACAGTGACCGCACTGCACGCTGTGCTCACCGGGCCGAAACGCCAGCGGCGCGCCACACTCGCCGCAGCCGACCAGCACGGCAGAACCCGATTGGCGCGCAGCCCCGTACCATTCGGCGTCGCCGCCGATACGACTCCAGCGTCGGTGGCGCGTCGCGCGTCGATACAGAAAGAAACAAGCGCCGAGGCCAGCCAGAAAGAACCCCAGCGCCGCGGCAACCAGGAGCGCTACCAGTGGCACCGCCGCCCACAGCTCGAGCTCGTCGAAGGCGACCAGCACGGTGGCCACCGCGTAGAGCGCAACGGTCCCGAGGGTCGGGAGCACGAAGACCAGGATCCCGCCCGCCACCACGGCGCTCAGCACTCGACTCTTGGTGCGCTCGGTCTCGAGCATGCGCTCGCGCTGCGCGGCGAGAGTGCGTTCGTGGTCCTGAGCAGCTCGGGCCCTTTCCAGGGCGTTCCAGCGCTCCCACGCGGCGCGCCGCACCTCCTCCGGCACCGCCTGCCAGGCGTGACACACCCGACACCAGACCCAGGGTGAGGTGACGTCGAGCACGAGCGGCGCGCCGCAACGCCCGCAGGGAACCGCCTCGGCTTCGTGGACTCGGGGGGACATCGTCGCTCGGGTGGAGCCATGAATGCCCGCCGCGCGCTCGCTGTAAAGATCAGAAGCGCGAACCCACGGCGATCGCGCGCGATCGCGCGCCGGGCGGACGCGCGGCGACCGCAGCTGAAATCGCGCCTCCGTCCGCCGAGCCTGCGCTCGGGCGGCGGTCGTGATAATGCCGAGCGCGTGCAGGCCGTGATCCTGGCGGGCGGGTTGGCGACGCGGATGCGACCGCGAACGCTGACCATCCCGAAATCGATGCTCGAGGTCGCCGGTCGCCCTTTCGTTGCCTGGCAGCTCGAGGCCCTCGCCCGAACGGGCTTCACCCGGGTGTTGCTCTGTATCGCGCACCTGGGCGAACAGATCCGCGAGTACGTCTCGGACGGGGCAGCGTTCGGGCTCGACGTCGAATACTCCGAGGACGGGCCGACGTTGTGTGGCACGGCTGGGGCCATTCGGCGCGCGCTTGCTCTGCTCGAGCCCAGCTTCCTGGTCACCTACGGTGATAGCTACTTGCCCTTCGACTACGCCGCGCCGCTGCGCGACCTCGACCAGCACCCCGAGGCCCTCGGCACGATGAGTGTGTTCGAGAACAGAGGCCGCTGGGACGCGAGCAACACCCGCGTCGAAGGGCAGCTGGTCGTGAGCTACGACAAACGGGCGACCTCCGCGGACGTCACGTTCATCGACTACGGAGCCATCGCTCTGCGCCGCGAGGTCATCGCCGAGCTACCAGCGGACGAGCCGGCCGGCCTCGACCAAGTGCAGGCCACGCTTTGTCGAACCGGCCGCTTGCGCGCCTGGGTCGCCCATGAAAGGTTCTACGAAATCGGCTCCGAATCCGGCCTCGCCGAGCTGACCGAGAGACTCAGGACCCCGTGATCGTATCCCGCGCACCCGTTCGATTCTCGCTCGGCGGTGGAGGCACGGACCTGCCGAGCTACTACGAGCGATTCGGCGGTTTCGTGGTCAGCGCGGCCATCGACTCGTACGTGTACATCACGGCGAGCCGGCGCTTTTACGACGACATTCGCCTGGCCTACTCCCAGACCGAGATCGTGCCGAACGTCGAGGCGATCCAGCATCGGATCTTCCGCGAGGCCCTGCGCATGACGGGCCTCGGGCGAGCGATGGAGCTCACGAGCGTCGCCGATGTGCCCGCCAACAGCGGTCTCGGTTCTTCTTCGAGCTTCACCGTGGCGCTCTTGAACGCACTTCACGCGTACAAGCGCGAGTTCGTGTCGTCACGACAGCTGGCCGAAGAAGCCTGTGAGATCGAGATGCATCGCCTCGGCGAGCCCATCGGCAAGCAGGACCAGTACATCGCGGCGTTCGGCAACGTGACGGCCCTCACGCTGGACAAGGACGGCACGGTCCACGTCGAGCCCGTACCGGTGAAGGACGAGGTCCTGGACGAGCTCGCGAACAACCTGGTGATCATGTGGTCGGGCATCGAACGGGCGGCCAGCTCGGTGCTGGAAGAACAGGGGGCGCGCGTGCAAAAGAGCGATCAAGCCACGCTCGACGGCATGCACCGCATCAAGGCCCTCGGCCACGAGGTGTACGACCTCCTGGTCGCGGGGGACACCGATCGGTACGGCGAGCTGCTGCACGAGCACTGGACCAACAAACGCAAGCTCGCCAGCAAGATGACCGACAGCCGGATCGACGAGCACTACGAGGCTGCGCGTGAGGCCGGGGCCATCGGCGGCAAGCTGATGGGCGCGGGCGGCGGTGGGTTCTTCATGTTCTACGCGCGTCCCGCCGACAAACGACGAGTCTACGAGACGATGGCCAAACGCGGCCTCCGGCCGCTTCGCTTCAGGTTCGATCTAGATGGCGCACGCATCGTCGCAAACATGCATCGCTCGTGAGCTACTGGCGGGGCTGCTCGCGATCTCGATCGCGGGCTGCAGCTCTCAGTATCAACCGCAGCTGGGCCCGCGCCTGTCCGTGATGCTCGATGAGGCATCGGTCACCTACGTGCGCGATGGGCAGAAGTTCAAACACGGGTTCATGGGCGGCGGTCTGGTCGAGGCCGTCGAGGACGATCCCGAGGCCAAGGAGGCGGCGGAGAAGTATCAGTCGCGGACGACCAGCGGGTTTGTCGTCTACATCGTGGGCACGGCGTGTCTGCTGACCGGCATGTACGCTGGCTTCTCGACCATCGACGACCGCGAGCCGCATCGGGAGAAAGACGCGCTCGCCGTGGGTGGCCTCTTGTGTGGTGTCGCCGGCCTCATCACGGGGGTCGCGCTCCTGGCCTCGGGCGCCCCGTATCAGTACGACGCCATCAACATCTACAACGACAACCTGGAGAAGCGTCGCGCCATCATGCTGCCCCCGATGCGCTTGCCACCTCCCGGGTACGTACCCTACGCACCCGTGCCCGTGCCCGTGCCAGCACCTCCGGGGGCGACTCCGCCTCCACCGAAGCCGGCACCGCCGCCGCTCGGCGGCGCAGCGGGCGACGCGGGCGCGCCGAGCGCGGGCGACGCGGGCTTGGATACCCGAGAGTGACCCATGACGGGGCTGGCACGCGGTCTGGTTGAACGTCTGCTGCTGCGCGCGGCAATCGAGCGCGCGCAGGCTCTGCCCGAAATGCACGCAGCCAGAGCGCGTGCCCTCGGACACGCCGCCGTGAGGCGAGCTTCGGCGGCGCGGGCACTCCGCGCCGAAGAACACGACATCGCCGCCCTGCGTCTCGCGCGCGAGGCCGCGGAGCTTGCGATCGCCGCGCTCCTCGCGGCGAGGGGCGAACTACCCGAGGAACTCATGGCGCCACCCGAACCCTGGGCTCGCCTGGCTCAGCTCGCGCTGCCCGAGCCGCCCACCAGTTTGTCCCGCGTCAGGGAAATGTTCGAGCCCCGCGATCCAATCCAGCTCGACTCACTCACCAGCTCCGAGGCACGGCGCGCGCGCGCCGACGCGTCGCTGGTCGTCGATTGGTTGCTCGAGCACGCCGAGCCCCGAACGCCGCGGGCACTGCGCGGCGCCCGCGCGCTGCGCGTCGTCACCCTGGTGGGCGGCCTGGCGGGAGCAGTCTGGTTCGTGCTGTGGGCGTTCGTGTGGCCGTCCAACGAGGCCGCGTACAAACCCGTCGCAATCAGCAGCCTTCAGCGCGGGAGCGCTCCGTCGGAAGCGATCACGGATGGCGAACGCACCAAGGCCGTAACCACCGACCGTCAGGAGCAGCCGTGGGTGCGCGTGGACCTGTTGAACACGGTCGCCATCGAACGGGTCGCCGTGTATGCACCCGACAAGAGCGCCGTCCCGCTGATCGTCGAAATCAGCGACGACGACGCGAAGTTCGCCGAGGTCGCCGTGCGCGCCGAGCCGATCAGCAAGGGGCGCTGGGTGGCGGGCCTGGGCAAACGACGCGCGCGCTACGTCCGGCTACGGCACCCCGGCGCTGGCGCGCTCGTATTTTCCGAGATCGAAGTCTGGGGCAAACGCTGAGCCTCGCGGTTCGACCCGCCGAGCTCAGGGCGGAGTCCAACCGCCGCGGGTCATGGACGCCAGGACCACGGCCATCACGTAGCACCCCAGCCCGACCGCGATCAGCGCCACCGCCCGATACAACCGTCGTTGCAGCGCGTTGCGGTGGGACAGCACTCGACGCGCGAGCTCGACGTTACCGTCCCCCAGCTCCTGGGTGACCCAGCGGATGCTGGAGAAGCTCCGCAGGGTGATCACGATAGCCACCAGGATCAGCGTGATGCCCGCGATCATCGCCCCCGCGGAGAGCGGGCCTGCGTTCACCATGTTGTGTCCCGCGAACCCGGTCACGCTGATGCAGATGCCGCCGATGCCGAGAAAGGCCTGGGCTTGGGTCCGGAGCACCGCCAGCTGACCCGACAAAAGCGATACCAGGTCGCTGGTGCGCTCGAACAGCGCCGCAAGATCTTCCGCCTCGCGTCCCTCGGACATTGCTTCGGCGGGTACCAGAAGCCGACCCAGACGGCCAAGTTGGCCGTTCGAGTCCACGGCCCGAGCGCTTACTGGAAGGCGAGCACGACGTTGTTGTCCGCCGCTTGACCCAGCGTGTTGGGGCCACTGCCCGCGAGCAACTCGTAGGCCGGACCCGCGCCGCAGGTCACGGTCTTGTCACCCGGCGCCGCCTCTTGTTTCTGGCACGTCGGCGGCAACGCCCCCTCTTGGACCAGCCCCTTCACGGGCGACTTGGCTCGGAGCACGTAGCCCCCCGCCTTGGGGAAGGTCACAGCAATGCTTCCGGAGACCGTCGAGACTCTTCCGCCGCGTGAGCCCGCGTTCACCGCCGCCATGCGCAACGTGATGGCCGGGTTCGGCCCGTCATGGCTCTGGTCGATGTTGGTGAGGTTCACCTCGTCGCTGACGTCGAACACACTGATCCCCGCGCCACACTGCACCGTGGTGCTGCGCACGGTCGGCGCGCCCTGGATCCAACACGCCCCGAGCGTCGACTGATTCGTCACGCTGAGTGCGGTGGCTCGGCCGACCGCGTCGACCTTGATGTCGAAGTTGTTGAGCGGCCCGCCGCCCTTGTTGACGACGGTGAGGGGGCCGTCGAAGGTGTCTGGCACGCGCACGACGACGTTTGCGCCGAGACCGTTGCTGCCACCCTCACGTCCTACGGTAACGGCGGTGGCGGTGGCCGAGGTGCGGATGTTCTGGGCCAGTTGCTGGTCGGCGATGGCCTTTTCGTCGTGCCCCGCGTAGGCAAACGGGAAGAATTGCACCTCGAGCTTGCCGCTCATGCTGCGCTGCACGGCGACGTTGCCGTAGAGCACGTCGATGATGAGCGGCGAACCCGGCGCCCGGTCGAAGGCCTGGGGCGCACTCGGCGGTCCGTCGTACCGCACCAGGCTCTTGGCCGTGCAACGGGTGCCGCTGGCGTCCTCGATACAAGTGATGGAGCAGGCTTGTGACGAAACGGCGGTCAGCAGCACGAAGAAAGACATTTCGAGCGTACGCATGGGACTCCTCCTCGAATCGGCGGGCGGACTATGCCAGAGCTTCGACGGGCTGTCGTCCGACCGGATTCACCTCTCGGCCGGGGCGCGGAGCCGCCCAACCGCCGCCCTGACGCCGGCAGCGGCGCTGCCTCAATCCCGCGACGAGATGAAGATGCGCAGCACGTACCAGAGCATCATCGCGACGGACGCGAACAGCTCCAGGGCCGCCGCCACGTAGCGATCTTCCGGGAAGTGACGGATGACGTTGGAGGTGTCGTAGAGGATCGCGGCGCCCGCAAACCCGACCATCAGCACGCTGAAGAACGTGCCCAGCTGAAAGCTGAACACGACGCCGGCGACGATTGCCACGAGGGCAATGATGCCGCCCCAGAACAACAGGCCGCGCAGGAACGAGAAGTCCTTGCGAGTCACGAAGGCGATGGCCGTGAGACCCGCGAAACCGAGCATGGTGACGAGTGATGCGCTCTGAATGGCGCCGGGGGCGACCTTGTCCGCGATGGCCAGGAGCGGCACGAAGATGATGGCTTGAGCCACGACCATCCCCAGCAGCGCCGCATATTGAGCCGGCTTGCTCAGCGAACGATGCGCGACGTGGCTTGCCCCCCAGCTGACCACCACGAAGCCGCCCAGCACGAGCAGCCAGCTGCGCCCGAGCAGCGCCGCCGCAATGGGGTAAGCGAGCCCCGACATGAACAGGCCGACCTCGATCGCCGCGAACAAGATGATGGCGCCGAACAGGTGGTTGTAGGTGCGGACGATGAATTTCGCGCGAGCGTCGACCGGGTTCAGTCCGGCACGACCCTGAGCGACTGCGGAGGAATACGTCTGACTCATGGTGCTTGGCGCGGAACATAAGACGCCCCGCTCGACTCGGCCAGTCGCGCCGGAAAAATTGGGTCAGGGCGCGGGATTGGGCTTCTTGACGCCCTTTCCTCGCAGCCGAAAATCACCGCCGCGGCTCCTCAGCGTCCAGGTGTCGATGCGGTGCGTCGTGCCGCAGGCCGCAGACGGACGTAACGCCACAGTCGACCTCTCAGCCTGCCACGACAGCCTGGCTCTGTCAGCGCTCTGCCTTTACAGGGTCGTGTTCGCCTGCGAGCCTCGAGTTGTCATGTTCGTGTGTCCCAGCTGCGGCCTTCCGGCTCGAGCGCCGGGCTTCTGCACCGAAGACGGGGCGAGCCTCGCCGCGTCAGACGGGGACCCCATGCTCGGACAGCTCGTCGGCAGCTATCGCGTCGCACGCCTGATCGGGCGCGGCGGCATGGGCGAAGTTTACCTGGGCGTGCAGCCGTCCATCGGCAGTCGCGTCGCCATCAAGGTGCTGTCTCCGACCGGCAGCTCGAGCAGCGGCCTGGTCGACCGCTTTTTCTCGGAAGCCAAGGCCGTGAACCTGATCCGGCACGAGAACATCGTCAACGTGCTCGATCTCGCGGTACTCCCGAACGGCCGCCCCTACATCGTGATGGAGTATCTGGAGGGAGCGCCGCTCGCCGCCCATTTCGAGTCCACGCGGCCCTTCCCTCTAGGGTTTCTGGTGCGGCTCGCGCTCGAGGTGCTGTCTGCGCTCGAGGCCGCCCACGGTCACGGCATCACCCACCGCGATCTCAAGCCGGACAACATCTTCATCACCGCGCTGGGTCGGGTGAAGGTCCTCGATTTCGGCATCGCGAAGCTGAAGCCCGAGCTCGGTGGACAGAGCGACGCGACGCGCACCGGCGCGCTGCTCGGCACGCCGCAGTACATGTCGCCCGAACAGGCCCGTGGGCAAGGCGTGGACGCACGCTCGGATCTATACTCCCTGGGAGTGATCTTGTTCGAGGGCGCCACCGGTCGGCGGCCCTTCGAAGCGGAGTCGCTGTTCGAGCTCTTGCGTCAGCACATCGAATCCGCGCCGCCGCGCCCGCTGATGTTGCGACCGGATCTTCCCCCGGCGCTCGAGATGCTGATCTTGCAAGCGATGGAGAAGGACCGCGAACGCCGCTGCCACTCGGCGACGGAAATGGCGCACGCGCTCGCCGCCGTCCTGTCACTGCTGCCGGACGCGGGGGTCAGCGCTCCACCGCCCCCGCGGATTGGTCTGCCGACCCCGATGCGGCTATTGCCAACCCAACCTGCTGGGACCGTGTCGGGCACCGCCAGTGTGTCCGGAATGGCTCACGGCTTCGTGCAGGCGCCACCTGCTCCTCGCTCCTCACCGGTGGGGTTCATCATCGGCATGATCGGCGCGCTGATCGCGCTCCTGGCGGTCATCGGAGCCGGGGTCTTTTTCCTGGTGATGGGGCGAGACACGGTCAACGTGACGTTCGAGCAGCCGAGCGGCGGCACGAAGTCGGGCCCAAAGGCCCCGGCAGACCCGAACCGGTTCGACCTGCCATCCCACCTCGAGAGCGCTCGCCAGGCGGCCCGCAAACACCTGCCCGACGCCGAGTTGGCGACGCTCACTGTCGTCGGTCTCCTGCCCAGCGGTGAATTCGAGCTCAAGTCGCCGCAGCAGTCGGTCGCGTACATCTTCCGGTCACCGGCAGCGTCGAAGACCGGCAAGAGGTGCCTGGTGTCCGTCAGCGCGTCGATGTACGGCACGTTCGCCGCGCCAATCGACGACGCCTCCTACGATTGCAAGCAGTCGGTCACCAGCGCTCCCCGCTGTTCGCTGAAGGCGGTGCTCGCAAAGGCGCCAGCAGGCGCAAAGAACGTCACGTTCCGGAGTGAGGCGTCCGCCTGGAGCTGGGTCGTGATGGGAGCCGCGGGCTCCATCACCGTGGTTCCAGACAACTGCTAGGCCGATGCTTCGGCGGTCGGAGGGTATGGCATCCCGCCTACCAAACACGCTGCGACTCAGCCAGTGCTCCGAGAATTCGCCAACGCCTCGCGGCGAGCTGCGTGTCGCTGTCGCGCGGTGCGCATCGCCAGCGCGCCGACGGCGACACCGATACCCAGAGCGATGGGCGCGAACAGCGCAGGCAGCGGCGCGTTCTTGTGTTGAGCCAGGTTGTAGAGCGCAAACATCGCGAAGCCGGAGCCGAGCAGAAGCTGGAACCGGGCCACGGTCGGCGAGACCATCACACACGCGGCCCCAACCGACACCGGCTCGCTCGCCACCAGCTCTGGGACCAACCACGAGCGCAACAGGCTCAAGCGCGCGGTCCGATGCCGCATGGCAAGGAAGCCGTTCGACGCCATGTCGAGCCCGAGCGCTACCGCCAATCCCGAAAAACCCAGCGCGAGACCCAAGACCGCCATGGCAAAGGTCGGCGCGGCAGCATTGGCGGCGAACACCCAGGTGTCGCGCTGCTCCAGGTTGCGCTCGGTCTCCGCGTCGAGCCGGGGTGCGTCGGGCAGAAACACCGGCAGCGCTTGCGGGGGCAGGTCGGCGAACCCGATCGATTTTGCGCGCTCCAACATTTCTTCCACGCCGACGCGGGCGACCTTGCGTCGACGAGCGACGGTCGGCCCGATGACGAGCAACCCGAACGCATGAGAGGCTGGCAAGATCAGGACCGCCACGACCCCGCTGAGGACCGGCCAGACGAGGCCGAGTCCGCGCTCGTGCGTGCTGATCGACGCGAGCACACACAGCATCGCGATGGCCACCCCCACACGAAACGCCCGTTTTGCCACGCGCTCCCTGATCTCCAGCGACGCATCCGCGATCTCGCGGTACCGGAGCCGCAGCGCGAAATAGGTCTGCATGTCGGCTGGGACCGGCGCTGCCTCACCCGCAAGCTCCTCGGCGACGTGCGCGCGGTGCTCGGCAAAGAGCTCGCCGAGCTGGCTCTTGTCGCACTGGTGCAAATGATAGCCCGCGGACGCCGGAGTGGCGACGCCGTGCGCGACGAGCACACCGAACAAACCTGGGAACATCTGGCTGGTGCTGACGATGCGGCCGTCGTCGAACAGGGTCTTCATTTCGGTGAGCTCCTGACCGCGACTGCAGGCGACACCGGCGAGCACGTGCCCGGTTTCGCAGCGCCACACCTCACTGATGATCATTCCACCAGCGTGCTCCGCCGCCGCGTACCCGAGCTTGGTGAACCCAAGCGCTTCGAGGTCGGCACGGGTTCGGTCACTCACTCCAGAGCGTGCCGCCGCCGTGGGGTCGCGAGAGACATCACTGTAGTGAAAGACCGCCGCTGCCATCTGCTCACTTCACGACCGGAACGCATTTGCCGTTGACGCAGTCTTCAGCAACCTGGCACTCGGACTTCTCCGTGCATGGCTGCCGCTCGACGGTGGTCACCCACTGCGCAATGTGATTGCCGCCGGCGATGTCCTGGAAAGGCAACCAGAACGCCGGCAAGCTCGGATCCTTGCCCTGCTCACCCAGCTTCGGATCGAAGGCTGCCATCCAGAGCTGCACCTTGGACCCCTGCGGCAACCGCAGGCCGTAGGCGCGCGCGCTCGACAGCGTGAGCCACATGATCGTTCCGTTGTAGTAGGTGCCCACGTCGGGGGCCCACTTGGCCCACGAGCAACTCCCGCCCTGGTTGGCGGCATCGAGGCGAACCGCCTTGCCGCCTGCGGTCGGGACCGCCCACAACTCTCCGTCCCCGGAGGGCGGCCCGGCGGAGTAGGAATCCATGTTGGAGGGCGAACGGTTGAACGCCACCCACTTCTGCGACGGCGCAAACGACGGGTAGTAGTTGTTCTGACCCGTGTACGGCACGAGTGTGGTGGGGAGGCTCCACGAACCGCCCGAGAGCTTGATGGTCTCGAGGGAAGCGTCGGACACACCCGGATTGCCGAAACCAAACGGAGGAGGCGCTGCTGCCTTCGAGTAGACGACGAGCTCACCGTTCGGCGACCAATCCGGCATCGTGCCGAGGGGGATCAAGCTCGGGTTCAAGATCGCGCCGCTGTTCACGTCCTGGAGGCCGGTCTTCACACCATCGGAGTAGAGCAGCCGATCGCCATTGGGCGAGAAGGCGAAGAAGTTGGCGGCACCTCCCACGACGCCGCCGTCGGCGGTGAGCGGAGTGCGGGTCGCCACGTCGTAGACCTTGAACGGCGCGGGCGCCGGGATGTCGTTGCCGATGGCCATGCGTTTACCATCGCGGGAGAGGGCATGGCATCCGACGCAGGTCAGCGCGCCCGCCATGGGCGGCGTCATGAACTGCTCCGCCGTCGCGTTGGGCAACCCGAAGTCGTAGCGCTGGATCACGCCGCTGGTGTTCCAGTAGTAGAGCCCGCCGATGATGTTCTCCTTCGAAAACGCGAGCAGCCGCGGGTCACTGGTTCCAACACCGTACGGCGCGCTGCCGTTCACGCCGCGAACTCGATAACTGATGGGCGGCGCGCCGCGATTCGGCTCCACGAGCTGCGACCAGAAATCTTTGTCTGTCTGGTACACACAGCCGCCTCCGACCGGAGTGCAGCCGGTGTAGATCACGAGGGCGATGGCGGGGGACTCGAAGCGGATCTCGAACAGGGTCTGCCCGGCGCCCGGTTTCCAGTGCACCTCCAGCGACTGCATGTTGGGCGGTGTCACGATGTTGTTCGCGGGATAGACGACCTCCGGTTTTGCGAACGGATCATCTGGCCCGTTGAACTTGTCCTTCGAGGTCGGATCCGCGCCAGGCCCGACCACCACGACCGTCTTGGTCGGTGCAGGTCCGTCGCTGCCCGCGTCGTTCGTTGCGCCGGCGGTACCAGCCGACGCATCACTGCCTGCAGCGCCGCCCGCGCCACCCGCTCCGCCGCTACTCGAGCTGGCGTCGTCCGTCGCGGAACAGGCGCCGGCGAGGCCGATCGCCAGCGCGAAGATCAAAACCCCATCGAGTCGCCTGAGCATGTTCGCCTCCCGGGTGCGAGCGAAGGCTAGCGCGTCAGCGCCTCAGATGTACTGCCCGGCGTCCACGCGGATCACCTCGCCGGTGATGCAACGCGCTGCGTCGGAGAGCAAAAACGCCACGCTGTTCGCCACGTCGCGCGGATCCGCGAGGCTCGGCAGCACCGCCTCCGCCTGGGCCTTGTCGCGAAATTCTTGGGGCAAGGCCAGGGTCATTTCGGTCAGCACCATGCCGGGGGCGACCGCGTTCACGGTGATGCCCTTCGGACCGAGCTCACGTGCGGCGGCCTTGGTCAGGCCGATCAGACCCGCCTTGGCGGCGGAGTAGTTCGCCTGACCGAACTTGCCGCGCAGTCCGTTGATGCTCGTGACGTTGACGATGCGACCATGCCCCGCCGTTCGCATGCGCGGTGACAGCGCCCGGATGGTGTTGAACGCACCCGTGAGGTTCACGTCGATCACTGACTGCCACTCATCGTCCGTCATCTTGCCGAGGGACTTGTCGCGGGTGATCCCGGCGTTGTTCACCAGCAAGGTGGTGTCGTCGCTCAAGGTCTCGACCGCCGCTGCTACCGAGGCGGCGTCCGCGACGTTCACTTTCCAGAAGACGGTCCCGCCGATCGCGTCGCCGGGTTCGAGATCGAAGATGACCACGCGCGCGCCGTGTTCGATCAGCACCTCGACGATGGTACGCCCGATACCGCGCGCACCGCCCGTGACGACCGCCGACCTGCCCGCGAGGGACCAGACTTCGCTCATGCCTCTGTCTGCCGCGGCCGCGCGCCTGCGTCCAGCCACCCTTTGCCCATGCGACGGAGCTTGGCTACCTTGGGCGTCGGCCAGAGGTTTCTGACTGGAGCGAAAGAATGACCAGCGAATCACGCGAATTGAGCGGCAGCTGCCTGTGCGGCCAGGTCCGATATACCGCAGTGGGGCAGCCGACCCGTTTTTACCACTGCCACTGCTCCCGCTGTCGCAAGGCGACCGGGACTGGCCATGCCTCCAACCTGTTCGTACACGGCAGCCTGCGCTGGGACGACGGCGAAGCACTCGTGAAGTCGTACAAGCTGCCCGACGCGGAGCGTTTCGCCAACAGCTTCTGCAGTCACTGCGGAGCGCGTGTACCCCGGGCCAGCGAACAGCTCTCGATGGTGTTCATTCCGGCGGGCTCGCTCGACCAGGAGCCCGAGTTCGCGCCGCAAGCTCGCATCTTCACCGGTTCGCGCGCGGTCTGGTCTTGTGACTCGAACGCGTTGCCAGAGTTCGAGGCCTATCCCAGCTGAGGCAGGCAGCGCACAGCGTCGTTCGCGCCCGGGAGACGCCCCGAAGGGCAGTTGGCGTCAGCGCGGCAGTCGGCGCACGTAGTCCGGTTCGCTTCGCTCCCAGCGTCCCCTCTTCCAAACGTGCCGCACTCCATCCCAGTGCCAGTAACCCCGAACCCACACCCAGTCGGCGCCGGGCGACTTGCCCGGGGGTGCGTAGGGCGGAGTCTTGGGGGTGCCCGCCGTTACTTGACCCGCGCTGGCTTCTTCGGGCGGTGGCGGCGGCGCGTGTGAAGCTTCGGTCAGCGTCGCGCGGCGCTCCACGCCGGTCACGCACCCGCTCGTCATGAGCGCGGCGGCCGCGAGCACGAACTGAATCTTCGCCGCGCGAAGCAGACCCATGGCCCAACCGTAGTGCATCCTCTCGCACTCCCGAAGTCTGTTACGCTGCCCGCCGATGAGCGCCCTTTCGGACCAGCTGGATCAGCTCCCCACCGAGGTTCAGGAGCTGCTTCATCGCCACGCCTTCGACCGCGAGCGTTTCCTGCGCCTGGCCGCTGGCGTCGCAGCGGGGGCCGCAGACGGCAACCGGGTGACGGGTACGGTCGCGGCGCCCGCTCCGGGTGACGTCAGCGATTTGCCTGCCGTCGGAACGCCGGAGCACATGCGCTGCGAGGCACTGGGTCTCGCGGCCTTGTCCCGCGGGGAGTGTGCGCTCGTGGTGCTGGCCGGCGGCATGGCAACCCGCATGGGCGGGGTGGTCAAAGCGCTGGTCGACGCCATCCCTGGCTCTTCGTTCCTCGACCTGCGCTTGGGCGAGATCGCGAACCTCGCACGCATGTCGGGCTGTACGCCACCGTTCTGGTTGATGACCAGCGACAGCACCGACGAACCGATCCGCGAGGCACTGGGTGCTCGCCTCGACGGTGAGAAGATCGCCACTTTCACCCAGCACCTGTCACCGCGGCTCCACCCGGACGGCAGTTTGTTCCTGGACGACGAGGGACAACCGAGCTTGCACGCCCCGGGGCACGGTGATTTGCCCGACGCGCTGCGGGCGAGTGGCCTGCTTGCGCGCTTCGTGCAACGCGGCGGCAAGGTCGTGACGATGGCCAACATCGACAACCTCGGCGGAACGCTCGCCCCTGCCCTGGTCGGCTGGCACCTGGCCCACGGCAAACCCGTGAGCTGCGAGGTCGTCGACAAACTGCCCAGCGATCGCGGCGGGATCCCCGTGCGCTGGAACGGCCGACCGGTGGTGCTGGAAGAGTTCCGACTGCCCGAGAGCTTCGACCCCACACAGGTTCCGGTGTTCAACACCAACACATTTCACTTCGATGCGCGGGCCCTGCTCGAGCTGCAAATGGAGTGGACCTTCTTCGTCGCCAAGAAGAAGGTCGGAGATGCCCCGGTGGTGCAGTTCGAGCGCCTGATCGGCGAAATCACGAGCCACCTCGACACCCGCTTCGTGCGACTCCCGCGCGACGGCGCACAATCACGCTTCTTGCCCGTCAAGGATAACGACGAGCTCGCTCAGCGACGTACCGCCATCGAGCTCGTCGCCCGCGCTCGAGGAATGCTCCCATGAGAAATCGCTCGCTCTCACTCGGTCTCGCCCTCACCGTTGCGCTCGCCAGCCTGGCTGCTCCCGCCCAAGAGGTGGTGCAACGGCCGACTCGACTGCCCGCCTTTGGTCGCAGCGTCGCCGGCACCGACGACACCACGGCGCTGGTGCAAAACCCGGCGAACCTCGCGTTCCTACCCGGCAGCGAGCTGCGCTTCAGCTCGATCTACCTGGACGAGTCCAATCGTGTGCCGTGGCAGGGCCACGCCTTTGCGTTCGGTTTTCCCATCCCGTACATCCCGGTGAGCACGGGCCTTCGCCTCGATTTCGTCGACCCACCGTACTCGGCCATCAGCGGGCCTTTCGGACAGTTCAACTATCAGTGGCTGACCTGGGGTGTGGCCGTCGGCGGCTCGGATTTCGCCTCGCTTGGTTTTTCACTGCAGCGCAGCTACTCCGACGCGGACGAGCTCGACGGCCTGTCCTCGTTCACCCTCGGCTACAGCGCGCGCCCCTTCGATCAGCTCGCCTTCTCGCTGGTGGCCCACGACATCAACGCGCCGACCAATGACCGCGGTCTGGGCGTCGAGCGCTCCTACGACATTGCGCTCGCCATTCGCCCGACCGGCTCCCGTGCGGTCGAGCTGGGCCTCGAAGGCAAGTACATCGACGTGCGCGACGGCTACTGGATCCCGCGAGCCACGCTGGGTGTGGACGTCCCGGGGCTCGGGCGCTTGCGGGGGGACTTCTCGGTCAGCCGCCCTGACGAGGTGAGCCGACGCGCGTGGCTCGCCTCGGCCAACATGGCCTTCAACCTGTCGGGCGCCGGAGGCAGCGCCGAGCTCGCAGGTGGCGCCATCACCGGCAACGGACTGGGCGTGAAGGGTTCGTACGGCGTGCAGACCGAGATCGCGATGCGCGGGTTCCGCGAAGCAGCGGGGGTCGAGGGACCGCGCTACGCCCTGCGCATACGCCTGGAAGAGACACCTGGAACACGCGGGCACGTCGCACTCTTGAGGCGCCTGTGGGGCATCGCCGAAGAGCCCAGCGTCGATGCGGTCGTGCTCGAGCTCAGGACCTCGCCGGCCGGCTCCATGGCCCACATACAAGAGCTGCGAGACGCCATCGAGCTCCTGCGCGCGAACGGCAAGCGAGTGCTCTGCCACCTCGAAGACGCCGGCGGCGCGGAGCTCTACCTGTGCTCGGCCGCCAACCGCACACTGATGAACCCAGCCGGCGGGTTGCGCTTCGCCGGACTGAAATCCCAGGCCATGTATTTCTCGTCGATGCTCGGCAAGCTGGGCATTCGCGCCGATTTCGTGCGGATTGGACAGCACAAGAGCGCACCCGAGCGGCTCACCCGCGACTCGGCGACCGACGTCGCGAAGGCCGACAAGATCGATCTCTTGCAGCAGCACGAACGGCAGTTGGTCGAGGGCCTCTCGCGCGGGAGGCGCATTGCGGTCCCCGAGCTTCGCAAGCGCATCGCCGGCGGTCCGTACATTGCGTCGGAGGCGCTGACGGCCGGGTTCATCGACGGCTACGCGTTCGATGATCAGGTCGGCGACGCCATCGACAAACTGGTTGGACGGCGCACGTTGCTGATCGACGACGAGCGCGCAACGCGTGCTCCGGCGCGTTTTGGCGTGAGCCAGCGGGTTGCCATCGTCTACGTCGACGGCGACATGATCGATGGACGAAGCAAGAACGTCCCACTCGTCGGCATGAAACTCGCTGGCTCGTACACCATCGCCAAGACGCTGAAGGACGCCCGGGAAAATCCCCTGATCGCCGCGGTCGTGCTGCGAGTCGAGTCCCCCGGCGGCTCCGCCATGGCGGCCGACGTGATCTGGCGCGAGGTACAGCTCACCACGAAGGTGAAGCCCGTCATTGTCAGCATGGGCGCGTCGGCGGCGAGCGGTGGTTATTACATCTCGTCACCCGCCGATCACGTCTTCGCCAACCCGCTCAGCATCACGGGCAGCATCGGCATCTTCTATGGCAAGGCCGACGTGTCCGAGCTGCTGAAGAAGATCGGCGTCACCGTCGAGACCTACAAGACGGCCCCCCGAGCCGACGCCGAGAGCATCTACCGACCCTTCACCGACGAAGAAAAGAAGGAGCTCGAGAAGAAGGTCTCGCAGTTCTACGACGTCTTTCTCACGCGGGTCGCCCAGGGACGAAAGCTCGACAAAAAGGCCGTCGATGCCGTCGGTCAGGGGCGCGTGTGGACGGGAGAGCAGGCCAGGGACCGCAAGCTGGTCGACGAGCTCGGCGGCCTGCGCCAGGCCCTCGCGTACGCGCGCAAGGCGGCAGGGCTGCCGGACTACTCACCCATCGTCGAGCTGCCGCCGCCCGATAGCTCACTGATCGGCAAACTGCTCGGTCTCGAGGGCAGCGCGCACGCCGCAGAGAGTGTGTTACCTGGCCAGCTGCTCGATCTCGCGAAGGCGCTGGCACCGTTCACGGTCCACGCACCGGACAAACCCCTCGCGCGGATGGAGCTCATGCCGGTGAAACCGTGACGGCATTGCTCGAGCTTCACGAGGCACGTGTCGATCGCGACGGCGTGCCGTTGCTGGAAGGACTGAGTCTCTCGGCGTCGGGCTCTCGTCTGGGTTTCGTCGGAGACTTCGCGGGTTTCTTCGAGCTCCTGGCCGGCACCGCGGTCCTGGTGGGCGGTCGCGTCGCGCTGCGAGGCCACGACGCCCGCGCGGCGGTCGTTCAGGGGCTCGTGGGAGTGGCCCGATCGGAGCTGGCCTTCTCCGCGGACTGGACGGCGGAGCGTTATTGGCTCGCGGGCGCTCGACTCGGCGGGCTCGGCAAACGCCCCGCCGAGGACACGCTGCGCAAGCTCGCGGAGCGCCTCGATCTCGCGCATCTCGGGGGCCGACGCCTCGGAACCCTCACGCTCGCCGAACGGCGCGCCGTCGGGATCGGCCTCGCCTTGCTCGACTCACCCGAGATCATCGCGATCGAAGCTCCGACGCACTCGCTGGATGAGCGCGGCATCGAGCTCATCTGTC
The DNA here is from genome assembly GCA_016706225.1 of Myxococcales bacterium. Taxonomy (NCBI): domain Bacteria; kingdom Pseudomonadati; phylum Myxococcota; class Myxococcia; order Myxococcales; species Myxococcales bacterium. Next base: position 214,732 of record JADJKB010000012.1, read on the forward strand.
GCGTGGTCGAACGCGCCGCGGAGGGCCGGGCACTCCTGGTCTCGACCCGAGTCTTGCCCCTCACCGGACCCGAACACAGCCTCTTCGAGCACGCCGACGAGGTGATCGTGCTCGAAGCCGGCGCACTGGTCGGACGCGGCTCCCTCGCGACGCTCACGGCGCCCGGAGCGCGTTACCTGGTGTCGGTCACGAAGAACGGGCGTGAGCTGGCGGAGCGCCTCTCGAGCGCTGGCATCGCGGTCGCGGTGGCGCAGCCCAGCGGCGCCTTCGCGCCGCTCGAAGCCTCGGTGCTCATCGGGCTCGGGGGCGCGGCACGGTTTGTCGTCACGCTCGGCGAGCCCGGCGCGACGGAACCCATCGTCGGCGCCGCCCTGGCCGTCGAAGCTCCGATCGTCGAGCTCGTGCCGCTGTCGCCCGCTGCACGAGCTTGACGCTGCCGGGCCCGGGGCTCCATCGTACGCCGACGCATGAGCCAGGAACGCTCGACTCTCACTCGCGCCCGCCGCATCGTCGTCAAGGTCGGCTCGCGCGTGCTGGCCGCCGACGACGACACCCCGCGCTCGCTGGCCGCTGCAGTCGACACCCTTCGCAAACAAGAGCGCTCGGTCGTGCTGGTCTCGAGCGGCGCGATTGCCATCGGGTGTACCAGGCTCGGTTACCGCACTCGGCCCAAGGAAATGGCCAAGCTGCAGGCCGCTGCTGCCGCGGGCCAGAGTGTGCTGATGCGGCGCTACGACGAGGCCTTCGGGCAGCTCGGCATCACCGTCGCGCAGGTCCTGCTCACCCACGCCGATCTCGCGGATCGCGAGCGACTCAACAACGCACGCGACGCACTGGCCGCGCTCATCGACGCCGCCGCCGTGCCGATCGTCAACGAGAACGACACGGTGGCCACCGAGGAGATCCGCTTCGGCGACAACGATCAGCTCGCTTCCATGGTGGTGCCGCTGGTCGGCGCGGATCTGCTCGTGCTCCTTACCGACGTGGAGGGCGTGCTCGACGCTCGGGGCCAGCGGATCTCCATCATGACCGACTCGAGCCAGGTGGGCAGCGTCGAAGAGAAGGGTGAAAAATTCGGCAGCGGCGGCATGCAGAGCAAGCTCGACGCTGCGCAAAAAGCCCGCCGTTCCGGCTCTGCGGTGGTGATCGCTTCGGCCCGACACCCACAGGTGCTCGAAGCCATCATCGCCGGCGAAGATGTCGGCACCTTCTTTCCGCACGTCGGCGAGCCGCTCAGGGCGCGCAAACACTGGATTGCCTACACCCTGCGCCCGCGCGGAGCGCTCATCCTGGACAACGGCGCAGTGCGCGCCCTCGCGACGGGCAAGACCAGCCTGCTCCCGATCGGGGTGCTGGGTGTGCGCGGCGAGTTCCACCCGGGCGACGCGGTGAGTCTGGTCGGTGCGGATGGAGCCGAGGTAGGGCGAGGTCTCACGCGGCTCGGGGCCGTCGATGTGGCCCGCGCGGCGGGTCGAAAGGGGGCCGAGCTCAGCGTGTTGTTCGGCAGCCTCGACGTCGTCGTGGTCCACAAGGACGACCTCGTGCTCGTGCCCTGACCCGCGAATTCCCCGCGCTTCGTGGCGGTTTTCCCCGTACGAGCGGCTCCCCACGACTGACCGCGCTCCCGCCGTCCCGGATTTTGGGTCAGGCACGGGGACTCATTTTCCGACCCAAGACGTACAATCGCTCATGCGTCACATTCCGAGCGGGAACTTTCGCAAGGTCCCGCTGTCGGGAGCGAGTTCAGGGTCGATGCATCACGTCCGATGGACAGCGTTAGCGCTCGTCGGTCTCGGGGGCCTGTGGCTCACCGTGCGGTCGTCGACCGTTCCGACGACGCCCGCGGCCATTGGCAGGAACCTGGGGGCCGAGGTCGCCGGGCTCGAGGCAAGAGTCAGCGCACATCCGGGGGACGCGGAGGCACTCTGCCAGCTGACGGACGCTTACCTCGCGGGCGCAGCGCCCGGCGTTGCTCAGGCCGCACTCGAGCGCGCCCCGGCCGAGCTTCGCCGCTTGCCGGCAGTTGCCGACGCGCGCGCCCGCACCTTGTGGCAGCTCGGCTTCACCCAGGCCGCTCTCGAGGTGCAGCGCGGTATGCTGGACACCTGCACGGAGGCGCCCTGCGCTCCCGTGTTGATCGGGCGTGCGCAGCGCCGTGAACGTTTGCTGTCGGAGCTCGTCCGCCAAGGTGTGGAAGACCCGAGACAAGACCCAAGCCGAACCCGACTGGCGTATCGAGTGTCGATGCGTGAAGTCAGCCTGGACCTTCGCTGAGACGAGGAAATCGTGACCCGACGCAGAGCCGCCGTGATCGCCACCGTCCTCGCCGCCAGCGCCAGCAGCGCTTGTTCTGGCATGCGCCAGTTTCGCGTCGCCGCCGAGCCGACACCGTCACCGGCAGCGCGCCCCGACGACGATGGCCGGTTGGCCGCGCCGGAGATGCCCTTCGCACTCGCGCGCGATGACGACTTCGTGGTGCGGGTCGTGGTCGCGAACACCAGCTGCTCGGGCACGCTGATCGACGAGGACCAGGTCCTCACCGCTCACCACTGCATCGTGCAGCGGGACAAGTACGGCGACTTCACGGACAAGAACTCGCGCCCCAAAGACATCCACGTCGAGCTCGGCGGGGACTACCTGCCCTGGGGGGACGTTGGCGTTCGTGCCGTGGTCGCACCGCCGTGTGGTCATGCCGCCGGAGAGGGGGACATCGCCATCTTGGTGCTGGAGCGCAAGCTCATCGGCGTGGCGACGGCAAAACCCCGGCTGGACAATGGCCCCGAGAATGCGGAGGCGATCAACCCCGTGGGGTTCGGTCGCTGCGCGCTCTCGGCCGAGGCCATTTCGCGCAAGCACCGCGCCGGCGGGCGCATCGATCGCCTGCTGGAGTCCCGCTTCCGTCTGAACGCGAGCATCTGCCCGGGCGACTCGGGCGGTCCGGCACTGAGCGACGGAACGGGTGAGATCGTGGGTGTGATCTCCGCCGCGGTCATGGACGGCAGCGAAGAGACGATCGGCCGCGCAGAGTTCACGCGACTCGACCGCTGGCGCTCCGTATTTGCCACGGCCAAGGCGATCGCTGACGGACAGAGCGCCTCGGAGCTACCCCCAATAGGCGGCTGCCCGGCGCGCTGAGAACCCCTCAAATGTGCCATCACCCGTGCTATCGGGTACGCTAAGGCGGTAGTGCGGAAGCTCTTCAGGTTTCTGCTCTGGACATCCATCATCGTTGGCATTTTGGTGGGGGTGGCCCGGGCGACTGCGATCCGCTGGTGGCGGATCCCAGAGGGTGATCCCTACCTCGAGGCCTCGATCGCTCCGTCGCTGCGCGGCGGCGATCTGATCATCCTGTGGCGCCTGACCAAGCCGAAATTCGGCGACCTGGTGCTCTGCCCCGAACCTTCTGCGCCGGAGCGCATGGTGATCGGTCGCATCATCGGCGACGCCGGCGACAAGGTGAAGATCGAGGGCCCGCGCGTCCTGATCAATGGGCGCGCCGCCGAGACCGAGCACGCCTGCGACCCGCGCTTGTTCAAGGTCATCCACCCGGCCACGGGCAAGGAGATCGACGAGCACTGCGACATCGAGGCCGTCGCTGGCGTCTCTCACATGCGTGGGGCCGCGGTGAGCGGGGGCGTGCAGCCCTCCCCCGTGGACCAGACCGTCCCCGATGGGAAGCTCTTCCTGGTCAGCGACAATCGGCAATTACCCTATGATTCTCGCGATTTCGGGCTGGTGGATCCCGCGACCTGCCTGGAAACCGTGGTTTTCCGCCTGGTCAGCAAGGACGGATTCCTCGACGAAAAGCCGCGATTTTCGGTGATTCGGTAGGCCGCTTGACCCGAGCGGTCCGGGTTCCTTAGCGTGCGGGTTGATCTGCGATGATTGAGCCCGGCCTGGAAATCGGCGTGGTCTGCGGGCAGTGCGACGTCTGGGCCCCGATCGGTGCGCGCTTCTGTCCGACGTGCAGCCACGATCTTCGGCTTTTCCCGCAACAAACGCTGATGCCGCTGCGTGTCCCGTCCATCGCACCACCCAAACCGGTGTTCGAGGATGAGACCACCATGGCGTTCGAAGTGCCCGGGCTCGACGAAGCTCGTTCACAGCTGGACGAAATTGATCGAGTCTCGGTTGACGTTGGTCGAGTCCCCCGCGGGGCGCTCGAGGAGGAACGGATGGAACAAGCAAGGAACTACGTCTGCGAATCGTGCATGAGCCCTGTGCCCAGCGGCCACAAATTTTGTGGTCGGTGCGGTACGCCGGTTCCGGACCACATCCTGCACCTGCAAGCCAACTACTTCAGCGACATGCAGGATCCGGAGAAGGCGAGGATCATCGTCATCCGCGGTCAAGACGGACAAGGCCAGGAACAGGAAGGCCTGTCGTACCACCTGAAGGCCGAGCAGCACTTCGCGGGGCACGGTCAGGATCTCGATTTCTCCGACGACAAGTTCGTGTCGCCGAAGCACGCGAATTTCCTGTACCGGAACGGCGGGCTGGTGGTGCGGGACGAGGGCTCGCTGAACGGTGTCTTCTTCCGTGTGCGCGGCAGCGTCGAGGTCGCCCCGGGCGACAGCTTCTTGGCGGGCGAGCAGCTGTTCCGACTCGATCCGACGCCCAAGGCCTCGGACGGCAACGACTCGGAGGGCACGTTCTTCTATTCGTCCCCCAAGTACCCGAGCGCGTTCCGCCTCAACCAGCTGCTCGAGGGCGGGTCGATCGGCATGACCGTGTGTGCCCGGGGCAATACCCTGGACATCGGTCGTGAAGACGGCGACCTGAACTTCCCCGGCGATCTCTTCATGTCGGCCAAACACTGCTCGATCGAGGAGAAGGACGGAAAATTCGTGCTGACGGACCACGACAGCCGAAACGGGACGTACATCCGGATCAAGACCGAGAAGCCACTCAGCCACGGTGACTACTTGTTCATCGGCAAGAAGCTCGTGCGCGTCGAGATGAACTCGAACTGAGCGGCGAGGACGCGGGGCGCGGCGTGATGGCTCGGGCTCGAGCCCGCCGCGCCCGCAGCTCAGCGACGACGACGGCGGCGGCGGCGTTTGGTGGCGCCCAGGGCCGCGGAGTCGGCGCGCGGCTGTGAGCCCCACTCCGCCGTGCTCTCCCCCATGGCGCCGCGGCGGATCTCGTAGACCTCGGAAGCGAGGGCAAAGAGCGGGGTCTTTGCGAAACGTCCGGTCCGGCCGGCCTCGAGGCGCGGGAAGATCGCGACGATGCGGCGCACGGCATCGGCGATGCGGCGGGGCACGTTGAGCCGATCGATCACCGGCTCCAGGAACTCGTAGGCGGCCTCGACCCGGTCCCGCTCACCCGCCGTCGCCTCGCGCAGGGGCTCGAGCAAGAGCAGCGTCCAGAGCACCACGTCGTCGAACGGCGCCCCACGCTCTTTCGTTCGTCGGTCCAGCTCACCCAGCAGGCGCCAGACCAGGCCGTCGTCCTCCTCGGAGTCGGAGAGATAGGCCGACAGCTCGGGCAACAGCACGTCGAGCACACCAGTCTCCCAGGCCAGCCAGAACGAGCGATGTGCGGCGCCTTCCCGCAGCAGTCGCAAGAGCTCTTCGAACAGACGCGGTCGCGCTGCCATGGCCAACGAGCCTCGACACTGCACGATGGCGTCGTAGACGTCCGGCGTGATCCCGAGGTCGAGTCGCGCGCTGAACTTGATCGCGCGCAAGATGCGCACGGGGTCTTCCTTGAAGCGCACCACCGGGTCGCCGATCGTTTGCACGATGCGGTTCTCGATGTGCGGCATGCCACCGACCCAGTCGATGACCTCCTTGTTCTCCACGTCGTAGAACAGGGCGTTGAACGTGAAGTCGCGACGGGCCGCGTCCTCGTGCGCGTCACCGAAGACGTTGTCGTTGCGAATCGGCAGATCGTCCCCGTCGCGGTCGCTCTCGTCCGGCGCGCGCCGGAAGGTCGCGGTCTCGATCACCTTGCCGCCGGCAAAGAGCACGTGCACCAGCCGAAAGCGTCGACCGATGATGCGGGAGTTCCGGAACAGCGTCCGCACGTCGTCGGGTCGAGCGCTGGTCGCGATGTCGAAATCTTTGGGGCAACGATCGAGGAGCAGGTCGCGCACACCACCGCCGACCACGTACGCTTCGTAACCGTGGCGGACCAGCCGCCGCACGACCTTCACGGCGTCGGCATCGAGGCGACCGTCGTCGAGATCGACCGGATGCCGCGTCGGACCCGCGCGCACCGCCGCCTCGGCCGCCTCCTTGCGGATCGCAGTCACTCTCGCACCGTCGCGAGGTGAGGGTTTTGGCTCTACGCGGCGCGTCACGTTCCCGGAATCCGCACCTCGTGCGGGGCGTTTGCGCTTCTTTTCGTCCGCGTGCGGAGCAGGGCGGTCGTCTACGGCCAGAAAGAACTCCTCTATCGCGGGGCGGCGCTGGCGCGCCCCGACGCCTCGCGTGGTAGCAGGCTCCCGGGGTTTAAGCCAGTCCAGGCACGGCTCAGGGGGTGTTGCTGCGGCGGAGGGGTCGCCCGGCCGAGACCGCCGCGGTCCGGCGAATGGGCGCCGCCCGGCCCAGGCGCACCAGGGCGGAGCGCAGAACTGGGTCGTCGTTGACCCCGACCTGCCCGCGGTGGGCCGGCCACTCGGCTCCCCCCATGCTCGCCTTGGCGCGCACGTCCGGACCCTGCCAGGGCTTCAGGCTGCCCACGATGCCGCGCTCGCGCTCGCTGGCCGGCAAGAGCGGCAGACTGAAGGTCGGCGAGAGCCCGACGCCCTGCAACGGCGACCCGTCGGGCAGCGAGAACAACATCGTGGTCAGGCGCAGCACCCCTGCACCAGCGACGTCGTCGAAGTACTCCTGCACACAACCCTTGCCGAAGGTACGCGAGCCGATCACCGGACCGCGATGGTAGCCGGCGATCGCCCCGGCGATCATCTCTGCGGCGCTCGCCGTGTACCCATCCACGAGCGCGGCGACGGGGGCGTGCCAAGTGTGTGCGGGTGGCGGAGTGGTGGCGCGCTGGATCTCGATTGTCCCGTCACGATGCCGCAGCGGAAACAGCGGCGCCCCGGGCAGAAGAAGTCCAATGGCTGCCACCGCGCCGTCAATCGAGCCACCGCCGTTGCCGCGCAGGTCCAGCACCATGCCAGCCAGCGGCTCGCCTTGTTCGGCGAGCTCGGTCGTCACTTGTTCGAGGTCCTCACCCAGCTCGTCGGGCACGTCCGGGATCGCAACCACGGCCACCGCGTCGCCACCGTAGCTCACACGACGCACGCTGAGCCGGTTGCCCTCCGCCGGAGCCTCTCGTGTGAGCTCGACACTCAGCTTCACCGGCGTTGGCTGCGACCTTCGCAGCACGACGACATCGCGCGTCGTCTCGCCACCGATCGACTCGAGGTGCGAGAGCTGCTCCACCTGCTCCACGCTGAGCCCAGCGGTCGACACACCGGCGACCGAGAGCACGAGGTCACCGTCAGCGAGCGGCGGAGTGGCCTCGTCGAGCACACGCACCCCGAGCGCCGTGCGAGCCATGCGCCCCCAGAGCCGCGCCTCGGACAGAAGGCCCGGATCTGCCGAGTAGAGTGACCATTCCTCGTCGATGGGCGCCCACTCACCGTGCGGATCCACCGCCGGCACGTAGGACCGAACTGCCGCCGCGAGCACTGCGCCGGTCCACTCGGCGAGCGGCAGCTCGGGCGCCAGGCGTGAACGTGCGGCGTCCACCGCAGCGCCTGCATCGGCAAATTCGAAGGCAAAGCTCCCGATGCGCGCGCCGAGCTCTCGGGCGAGTGCGCGAGCCGGACGTGTCACCGGGTCGTCCTGAAACACGCTCGCCTCGGCCAGCATGAACACACGCTCACGCGACACACGCGGCGCGCTCTTGCGACCGGTGTCCAGCTCACGCCCGATCTCCGCGACCCAATCGCGCACGACGCGTGCGACCGCCGCTGCGGCGTCACACTCGGACTGCGAGTGCGGGTCCGCCTCGAGCTCGGCGAGCAAGCCGAGCGCGTGCTGCTCGAGTGAATGTTTGATCGGACTGTCTGGAGCGGCGGACCACAACCCGTGCGGGTCGAGCCAGTCTGCGGTGTGATCCGCAAACTCGCGCGCGCCGGGTGACACCGCGGGCATCGCCAACCGACCTCGAACTTGAGCCACGACGCGCCGTGCCTCGATGCAACTGAGAGCAGGCGGGTTGCCGGCCGGCAGCTTCAGTGGACGCGAGGCGCAGTCGCCCGGATCGATGGCCGGGTCGGAGACCGGTGCTTGCCCGACGGCACTTGCCGAAGGCAAAGCCGAGGCGCTCGACGCGGGCGGGCTCGGCACCCCCGGTGTGCCAGCGGAAGAGGAATCCGTGTGGCGCGCGCGGAACAGGAAAAACGCCGCCGTTCCCAGCAGGAGGACACCGAGCGCACGTCGCCGCATGAACAACCGGAGGAACTCTAGCCCGCCGCGTTGGGTTTGTCTCCGCGCGGCGATCCCCGTTACTGTCGCCGCGTGTTGGACGCGCTCGTGTTGCTCGGCTGCCGCATCGGTCCCGACGGGGCTTTGTCGCAGACAGCCGAGCGTCGCGTCGAGGCTGCCGCCCGCGCCCTTGCGGCCGGTTCGGCTCCCCGTGTCATCGTGAGTGGCGGCCGCCGCTGGAACGGGCACGCGGAGGCGGAGGTGATGAGTGAAGCGCTGCGCGCGCGCGGAGTGCCGGGCGACGCCCTCTTGCTCGAGCTGCTCAGCCTGTCGACCTGCGAGAACGCACGCTTCAGCGCGGCGCTGGCCCGGGAGCATGGCTTCGGCGAGCTCGGGGTCGTGACCTGTGACTGGCACATGCGGCGCGCCGTCGCGGCATTCGCCCACGCCGGGTTGGTCGTGCAACCGTTCCCAGCGCGGACGCCGCCAGCCGCGGTGCACACGCGCATCGCGCGCGCGGGGCGCGAGCAGGTCAGCTCGTGGGTCGATCGCCTCGCGACCTGGGGAGTGTCATGAGCACGAGCCGCCGCTGGTGCCACCGCGGCTGGCTGCTGATGAGCGGTGTGAGCGCAATCGTGCTGGCTCAGGCGTGCAAGAAGTCGCCGCCGAGTCCGCAAGCCACCGACGCCGCCCCAAACCCCATCGCCAGCGTAGTACCTCCGACGAACCGCGACACCGAGCTCGCGCGCATCTACGCCGCAGAGTATCGGCGCTCGAGCGGCGAGATCACCGAGGGCGACCTCGCGAATCGAGACGTGGTGATCCGTCGCCGCGCCGCGCGGGCGTTGGCGCGCATCGCGGACGATCCCGCGGTGGAGCTCCTGAAAAAAGCGCTCGCCGACGAAGACCCCGAGGTCGCGGCCTGGGCTGCTTATGGCCTCGGCTTTGCGTGCAAGGGCCGCGAATCCAAGACGGTCCGTGCGCTGGTTTCACGCGCGGCCAGCGCCAGCACGGGCGACGCGCAGGCCGCGGGATCACTGGATCTGACCCGCACACTCGCCGATGCCCTCGGGCGCTGCGGCGACCCCGAGGGTGAGGCGACGCTGCGCGCGTGGCTCGACATCGGAGACCGGCGCGAAGGCGCGGCGCTCGCCCTCGGCCGAATGGCCTCGCGTCGCAAACGACTCGACGACGCGTCAGTGGTTGCGCTGCTGGACGCGGCCAGTCGCCCCGACAAACCGGTCGAGTCAGCGCTGTTTGCGTTCACGCGCATCTCGGTCGCGGGTGATGCAATCCAAGCTCGTCTGCTCGATGTCGCCACGGACGCGCTCGGCGGGCCTGCAAGTGCGCGCCGCTCGTTTGCTGTGCGCGCCCTCGGCCGCGCGGGGCCGAAGGCCGTCGAGCCTCTCGCGAAGGTGCTCGGCAACCCGAGCTTCACGGTCGCCGAGCGCTCCGATGCTGCCCGCGAGCTCGCTCGGATCGGTGAGCCCGGGCAGGCAGCCTTGCGCAAGAGCCTGGCCACCCTCGAGCCAAAACCCGACGCCCTGACGCGGCTCGCGGGCGCAGAGCTCGCGCCACTGCAGAGTCTGCTCGATGCGCTCGAACAACCGGCGCGCGACGCAAAACCCAGCCTCGAGCGCCTTGCCAGCCTGGAGGTTCCGAAAGATCCCGAAGGCCTCGCTCGACGCATCGTACGGCTCAGATGTCGCGCAGCGGTGTTACTCGCCGGAGATCAAACGGGACACCCGAAGCTCGTGGCTTGTGATCCAAAACCCGACGGGGTGCTCGGCACGCTTGCCCTCTTGAAGGTGCTCGATCGCGGCAAACTCGTGGGGGCTCGCGGCAAACGCTGGCGGCCCCTCACCGAGAGCAAACTGCCGACGGTGCGCCAGGCGGCCATCGAGCTGATGGCGTCCCACGCCGAGGTGGAGACGCCGGCGCCGCTATTGGCAAAAGCCCTGCGCGCTCCCGACGCCGGCACCGTGGCGGCGGCGGCGCAGATCATCTCCGCGTATCCGGATCGCGCTGCGGAGAAACCCGCCAAGCGCCCGAACGTCGAAGAGACCGCCGACGACCCCGCGACACCTGCGACCACCGACAAACCTCCGGAGCCGGTCAAACCCCATCCCCTCGTCGTCGACGCACTCACGACCGCGTTCACGCTGCAGCGCCCCGCCGACTCGATCGAGGTCTGGACTGCACTCGCCGACGCTGCGGGTGCACTTCAAGTCCTCAGCTTCAAGCCGCGCCTCGACGCATTCTGCAAGGGCAACAGTCCCGTCCTGCGCGAGCACGCCGAGAAGGCGCTGCGGGTGATGGGTGAGAAGCGACGGGTCTGCAAGGCGGAAGCCAACGGCAAGGTCCCGGCGGAGCTGAGCGGCGCCGTGTCGTCGCCCGTGAAGCTGGTGTTCGAGACCGACGCGGGGGAAGTGACCCTCGAGCTCGATCCGGCCCTCGCGCCCGTGGCCGTGACCCGCTTCGTGGAGCTCGCCCGCGCGGGATTCTTCGTCAACGTACCGATCCACCGCGTGGTGCCGGGCTTCGTGGTGCAGCTCGGTGATCCGGGCGGGGATGGCTACGGCGGAGCCGGCAAAGAACCGCTGCCTTGTGAGACGAGCCCCGCGCCCTTCGATGCGCTCTCGGTGGGTGTCGCGCTGGCCGGGCGGGACACGGGCTCGAGCCAGCTCTTCGTCACCCTCGCGGCGTTCCCGCACCTGGACGGAGACTACGCGCTGATCGGACGCGCAGAGCCCGGCTGGGAGAAAATCGCGCAGGGCGACGTCGTGCACAAAGTCCGTGTCACACCCTGATCAGAGCGAGCCGCGCACCGGCGCAGTCTTGTAGACGACCCGGCAAGTCCGAGTCTACGCTGCGAGCGCCGTGCTCCTCGCCGTCGACATCGGAAATACGAACATCGTGTTCGGACTCTACGCCGGACACGAGCTCCTGCAGACGTTTCGCATCGCCACGGTGCACACCCGCACCGCCGACGAGTACGGCGTGCTCTTGCGACAGATGCTCGAGCTACGCGAGCTCGATCCGCGCAAGGTGCAGGCAGCCATCATCGCCAGCGTCGTGCCGCCCCTGACCGACGTGATGTCCGAGGCCATCCGCCACGCGCTCGGCCGTGTCCCGCTGGTCGTGGGCCCCGGCACCAAGACCGGCATCGCCGTGGTCTACGATCACCCCCGCGACGTGGGCGCCGACCGCATCGTGAACGCGGTGGCAGCCTTCGAGCGTTTCCAGAGCGGGGCCATCATCGTCGACTTCGGAACGGCAACCACCTTCGACTGCATCTCACCCAACGCCGAGTACCTCGGCGGTGTGATCGTCCCCGGCGTGCGGGTGAGCCTGGACGCCCTGCTCGGAAAAGCCGCCAAGCTCTCGCGCATCGAGATCGCCGAACCGCCGCGGGTGGTGGGTCAGAACACGACGCACGCGCTGCAGTCGGGCATCGTCTACGGCTACGCATCGCTGGTCGACGGTCTGGTGAGAAAGCTCCAGGCGGAGCTCGGGTTTCCGTGCCGGGTGCTCGCAACAGGCGGCCTCGCCACGCTGATCGTCAAGTACTGCGAGACGGTCGAGGGAGTCGACGATCACCTCACCCTCGAGGGCCTGCGCATCTTGCACGAGCGCAACACCAAGAGCGAAGGGCAGCAGCGCGGACGCGCGGCCCAATAGCGGCAGTTCGGCGACTCGGGTGCAGGCGAAGATGGGGTGCCCCAACAGTTCGTGCCGCTCGGCAGGCAACGAGGGGCAGAGGGCAATCGCGTGCGCAAGTCGGCGCTGACGCTCGCCCTGTTCGCGGGGCTGCTCGTGGTCACCGTGCTCATCGCCGTGCGCTTCGGCGCCGAGCCCATCGACCTTGGTCGAGCGTTCACCGATCCCCAGAGCCTCGATGCAACCATCCTCTTTTCCGCGCGCTTGCCCCGCGTCGCGCTCGCGTGCCTGGCGGGCGGTGCGCTGTCGGTGGTGGGCGTGGCGTTTCAAGCACTGTTGCGCAATCCGCTGGCCGATCCCTACGTGCTCGGGGTGTCGGGCGGTGCGGCAGCCGGAGCAACGCTGGCAATCGTGGCCGGCACGAGCGCGTTTTCGCTGCTCGGCGCCGCGCTCGTGCCCGCCGCCGCGCTGGTCGGCGGGCTGCTCGCGACGTTCCTGGTGTACGCCATCGCGCGGGCCGGCGGTGAGATCAGCGGCACCGCGATTGTGCTCGCCGGAGTCATCGTGAACGCCATCGCGGCGAGTGTGATCACCTTCATAAAGACGCTGGTGTCGGCTGCCAAGGCACAGGAGCTCCTGTTCTGGCTGATGGGTTTCCTCGACGTGCCCTCGACGCCGCAGCTCGTGGTGTGCAGCATCTGGGTCACCGCCGGTGTACTCGGCATCATTCTGGACTCCGGCCGACTCAACCTTCTGGCGCTGGGGCGCGAACCCGCGGCTCACCTGGGCGTCGACGTCTCGCGGCTCGAGCGACGAGTGTTCTTTGCGGCCTCGGCCATCACCGGGGCCATCGTGAGCCTCACCGGCTTGATTGGGTTTGTCGGTCTGGTGGTCCCGCACGCCGTGCGCCGCCTGCTCGGTCCGGACCACCGCGTCGTCGTGCCGGCGTCGCTCTTGCTCGGCGCAACCACGTTGGTGTTGTGTGATCTGGTGACGCGCGCGCTCTTCCGCTGGCTCGAGACGGAGCCGCCCGTCGGCGCCGTCACGGCGCTGATCGGCGGACCGCTGTTTCTGGTGATCCTGTTCCGCAGCCGCCGCCACGCGCTCGAGTGAGAACGCGGGGTTCTCCGCGCACCCGCGTACGCGATGCGAAGGACTCGCGCCGCGAACTGGTAGTACCACTGCGGTCGAGCTTGTTGATCTTTGCGGGTTTGCCGACCGGATTCCCACGGCATGAGTCCTGCAACTGGTTCAACCACATGACCCGACTCGTCCGGCTTGGTGGGGCGCGCCACCTGCTCATCCGCCTGCCCGTCCCCGCAGTTCCGCTGTCATCCCTGACCCCCAGCGAGCGCGCCGTCGTGCTCCTGGTGCTCGAGGGCGCGAGCAATCGCGACATCGCAACGGCACGTCAGACCTCGCAACGCACCGTCGCGAATCAGCTGTCGTCCGCCTACGGCAAACTCGGTGTGCGGTCACGCTCCGAGCTCGCGCGTACCCTCTCGGGCTCCGAGGGCCAACCCAACGCCGCCGTGAAAGAGCTGCTCACGGGAGCCTGGACGCTGGTCGAGCAGGTTGCATCCAGCGAACGCCGCTGGGTCATCGCCAGGCCCTCCTCGAACCCGCTTCGCGCCGAAGAACGCCAGGCGCTCGAGCTACGTGCGCTCGGGAAGACTCTGCGCGATATCGCCAGCACGCTCGACACCAGCGAGCCCACGGCGTCGCGGCTCGTTCAGCGCGGCATGCGCAAGCTCGGGATCCGTTCGGTGGCGGAGCTGGCGCGAGTGCTGGCCGACTGCGCCTGAGTCACTGCCCCAGCTCGTCCGCTCCCAGATCCGGCGCGCCGACGCTGTGCGGTTTCCCGTCCAGGTCGACTCCAGCTTCGGGGACGACGACACCTTGGTCGATGGCGTTGGCTGCGCTGCTCTTCAAATGAAAATCGCTGCCGGCGGCGATCAGGTACGCGAGCGGGGTCGATTGCAGGTTGTGATCGACCGTGCCCTGCGCACCGTCGCGCTGGGTGATCTTGTTCGTCAGGTTGTTCTGGATCACCGCCAGCGTCTCGGCAAAGCGGTAGTCGATGGAGCTGAAGGCCTTGGTTGCTCCCGTGCCGTGCAGCACGGTGTTGTGGAACACCAGCGGCTTCTTGGCGATGTCGAGCTCGATACCGGTGTCGTAATAGGCGTGGTTGGCCCACACGACGTTGTTGCGGATCACCCCATCGTAGTGGGCGAGCTTCGCGCCAGCGTAGGGGTTGTCCGGGTAGACACGGTCCCCCGTGCCGCCCCCGAGCCCGAAGCCAATGCCCCTCGCGCAGTCGATGATGGTGTTGTTCTCGACCAGCGTGTCGCGCGCCCCCTTCCAGAAGTGAATGGCGTGTTCGGCCAGCCCGCCGTTGTCGCAGTAGATGCCCTCGAAGCGGTTGTTGCGCACGACCCACTTCCAACCGGCGTGCACGTCGATGCCTCCGGTGTAACAACCGCCGCAGCAGCTCTCCACCTTGGGCCGACCGGCGGCGGTCATCACGAACTCGGAGCACTCCACGCGGCCTTCGTCGATGTAACCGGGGGTGCTGCCGTTGGGGTTCACCTTCAAGAACTGCTCACCGTTGTCGATGAGCTTCGCGGCGTAGACCCGCAGGTTCTTCACGTCGACGTTTGCGCCGGGTGGGTAAGCGTGGATGGCGTGGTCGACCGCATGGGTCAAGGTCACGTGGGCGATGGTGACGTCGCTCGCGCTCACGGCAACGAGCTCGTTCACGACGTATTTTCCGTCGATGGTCACCTTCGAGGCGTCGTTGGACGCGGAGCGCAGGCTGACTCCCTTCTTGGAGAGCTGCAGCGTCGAGCTGATGTTGTAAATGCCATCAGCGAGCAAGATGGTGCTGCCCGCGGCTGCGCCTTGCACGAGGGAGTGCAGGGTCGGGCCGTCCGACGGTTTTGCGTTCACGACGGTGCCGGTCGCGGCCGCCAACGCGGGGCACGCGAGGTTCGTGCTGCCGCCGGTTCCACCGGTTGCGCCGCCACCGCTCCCGCCGCTCCCGCCGACGCCAGCGCCGCCGCCGGTCGCAGTCGTACCGCCGCCCCCGCCCGCGCCCGCGCCCGCGCCACCCCCAACGTTCGAGCCGCCGGTGTTCACGCTGCCGCCGCTGTTGGTCCCACCGGTGTTGACGCTTCCCCCCTTCCCGCCGCCGGTGCCAGCCCCACCGCTGCTCGACCCGCCGCTGCCACCGCCACCGTCATCCGAGCCGCAAGCGAGCGCGATGAACGGAAGGACCCAGACGAGAGATGAGAGTCGCATCGAGGGCGAGGATATTACGGGCCGACCCAAAGGGCCATGTAGACGTCGTCGAGGTACGCGTTCGGGCCGAGCTTCAGCCTGCGCGTCTTGCGTCCCTCTTCGACGAAGCCGAGGGCTCGATACAGCGCGAGCGCGCGATTGTTCGACGAGCGCACCTGGAGCTCGACTTTTTCGACGTCCGGGTTCGAGCGCGCCCAGCGCAAGAGCTCGTGCATGAGGGCCCTCCCGACGCCTCGACGTTGGTGGCCGTCGTGCACGGCGATCGACAAGCGCACGACGTGCGACGTCGCCGCGAGCGACAGCGGCTCCAGGCACGCATGCCCGACGACCTCGCCCGCGTGTTCTGCGACGAGGTAGTTTCCGCGGCCGCCGTCGTTGAGTTGAAGAATCAGCTCTCGAAGCCCATCGGCGTCGATCTCGTCGGGCCGCGCCGCGAGCAGACCCGGAACGCTTGCGATCGTGCGCTGGGCTGCCGCGAGCCCCGGAGCGTCGTCCGGTCGTGCTCTTCGAATGTGAGGGTCGTCCAGGGGCATGAGCTCCTCATATCACTCGTCGCGCATGGCCCGACACCGCGGGCTATCCGTCGCCATCTCCCGCGTCGACGTCGCCATCCCCCGCACAGCAAGGAGATTCATCGCTTCCACGCAGCGGTTCCGCGTCTAAAGTTGTCGCCAAGCTCGAGGAGCTGAACGGAGAGCCCGCCGCATGAAACTCGTGTCCTTTCCCACCTCACCGTTCGCGCGCAAAGTTCGCATTGCCGCCATCGAAGTGGGGGTGGCCGACCGCCTCGAAATCGTGGACGCCAATCCGCTCGCCGACGACGGCGTGGTGGCCGGGCATAACCCGCTCGGAAAAATCCCGGCGCTCGTTCTCGACGACCGCACGCTCGTGGACTCGCCGCTGATCTGCGCCTACCTCGACAGCCTCCACGATGGCCCGAAGCTTCATCCGGACGGTGACTGGCGCGCGCTCCAGCTGCAGGCGCTCGGCGACGGCATGATGGACGCCACCGTGTTGCGGCGCCTGGAGATGCTGCGCCCCGAATCGCTGCGCTCCGCGCACTGGATCGCGCGCTACGAAGCCGCCGTGCAGCGTACGCTGAGCGAGCTGACCACGCACGTGGGCGCTCTACGCGACAGCGTCACCATCGGCAGCATCAGCGTGGGTTGCGCGTTGTGGTACCTCGATCGTCGGTACGCGGAGTTGAACTGGCGTGACCGTGAGCCCGACCTTGCCGCCTGGTTCGAAGTCTGGAGCGCCCGCCCCGCCGCCACGGCGACGGCTCCACCTCCCGGCCATCCGGGGGCCACCGAAGCTCTGCGAAACGCCGGCGACACACCGCGCTGACCTGTCATCGATCTGGCTAGCCAGCGTCGCATCTGGGGACGCAACTTGACATAGTTATCGCACAAGATAATAATTGACTGGTGAGTTTCATCGTCCGCGAGTATGTCGAGGACGATGGCCGAATCCCCTTCAGGGATTGGCTGAGCCATCTGGACATGGCGGTTCGCGCTCGCGTGCAAGCGCGGATCCTTCGGTTCGAAACCGGCAACCTTGGCGACCACAAGGAAGTGGGCGGCGGGGTGTGGGAAGCGCGACTGGACTTCGGTCCGGGATACCGCCTGTACTTTGGGAGGAGTGGTCGCGAAGTGGTTCTGCTCTTGCTCGGCGGCGACAAGAAGTCACAGAACAGGGACATCAAGCGAGCTCGAGAACTTTGGCGCAAGTACGCGATGGAGTTGAGGCATGGCAAGACGAAGTAGAGACTGGAACGAGGGGCTGGCCGAGGACCTTCAGGATCCGGAATTTGCGCGACAGTTTCTGACGTCTGCGGTCGAGGAGGGCGTCCCGTTGAAGATTGCGCTCGCGAAGGTCATTCGTGCGACCGGCGTGAAGGAATTCTCAGAAACTGTCGGGATGCCCAGCCCAAATGTACTGCGCGCGATCAACCCCAAGCACAATCCAACACAGGAGACGCTTGAGCGCCTCCTGAAGCCCTTCGGCCTCCGAATCGGATTGGCGCAGATCAAGACGCGCCGGAAAGGCCGCGCGGCGTAGCGCTTCCCCGCACTGGCTACGAGACACGTTCGCCCGCGAGCAACAGAGTGCGAGGCGCCGCAGAGGTGGGCGAGTGCCGATGCATGTTGACCCTGAGAGCGCGCGTACGAAACGGACGCTTGCGGCTGGACGAGCCGTATGAGGCGCCTGAAGGTACCGAGGTCGACCTGGCGGTCATCGATGACGGGGACGAACTCGACGATGAAACGCGCGCCCGGCTGCATGCGGCGCTGACGCGTGGGCACGAACAGATGGCGCGCCGCGAGGTCGTGCCCGCAGACGAGGTGTTGTCGAAGCTCGGCACGCGCGGATGAGTCGGTATCGGGTCGAGTTCGCGAGGGACGCCCAGGAGCAGGCCGACGCAATTCAGCAGGGGTGGTTGAAAAACGGCCCGCTGCGCCGGACATGTTCAAAGAAGAGCTTCGCGCCGCCGTGCGATTGCTGGAGGATTGGCCCGAACTCGGAACGGAGTCCAACGCTGCGCCCATGCCTGGCGTCCGGCGCGTCGTGATCGGGGCGTCCCGTTATCACGTGTACTGGGAGGTGGATGCCGTCACCAGAACCGTCACGATCACCGCTGTGTGCTACGGCGGCAGGGACGCAGGGCCACCGCTGTAGCGTGGAAGCGGCTGTTTAACGAGACACACGTTCACCCGCGAACGCCGCGCGTCAAGTCGTCAGTCGGCACGGCGCAACGCACGCGGGAGAGTGCGGAAGACAGAGTGGTCGCCCGCGGCCGCAGAACGGACGGTGAAGTCGGCGGGCCGGCGTTCGGCGGGTGCAACGTGAGTTAGACAGCGGTCGGGACTACGCAGCGGACTTGAGGTTTTCCCGGATGATCCTCGGGTGGCGGGCGGCGATGCGCAGCAACGCGATCGCTGGGCCTTCAGGTTGCCGTCGGCCCTGCTCCCAGTTGCGAAGCGTATGAACGCTGATGCCAACAGCACGCGCGAATTGCGACTGGCTCAGCCCCACGAACTTGCGTAATGCGACCACGTCATCTCCAGACTCGAACAAGCCGGCAATCAGACGTCGGCGAACGCGAGCTGGAATGGCGCGTGCGAAGTCCCGTTCGGTGAGCTCGGGGATGTCAGTCATGGGTGCCTTTCAGAGAAGAGCGGCACAAAGAGCGTTCCCGTTTGGACGCCCATCGGGCGCTGATGATGCGAACGATGTCCTCGTCTTCCTCCGTGTGGACGACGAGCACCAAGCCGCGTTTGATCGGACCGATCGCCGTGAACCGATCCTCGTCGTCGGAGTGCGCCTCGTCGAAGATCACGAGGTACTCGACGCCCGACGCGAAGAGTTCGGCGGCCTCTTTGAAGGAGACGCCGTGCTTCTTTTGATTGGCTGCGTCCTTCGAAGGGTCTCACGTGACCTCCACCGAGCCAGAGTAAGCCAATGGCTTAGTCAGTCAAGGGCTGACGCTCGCAGTCCACGCATCGAGCGTGAACACGTGGAAGGCTTTCCTCCGGCTGTATAACGAGACACGCTCGCACCGGGCGCCGTCAGTGACCGAGAGCCCGGCGCAGGCGTCGGTCGTGGTGCGTTCGGGGCCCTTCGGCTCTCCCGCCCCGTTCTGGCACGCAGAAATGGCGAGCCCGAACACGAGCCAGCATGCGAGCCGTGAGCTTTGGCGCTTATCGCACGAATTGCGTCTGGCCATACGGCGCCCCTCAGGGCGTGCCCTGGATCACCACGTCGTCGATGGCCCAGAGCACCGGCGTCGTCGGGCTGACGTGGTCGGCATACCAGCGCGCCCTGAACTTCTTGTTCGCCGGGAATGCGCCCTGCGGGATCACGAATGTACCGACCGCCGGCTGCGACGTGTCCGTGTGCATGAAGTCGTAGAGGGCCTGGTCCTCCCACCCCATGACCAGGTCGAGGTCATCCACGATCCCGAAAAAGGGCATGATCCCCCCGCCGCCATCGGAGCTGGAGCCGCTCAGCACCTGTCGGAACGACACGGTCACCTTGCTGCAACCGGAAGCGTCGAGCCATGGGGACACGAAGCCCGCGGTCAACCCGACCGTGGCGACGCCCGCGCTCTGGAAGCGAACGTGGCCCGCGCCCGACCCGATGGCACCCAAGTCCCAGACGATCTTGAAGTCCGAGGTCTGAGTGGGAGGCAGGGGTGAGCCAAAGGCTCCCCACGCCGTTCCGGTGAACGGGGAGCTGTCGAAGCTCTCACTGAGAGAAAGCGCGCAAGTCCCACCGCCGCTCCCTCCGCTGGACGTTCCGCCGCTGCCGCCCGAGCCGGTCAAGCCGCCGGTGCCGCCGCTCCCGCCGGTGCCGCCGCTCCCGCCGGTGCCGCCGCTCCCGCCGGTGCCGCCGCTCCCGCCGGTGCCCGAGCTCGCGAGCTCGCACTTCGTCTTGTCCTGTTTCGAGGCGGCACACGCCTGCAGGCACTTCGCCGCGGTGGGTTGGCTGCAGTAGCAGGCTCCGGCGTTCGCGTACGTGAAGCCCTTGGCGGCCTTGCAGCAATCGCGCTCGCACTTGGTGCAGCCGCCCATGAACTCGAAGCCCGCCTTGCTCTGGTAACAGTCGAGCAGGCCGTACTCGGGCGCGTTCGCGCACCAGCATGCACCGGAGCTCGTGCCACCCCAAGTGTAGGGCGGGAGAAGGTTCTGCGGCGTCGCCGAGTTGCAGCAGGTCATCCACGCCTTCGGGTCGCACGCGCAAGGATCTCCCGCCGTCTTCGCCTCACCGGCCTTCGGCTTGGCGGCTCCGTACGTGGAGAAGTGGCTCGTCGCGCCCACGACGGCGGTCCCGTCTTCCGTCGTGCCCGAACCCGGAACGAGCACCCACTCGCCGTCGATGGCGATGGCGAGCTGCGGCGCATCGCCCGACGTAGCCGGCGCGTCGAGCTGGAGGCGCAGAAAGACGGGGGCCTCGAACGTCGTGCCGTGCGGCAAGAGATCGTAGGCCGGCCCGACGCCGCCAGCGGGGGGCGCGGCGGCGGACGCCACGCTGAGCGACGTGGCAGACGCGAGTGCCCCAGCAGGTACGTCCAAGCGTAGCCGACCGTCCGCGGACGTCAGCGCGCCACCTTCGGGCCCGATGGTCGCGGTCCGAGTCGTCGAAGCGCCCGACCCCGGGTCCGGCTCCGAGGAGTCACTGCAGCCCGGGCCGAACGCGAGCCCGAGAGCCGCCGCAATGATCGTCACGCGAGCCCAGCGAACGTGGAAGATGCCCATGGGTATTATCTCCAGCATAAAGGCTGAGCTCCTCGCCGGGCAACCCGAAGAGGCTGCGCGAGCGCCGGAACCTGAATGCGCTCAGAGCCGACGACGGCTGGGGCTCGGCAAGACGCGGCCGGATGCGCGAGAGACGTTCGAGCTCAACCGTCGGCACGGCGCTGTGCGCTCGAGGCGCTGCGCTTTCTCCGCTCGGAACAGAGGCTGCATAACGAGACACACGTTCACCCGCGAACGCCGAGCGCCAAGTCGTCAGTCGGCAAGGCGCTGCAGACGCGGGCGAGTGCCGCATCAGAATGTTCGCCCGCGGAAGCGGAACGGACGGTGAAGTCGGCAAGGCCGGCGTTCGGCGGGTGCAACGTGAGTTATACGCCGCCCGCCTTCTTGCGAGCCTCGAGTTGCAGACGAAGTGCGTCGTTCACCGCTTGGGCGGTCGGAAAGTGTTTGGCGAGCTCGGGATCGAGCACGACGACGTTGGTGCCAGCCGCAAAACGGCTGGCGTACTTGCCGCGCACGCCTTTCGAAAAGTCGTACTCAGGCAGCAGGTCTTCGTCCTGGTCATCCCGCTTCGTAGTCATGACGCTCTCGACGTGTGGCCAGTCTAGCACTGATGAGACGGGTGTTCTCGTCCCGCTCGGCGTGGACGACGACCACCAGATTCCCGGAGAAGGTCACCCCAATGAGGACGAATCGGTGCTCCTCGATCGAGTGCGAGGGGTCACCGATGGTGACCGAGAGGGGGTCGCCGAACGCCGTCGATGCCTCCTCGAAAGAAACGCCGTGCTTCTCGAAGTTGGCGGCAGCCTTGGCGTCGTCCCACTCGAACTGCATTGCCAGCGGAGTGTGCTTCGGTTGATAGCGCAGGACAAGCGGTGGAGCTTCATCGACTGCGGGCGGATAAGCATCATAGCGGGATGGTGTCGCAGGTCGAGCCCGCGGCGATGATCGCGAGGGGAGAGTGGCGTCCAGAACCCCCGACATCCACCGTTGAGTTGTCACGCAAAACGACAACGCCGGAGGAGGACGCCAATGGATAGGTACATCGGTCTGGATGTGCATGCCAACAGCTGCACGGTGGCGGTGGTGGGACCGAGCGGGCGCAGGCTTGGCACGCAGGTGGTGGAGACGAACGGGGCGGCGATCATCGAGGCAATCCGTGCCATCGCGCGGCCTCGACACGTCTGCCTCGAGGAGGGAACCCAGAGCGCGTGGCTCTACGAGGTTCTGTCGGCGCACGCTGACGAGCTCGTGGTGATTCAGGAGAGTCAGCGCAACCAAGGGCAAAAGAGCGACAAGCGAGATGCCTTCGCGTTGGCGGATGGGCTTCGGCTCGGCAAGTACGCCTGCCGGGTGTTCAAGGCGCCGCGGCAGTACTCGCGGCTTCGAGCACTGGCTCACACCTACGAGATGATTCGCGGGGACGTTGCACGGACGAAGAATCGCATCAAGGCCGTGTACCGGTCGCGTGGGATCGCGACCCAAGGAAAGCGAGTCTAAGGACCGAGCCGCCACGAGTGGGTCAAACAGCTACCGTCTGCGAACCAGGCCGCGGTCGAGCTCCTGTACCGCGAGCTCGATCACCTGGTGGAGCTGAAGGAAGCCGCCGGCGCCCAACTGGTTGCCGAGTCACGTCTGCACGCGGTCAGCCGGCTCCTCGAAACCGCTCCCGGGTTCGGACCCGTTCGGGTGGCACGCCTGGTTCCGGTCGTGGTTACACCGAACCGCTTTCCTTTCAAGACGAAGGCGTAACTGCTTCAGCACCAGCACCGACCGCAGAATCAGGAGCACCGAAGGAATGCTTCGACCTACTCGACACGTCCATGCCGAGCCCCACACGTCGACACCGCGACGCCGCGACCTCAGCGTCCAGCGGACGGACAGATCTTTCCTTGACGTCGCCCGCTATAGAAACGGAACCACGTTCACCCGCGAACGCCGAGCGTCAAGTCGTCAGTCGGCAAGGCGCAACAGACGCGGACGAGTGCCGCATCAGTTTGGTCGCCCGCGGAAGCGGAACGGACGGTGAAATTCGCCATGGCTGGCGTTCGGCGGGTGCAACGTGAGTTAGGCGGCAGCTCACTGCGTGATCCGAGCTGCCCAGTACAACGGCTCACGACTGCTGTGCGCGACCGCGACAACCAAGACATGGTCGGCGAGCTCTTGGTACGCGATCTTGTAGGGAAACCGATCCGCAACTACGCGTTGAATCGGCGGAGATACCTCGCCTGGGATTCCCGGCCAGAGCGGCCAAACCTGCGGCGCCCCCGAAATGATGTCGAACCACCTGTAGACCTCTTCCAGGAAAGCGTCGCCCAGACCACTGCGCTGGTCGTCGTACCAAGCAGCGTCCTGAAAGAGCTCCTCTTCGGCTTCGGGATGGAGCTTAACGCTGAGCACGACGCGCTTTGAGACGATTGGCGATCCGCTCACGGGCAACTTCGAGATCGACGGGTTTCACTGTCCCCACAGAAACCTCACGTGCACGGCGCGCGATCTCCACGGCCCAAACGGCGTCGAGATCGGCGTCTTGCGACTCGTCCAGACTACGGAGCAAGTCCTGAGCCAGCTTGGCTCGTTCTGCTCGCGGTAGAGCGAGCACGGCGGAGAGCAACTCGTCGGAACTCACGCCAGGCAGGATAGCTCAGATCTCCGCGCGATCAACGTCTGAAGGCGCTAACTCGTCAGGCGGCTCCGCTGCCAGAGCGGTGCAACCACGAGGGGCCCAACTGCAATCACGTCGAGCACCTCGGTTTCAGCGAGGGCAACCAGATCACCGTGGACGATGATTCATGCACCGTGCGGGATCGGCCGCGGGCATGTCGGGCCCGCCACCAGGTGCGCCTGCATGTACCGGGCCGGACCGGATAGCGAGACCGGGTACGTCTGGGTGCCGAGCCCAAACTCGACGGTGTAGTCGCCGGGCATCAGACTCGTTCGAAGCTCGCCGACCGCTTTTTGGACGAAGTGTCCGTCGTCATCGCCGAGCCAGATCTCCGTCTCAGGATTTGAGGCGCTGATCACGAGCTGGTGGTAGACGGCCTTCGAGAAGTCGCTCATTTGTGCCCCGTATGCTGCATTCTATGAGCGGGACTAGAGAAGGTCGATTCTCATCGAGTGGTCCTTCAGTCCGCCTAACGGAACCACGTTCACCCGCGAACGCCGAGCGTCAAGTCGTCAGTCGGCAAGGCGCAACAGACGCGGGCGAGTGCCGCATCAGTGTTGTCGCCCGCGGACGCGGGACGGACGGTGAAGTCGGCAAGACCGGCGTTCGTCTGCTGCAACGTGACCCATCAGCGACACCGGGATGATTTCCGCGGACGTGGCCGCCAGGCTCGGCTGCGAAGCGGAGGTTATCAGTGGCAAGTGGACGGAAGATCGAGGACGAGGCAGAGGCGCGCCGGTGCCTGGCCGCAGCGAAGCGGAAGGGCCTGAGCGCCGGAGAGTGGGCCCGGGCGCACGACATCGACGGGCGGTCTCTGAATGCGTGGCGGGTGAATCTCGAGCGACGGGACCCAGGCGCTCGGCCGCGACGGCGAAAGTCGAAGGCGGAAGCGATGGCGCGCGCTTTGGTAGAACTCGTTCCCGCTTCGCCGAGCGTCGCCGTGGCTGGCAGGGGTCGATACGTTCTCGAGGTTGCCAGGGCTCGGGTGGAGTTCGGCGACGACGTTTCGGTCGAGACGCTGCACCGGGTACTCGAGGCTTTGCGCTCGTGCTGAGCCTTCCTCCGACGGTGCGCGTGTTCGTGGCGGTGGCCCCGCTCGACATGCGCGGCTCCTTCGACGCTCTCGCCGGCGCCGTGCGCGGCATGGGGCTCGATCCGGTCGACGGCCACTTGTATCTCTTCCTCAACAAGCGCAGGCGGATCGCGAAGGCTCTGTGGTTCGACGGGTCGGGCTGGTGTGTTCTCGCCAAGCGGCTCGAGGCTGGGAGTTTTCAGCTTCCGCTGCTGGACGGCGACAAACCGCAGGTGGTGATCGACGGCTCGGCGTTCGCCTCGCTGCTGGCCGGGATCGACTTCACAGCGGCGCGGCGCGGCTGGTACCGGCGGCCTCGATTCGAAAAAGCACGCAAGGGGATCGACACGGATCTCCAAGTATGATCTCTACTCGTCCGTGGACGGCCTGGAAGCGCTGCGCAAGGAGAATGCAGAGCTCCGCAAGCAGAGCGAGGCCCTCCGCGCGCAAGTCGCGCAGCTCATCGCCGAGCTCGCACGGCTCAACGAGCGCGTCTCGGAGCTGCTCGCCGTAGCACAGCGTAAGCAGCGAAAGGCTCCTGCCCCCGGCGCTGCAGCGCCGCCCGTTGCTCCGCCCGTCGTCGAGGGAGAAGCCCGGCGCGCTTTCGAGGATCGCCCCAAGGCCCCCGACAAGCCCGCCATCGAGCCTCCGCCGAAGAAGAAGGCGAGGCCCACGGGGCGCAAGCCGATCCCCGGCCACCTCGAAGCCGAAGAGCACGAGCTCCGCCCCGATGCGTGCGGCGAGTGCGGCGGCGCTGCCCTGGACGTTGTCGACGAGCTCGTCGAGGAGAAGCTCCACGTCGTCAAGGAGCACCAGCGCCGGCGCGTGGTTCGTCGCTACACGTGTCGCTGCCGCGCGTGTGGCGAGCGCACGACGCTGCGCTCTCTGCCTGCGCCCTACGAGCGCTCGAAGGTCACGTGCGAGTGGCTCGCGTGGCTCGTCTACCAGAAGTTCTGGCTACTCACTCCGCTCGACCGCATTCGGCGTGACCTCGCCGAGCGCGGCATTCCCGTCGCGATGAGCACGCTCGTGACTTTCATCGAGCGCGCTGCCGACCTGCTGTCGGGTGTCGACGGCTTGCACTGGAAGCAGCTGCTCGCCGGCTCCTGGATGGCCACCGACGGCACCGGGTTGAAGGTCATCATCAAGAAGCTCCCGCCGCGCACAACGGCTATGTGGAGCTCTATCGAAACCACGAGGTCGCGGTCTTCCAGTACAGGCCCGACAAGAGCGGCCAGGTCGTCGCCGCGAAGCTCAGGCCCTTCGAGGCACCCTCACCGCCGATGCCGAGCATCGCTTCAATGAAGTCTTCGTCTCAGGCCGTGTGCTCGAAGCCGGGTGCAATGCGCACGGCCGCCGCAAGTTCCGCGACGCAGAAGACACCCAGCCGGTGCTCGCTCTCGAAGGCGGCAAATTCCTGGGCGCGATCTACGGAGAAGAGGGAGAGGCGCAGAAGCTCGGCCTGGTCGGAGAGGCTCTCAGAGAACATCGCCAGCGGTGCATTCGCCCCATCGTCCAGGACTTCGAGCGCTGGCGCGACGCCGTCGAGCCGACGCTCTTGCCCTCCGAGCCGCTGGCGGCGGCGATTCGGTACTACAAGAACCATCGGGACGCGCTCTTCCGCTTCGTCGACGACCCGCTGGTCCCCATCGACAACTCTCCCACCGAGCGCGAGTTCCAGAACGTCGCCAAGCTGCGCCTCAACATGCTTTTCGCCGGCAGCACAGAAGGCGCCCACCGCGCTTGCGTGCTCCTCGGCATCATCGCCACCTGTCGGGCTCAAGGTGTTCCCGCGCAGGCCTATCTCACCTGGGCATTCGAGCGCCTCGGAACCCACCGCGATGTCTTCGCGCTTCCGCTCGAGGCCCTGACCCCGGTCGCGTTCAAGAAGACCCTCGGCTGAGCCCCACGCACGATTCCACGCGCCGCGCATCCCGGCGTCGCTGATCGGTCACGCTGCAACGTCCTTATGGCCGCTCCGTTCTGCTTCTCAGACTTCTGCTCAGACCGGAGGATGGAAAGCGGGACATGCACCCGCGGGCTACGAATCTGCAACGTCGAGCAGTTGATGCTCTCTAACTCGCATTCGAACCCGTGGGTGTGCCTCGCCTGTAACGAATCCTCAGGGGAAGCCGCTCGAACCGGCTCACCATATTGCCTTCGCTGGGCGCGGCCGCTGCATGTCCCGACCAGAAGAATAGCCGAGGAGGTCGCATGCAGAAAAGTCTCGACGAATTTGCCGCATTCATCGGGTTGGACTGGGCCGACAAGAAGCACGATGTCTGCCTCAGTGTCCCTGGCAACGAGGGTCTGGAGCGCGAGGTCGTTCCTCACCGCCCGGCCGCTCTTGAAGCGTGGATTGCTCGACTCCGTGAGCGCTTCGCCGGTGCCCCGGTCGCCGTGGCCGTCGAGCTCGAGGAAGGCCCGATCGTCTCGGCCTTGCTCGAGCACGACTTCATCGTCGTCTGCCCGGTGAGGCCCGGCACCGTCGCCGGCTACCGCAAGACCTTCGTGCCCAGCAACGCAAAGGACGACCCCACCGACGCAGAGCTGATCCTGGAGCTGCTGCTGCGCCATCCGGAGAAGCTTCCGCCACTCAAACGGGAAAGCGCTCCCATGCGACAGCTCCGCCGTCTCGTCGCCGAACGCCGCGCCTTCGTCGAGGACCGGGTGCGCATCACCAACCGCATCACGGCTGCACTCAAGGCCTATTACCCGCAGGTTCTGGGCTGGTTTCGCGACAAGTGGACCGACGTGTTCATCGACTTCATCGAGCGCTGGCCGACCCTCCAGGACGCCCAGAGAGCTCGCCGCGAGACCGTGGTCGCGTTCTTCCACGGCCACAACGTTCGACAGAAGGCCGTCATCGACCGCCGCCTCGAAGAGCTCCACAGCGAACGGCCGCTCACGACCGACGCTGGTGCCATCGAGCCCGCTCGGTTCATGGTCCAGCTCCTTCTGCCGCAGCTCCGTGCCGTCTGCGCCGCCATCGAGCAGTTCGACGTCAGGATCGCGACCTTGGCCCAGTCGCTGCCCGACTTCGAGCTCTTCGACTCGCTCCCTGGAGCCGGTCCTGCGCTGGCTCCTCGACTGCTGACTGCCTTCGGCGAGCGTCGCGAGCGGTTCCCCACCGCCGCTGCCGTCCAGAAGTGCATGGGCATCGCGCCGGTCACCGAGCGCAGCGGGAACAAGAGCTGGGTCCATTGGCGCTACGCCTGCACCAAGTTCCTCCGCCAAACCTTCGTCGAGTGGACCGAGCAGACCATTCCGCGCTCGTTTTGGGCCAAGGCCTTCTACGAGAAGCAGCGCGCCAAGGGCTCGTCACACAACGCCGCAGTCCGCTCCCTCGCTTTCAAATGGATCCGAATCATTCACCGCTGCTGGCTCGACCGAACCCGCTACGACGAATCACGCTACCTGACCGCACTCCAAAAGCGTGGCTCCCCCCTGCTCGCGTTTGCGGTGCAGCAAGCTCAGTAGGGCTTGCGGTCCGCCTCAGGGCGTGAGTTAGGCGGCTCCGTGAAATGTGACCTGACCCAGATCGGGACCGGCGCCCCGCACGGCGCTCCAGACGGCGAGGATCATGACCATGTCGCCGTCGGTTACATAGTAGACCTGATAGCGAGTTGCGCGGAGCAGTGTGCGGCGAAGGAACGGTACGTCCGGGTGCGCGATGCGGCGCCCGAGACGCGGCATGGCGTCCAGACTTGCAACCGCTGCGCGGAATTCCTCGAAAAATAGATTGGGTGCCGCTTGGCGATTGAAGCGCCACCAATCGTCGATGGCCTCGAGTTGGCGGTCGGCTTCAGGCGCCGTGACGACGGTCGCCATCAGCGTTTTGCTGCGAGACGATCGAGAATTTCGTGCGCAGGACGAGCGCGACCGGCGCTCACCGAGCTCCACGCTTGGGTGATTGCCTTGCTCAGCACAGCGCGCTCGCTGTCGTCGAGCTCGTCACCTTCGTCGTCAACCACGAGGTCGAGCACGGTGCCTTCGGGGAGTTCGGTGGGCTCGTCGAGAACGAGTCGACCGCTTTGAACACGTGCGCGCAGCGACGACATAGCTGGAGGGTACCACCGCGTGGGCGGCCCGCCAATCGCAGGCGCCATTTCCAAAGCACGGGCGCAGCGGCTGGGTCGCTGGGTCCGTCTAACGGGATGACGTTCACCCGCGAACGCCAGGAACATCGTAGCAGAGCGCGAGGCGCTGCAGAGGCGGGCGAGTGCCGAAGACAGAGTGGTCGCCCGCCGGCGCGGAACGGACGGTGAAACTCGCCATGGCCGGCGTTCGTCGGGTGGAACGTCGAGTTAGACGGCGACAGTCGCCACGGCGACAGTCGTGGTGGGAGATCACTTCCGCTCTGCGGCGGCGCGACTGCGCGCGTGAGAACGGTATGCGAGCACCGCCGACACGGCAAACGTAACGGTCGTGAACAAGAAGGCGCCGTACCAGAGCGAGAGGTTGCGGTGCGCGCGGTCGGCCGAGTACCCGGGAGACGCGGCGAAGGAACCGACCATGGCGATTGCGGAGGCACTGAAGCAGGCGCCAGCGAACGCAACGATGGCAACAGCGATGTGAGCTCGCGTGCGCATAATCAGTTGGGCGCCTTTTCGGCCGGATAACGAGACACACGTTCACCCGCGAACGCCGAGCGTCAAGTCGTCAGTCGGCAAGGCGCGACAGACGCGGGCGAGTGCCGCATCAGAGTGGTCGCCCGCGGAAGCGGAACGCACGGTGAAGTCGGCAGGGCCGGCGTTCGGCGGGTGCAACGTGAGTTATGCAGTGCGGGGAACTAGCGGGGCGATTCGCGATGTCCCTATGGCCATCACGGGCCTGACATTCGAACAGAGACATCGAACTCTACGCGGACAGGGCTGCGCGCGCGCTTCAGGCAGTCTGCTGCGCTCTGCGACAAGCTGGCGCCGCCGGCGAGCTCCGCGCCTCCTGGACCAATTGTCAGCACGGAGTCTACCACCTCCGGCGGGGATCGTTCGTTCATCAAAGCGCGGAGGTAGCAACCTTGAATGATTGACGACAACTCGTTCCCGTTCGCGGTCGCGTCAGGTCTCGCGGGTCTAGCGTCCGCGCGCACCCATGGGCCACCGCGCAACCAGGCGGCCCCCAGGGCTGTGCTGCGCGTGATGCTGGCAACCCGCCAGAATTCGCCGTACTCAAAACCTCCAAACCTCAGAAGGAGAACGGACCAGTGCCCACACGCTGTCGACCCCTCACACTCGAGCTGGATCACCGCCAGTGCGCGGTCGTTCGATTCCCGAAGCGCCCTGGCCTCCGTGGCGTCGACCGCACCCGGCAGAGCCTCGACGAAACGCCGGCAGCTGCCGGTCTTGCACCAAGGCGCCGCCTGGTACTCCAGAACGAAGGCGCGCCCTTCACCAAGAGCCGCAAGCAGATGCGACACTAGTTTCGACGGGACGGAGTACATCTCGCCGTCGCCAGGACGGACAATAGGCCCTGGTTCTTCGGCACGAGCCGCGTCGAGCGACGCCGACGGCGCAGCGTGTTCAGTCCCGCCGTCGGAACTGGCGGCCCACGCTGGAGCACTGCGTGTGGCGCAGTTCGAAAAAGCCGGAAGCGGAACGCAGCCAAGCACCCCGATCCAAGCGAGCCGCGACCACCCGCTGGCTCGCACCCAACCATGCAGTCGATGTCCGGCTGAGGGCAACATGAGCTGCATAACGGGATGACGTTCACCCGCGAACGCCGGCCTCTAAGATAGCAGAGCGCGTGGCGCTACTCACGCGGGCGAGTGCCGCATCAGAATGGTCGCCCGCGGAAGCGGAACGGACGCAGGGGCAAAGCCAGGCCGGCGTTCGTCGGGTGCAACGGCCAGTCATGCAGTGCATGGAAATGCGCTTCGGCTTTGGCGTCTGACAGACGCTGGCGATGTGACGACCATCACGCTAGGCTTGGCCTCGATGTTGACCATGAAAGCGCGTGTGCGAAACGGACGCTTGCGGCTGGACGAGCCGTATGAGGCGCCGGATGGCACTGAGGTCGACGTGGCGATCATCGACGACGGAGACGAGCTCGACGACGAGTCACGCGCCCGCCTCCACGCGGCACTCTCGCGCGGGCACGAGCAGATGGTGCGCCGCGAGGTTGTACCTGCGGATGAAGTGCTGTCGAAGCTCGGCACGCGCGGATGAGCCGGTACCGGGTCGAGTTCGCACTGGTTGCCGAGGAGCAGGTCGAGGCGATCCAGCAGTGGTGGGTGGAGCACCGACCGGCCGCGCCACGCCTCTTCAAGGAGGAGCTGCACGCCGCCGTGCGTTTGCTGGAGGATTGGCCTGAGCTAGGAACCGAGTACACCGCTGCGCCAGTACCCGGCGTGCGGCGCGTCGTGATCGGCGCGTCCCGGTATCACGTGTACTGGGAGGTTGATTCGGCCTCCAAGACGGTGACCATCACCGCGGTGTGGTACGGCGGTCGGGGCGCCGGGCCTCCGCTGTAGCGTGGCCCCAGCTGCATAACGAGACACACGTTCACCCGCGAATGCCGAGCGTCAAGTCGTGGGTTCGCGAGGCGCTTCACACGCGGGCGCGTGCGGTATCAGAATGTTCGCCCGCGGGCGCGGGACGGACGGTGAAGTCGGCAGGGCCGGCGGTCGACGGGTGCAACGTGAGTTAGGCGGCGTGAACCTTCCATGGTAGTTTTCGGCTACATGCGAGCCTTTACCGCAGTCGTCGAGCGCGATGCCGACACGGGTCTGTACGTCGGGTACGTGCCAGGGTGGCCGGGGGCGCATTCGCAAGGCGCAACGGTGGATGAGCTCCAGGAGAACTTGCAAGAGGTCATCGCGATGCTGCTGGAGGATGGGGAGCCCAGCCTGGAATCCGAGTTCGTGGGGACGCACACTGTTCGGGTCGCATAGGTGGGAGACATCCCTGTTCTCAAACCGCGCGAGGTCGTGGCCATTCTCGAACGGCTTGGCTTCGCCGAAGTTCGCCAGCGCGGGTCGCACAAGCAGTTTCGTCACCCGGATGGGCGCGTCACGACGGTCCCGTTCCACGCCTCACGGGACATCTCGCCAAGTCTCCTCCGGAAGATCGCTCACGACATCGGAATGGACGTTCGTGACTTTGTCGCCCGGCGGTAGCTCGACCGCCTAGTCAGAATGGAACGACTGGCTCGAGTTCACGAAGTCGTAGGTTACGCGCTGGATAGCGCGCAGAGCTACACGTGAAAGGAGCCGGTCATGGGCAAGGTTACACGATACGTCGGCATGGACGTCCACGCGGAAACGATTTCAGTAGCGATCGTCGAGGGTCGCGGTGTCGCGAGGTCTTTGGGGACCATCGCGAATCGGCCTGAGGCCATCCGCCGCCTCATCGGCAAGCTCGGCGACGCGAGCAGTCTCCGCGTTTGCTACGAGGCGGGCCCGACCGGGTACGTCTTGTACTGGCAGCTCACGAAGTTGGGCGTGGCATGCGAGGTGGTGGCGCCATCGTTGATCCCGACCAAGCCGGGCGATCGAGTCAAGACGGATCGACGCGACGCGGAGAAGCTCGCGCGTTCGTACCGCAGCGGAGATCTCACAGCGGTCTGGGTCCCCAATGCTGAGCACGAGGCGCTGCGGGACTTGGTTCGCGCTCGTGAGGCGGCAAAGAAGGACGAGCTGCGAGCGAAGCATCGGCTGAGCAAGTACCTGCTGCGGAACGGCCAGCGACAGGCAGAGTGTCAGCAGCGGCCTGACTGAGCACCAATCCCACCGAGACCACCGGGACCCGGGTCCGGCGACGTCGGTGGCGTGATGGGTGCCAGGAATTGGCTCGGGCTCGGGGTGGGACGCGACGCTGGTCGGCATGGGCCGAGAAGCGAAACGGTGCACGGAGTGTCGCAGGTGGTTCCAGCCAGCGGCTTCGGCGAAGCTGGGGCAGCGAGTCTGTAGCAAGGCGTGCCGCGCTTCTCGGCGTCGCAAGCTCGCTCGACGCCGCCGACACAAGGCTCCGCTGCTGCATCGGGTCGATGCGCGATTGCGCCAGCAGGAGCGCCGCCAGCGGCTGCGCGAGCGGGGTTGTCACGCGCCACCTCGCGGCGGAAGTCCCTGGAATTGCAGCTCGAATTGCGCGCTTTCGTGGACGGCGCTTTGGAGCTGTCACGCGCCACCCTCGAGCGAGGATTGCCCAGGATTTTGGCTCGATCAGCTGCCTCTTCGTGGACAGAAACCGGACCGCCGGGGGCAGTGTCACGCGCCACCCTCGCGCCATAACCGCCGGAGATGATGCGGATTATCCGGGTTTTCGTGGACGGGATGTCACGCGCCAGGCTCGTCACGGACGACCGGCGCAACGTGCAATCGGCCCATGAGATCCACCCTCCACCCCGAGACACTGGCGCAAGCGCCCGAGCTCGCGACGCTGAAGTCGCTCGAAGTGCTCTTGCTCATCACGACGCGCGCACTCGTCGCGGCGCATCCGACTCTGATCGACGACGCCTCCGCGCCCTGGCGTCGCGCTCCGCGCTCGGTTCGCAAGGCGCGCAATCTCGTGAGGCGGATCGCCCCGCTTCGCCGTGCGCTCGAGAGCTACCGCACGGCGGTGCTCGACGCGCTCGCTCCCGCTGACATCGACGACAGCGACATCCCGTTCTGATGGCCATCGACGCTGACGCTGTGCGGGCAGAGGTCATGCGCCTTCACTACTTGGAGCGGCTGAGCATCCGGGCGATCGCGCGCCGGCTGGGGCTCGCCAGGCGTACAGTGCGGCGCCATCTGGGCAAGTTGCCCCCGCGTGAAACATCCAATCCGGCGCCGCGACCCTCGCTGCTCGATCCGTTCGCTCGGAAGATCGAGTCGATGATCGAAGGCTCGCCGGAGCTTCGTGCGCCGCAGATCCTCGAGCGGCTTCGTCCACTGGGCTACACCGGCGGGCTCAGCATCTTGCGCAGCCGCGTGAGAGCGCTGCGGCCAACGACACCGCGAGATGCATTTCTCACGCTGGACTTTGCGCCGGGTGAGGCCATGCAGGTCGACTGGGCAGACTTCGGCTTCGCGATCCCGGGCGTGCCTCGGCGCGTCAGCGCCTTCGTGGCAGTGCTCTGCTACTCGCGGCGCTTGTACCTGGAATTCGTGCTCAGCCAGCAGATGGGCTCTTTCCTTCGCTGCATGGACCGCGCGCTGGAATTCTTCCAGGGCGCCACCACCGTCGACATCTTCGACAACATGAAGACGGTGGTGCTGGAGCACCCGCGCTCGGGCCCGACTCGCTTCAACCCCCCCACATGCTCTCCTACGCCGTCGCACGCGGCGGTTTTGCCGTCGTTCGCCTGCTCGCCGGGGCACGCTGCGGCCAAGGGCCGAGTCGAGCGCCCGATCCACTTCGTCCGAGATCGCTTCTGGACGGGACGACGCTTCTCGAGCTTGCTCGACCTCAATGCCCAGGGGAGCGCGTGGCGCGACGACTCTGCAATCTCCGAGAGCACGCCGAAACCGGCAAGGTGCCCGAGCTCGTCTTCGAGCACGAGGAGCGCGCGCGGCTCAGACCGCTGCCTGCGACGCCCTTCGATACCGACGATGTCGAGTCGGCAACGGTAACCAAGACGTTTCGAGTCCCCTGCGACCGCAACAGGTACTCGGTCCCGTGGCGTCTGGTCAGCCAGAGCGTCCTGGTCCGTGCCAACGACGAGACCGTACGGGTGATGCTGGGCACCAAGTGCGTCGCGGAGCACGCTCGCTGCTGGAGCATCAATCAGGACGTCCGCCAGGAGTCCCACTCCCGCGGTCTGCGCGAAGCGAAGAATCCCGCTGACCCTGCCGCGTCGACTCGTGATCGCTTCGGTGACACAGGCGAGCAGTATTTCAAGTTGCTCGCCGCATCCTACCACTTCAAGAGGTGCCTGGAGCGCCCGCGCGCGGGGCTCATCTGCTGCAATGACCTGTTGGCCACGCCGTCAGCAAGTCGGCGGGGCGCTGACCGAGGCCGGCCCGTGTGCTGCAGACAGTGTGTCGCCGGCCGGTGCGGAATGGGCGGTGAAGTTGGCAATGCCCGCGCTCGGCGGGAGCAGCAGCGAGTTAGACGGCGCCAGGTGTAGGCGGCGCAGCAGGAGCAACCGGAAGCGTTCTCACGGGAACCGGGGCGTCCCGGCCCGCAGCGATACCGAGAAGGATCATCCGGTAGTAGCCGAGTGAGTAGTCGAGTAACTCGCCCATTTGGTCCCCAGCGCAGTCGAGGGGCCTCTCTCTCAGAAAACGCGGAGCCTCTTCCTTGAAACGCTGGATGAAGCTCTCGATCTCGTCTGCTTCGGCAAGGTGGCCTTCATAGAACTCACGTGGTGAGTAGACCTCTACTCCCTGGTCGATCGCGAGCTTGCGCAACCCGCTCGCTTCCATTCCTCGGGGCGTATTGCCTTCATTCGTGATGAGTGGAACGCCATGGGTTTTTGCGTACTCGAGCAGCGCGCGATCAGCCGCACTTCCGACCTGGTTGCCTGGAAGCGTCTCGACGCTTTGGACCGTCGCGTCGTCGATTGAATAGGGGTCCACGGTCAGGGTCCAGTCAGGCAACAGGTAGTCTTTTACGAAATGGAGTGCGACGGGAACGAAGTACCCGCAAGCGGGGGACCCTGGTGCTGCCGGAGGCGCTTGCTGAATCATCAACCGCACGCCCTCGCCCAGTAGATTGTACGTGTTCGCCCTGGTCCGGTTTAGATAAATGGCGAGCAGCGTGGACTCGCGTGCGCGAGCAAGCCGATACGTTACCGCCGGGTCGAGCATCACGTCGTCGCCACGGTGGGCATGCAACCGATCGACGGTCGTCATGAGATCATGCCAAGACAGAATGTCGAGCAGCACGTTCGTGTCGAGGGCGATTTCGGGATGTGAGGCCATCTCGGGCGCGCTTTGACACGCGTCGCGCCACTCGTCAAACGTCGCTATGACATTGAACGTCCTGGCGACGCGGTTGCAGCGACGACCACCACAGCGTCCGCCTAGTCAGAATGGAACGACCGGCTCGAGTTCACGAAGTCGTAGGTTACGTGCAGGGCAGCACGCAGAGCTACACGTGAAAGGAGCCGGTCATGGGCAAGGTTACACGATACGTCGGCATGGACGTCCACGCGGAAACGATTTCAGTAGCGATCGTCGAGGGTCGCGGTGTCGCGAGGTCTTTGGGGACCATCGCGAATCGGCCTGAGGCCATCCGCCGCCTCATCGGCAAGCTCGGCGACGCGAGCAGTCTCCGCGTTTGCTACGAGGCGGGCCCGACCGGGTACGTCTTGTACTGGCAGCTCACGAAGTTGGGCGTGGCATGCGAGGTGGTGGCGCCATCGTTGATCCCGACCAAGCCGGGCGACCGAGTCAAAACGGATCGACGCGACGCCGAAAAGCTCGCGCGTTCGTACCGCAGCGGAGATCTCACAGCGGTCTGGGTCCCCAATGCTGAGCACGAGGCGCTGCGGGACTTGGTTCGCGCTCGTGAGGCGGCGAAGAAGGACGAGCTGCGAGGGAAGCATCGGCTGAGCAAGTACCTGCTGCGGAACGGCCAGCGACAGGCAGAGGGCTGCCGCGGCCCGTGGACAGTGACGTGGTGGCAATGGGTTCGAGGGTTGACGCTGCCGTACGCTGCGCAGAACGTCACTCTGCTCGACTACATTCTAGCCGTCGACCACGAAGCCCAACGGCTCGTGCGTTTGGAAAGCGCAATCAACGAAGCTGTGCTGACTGCGCCGACGGAAATGAAGGCAGTCATCGACGCGCTCCAAGCGCTGCGCGGCGTTGCGAAGATCACCGCCATTACGCTTGCCACCGAGCTAGGGACGTTCGCCAGGTTCACGTGTGCCCCCCAGGTGATGAGCTACACCGGCCTGGTGCCCTCGGAGCACTCGAGTGGCGCTCGAGACCGTCGCGGTGCGATCACCAAGGCCGGCAACGCACATCTTCGCCGGGTCTTGGTCGAAGCGGCATGGCACTACAGGCATCGGCCCAAGCTGAACGTGCGCCAGAAGCAGCTTCAGGGGTCCCTCACGCCACAAGTCGCTGCCATCGCCTGGAAGGCTCAAGAGCGACTGCATCGACGATTTTCGCGACTGACCAGTAGGAGCAAGCCAGCCGGCAAGGTCGTCATCGCGATTGCCCGCGAGCTCGTCGGCTTCATCTGGGCCATCGGCGTCGAGGCCGAAAAGAGAAAGGAGCGCAGCGCCTAACCGGGCGCCAGAACGGTGAACCGGATCAGTCAGTGGTCGAGCCCGGCAACGGCACGGAGAATCCTCGAATTCGTTATGCGGTTCCGACCCGCGAGCCTAGTCAGAGGCAGCTCCCGACGGACCATGAACATGAGGCGAGCTCAGCTCGACCCTCGGATATCAGCGTGATCAACCGTCGATAACGCCCACCTCGACCACCGTCTCGTCCGCTTCACTCTCGACAACGAAAGCAGATCCTACCGAACAGACCCTCGTGAGCTTGACGGGT
The DNA here is from genome assembly GCA_016706225.1 of Myxococcales bacterium. Taxonomy (NCBI): domain Bacteria; kingdom Pseudomonadati; phylum Myxococcota; class Myxococcia; order Myxococcales; species Myxococcales bacterium. The sequence continues at coordinate 251,501 of JADJKB010000012.1, forward strand.
CGTTCCATATCAACGAGACACACGTTCACCCGCGAACGCCGAGCGTCAAGTCGTCAGTCGGCAAGGCGCTGCAGACGCGGGCGTGTGCAGCATCAGAATGTTCGCCCGCGGAAGCGGAACGGACGGTGAAGTCGGAAAGACTGGCGTTCGGCGGGTGCAACGGCAGTTAGACGGCAGTTCTTGCGCAGCCGCCAATCTTGTCGGCCGCTGCTCCGGGGCACAGTATTGGATCATGGCCCGCCTGGCGTTTGTGCGTGACTGTCTCTGCTGCGTGACGCTGCTTGGGTGCAGTGATTCAAAACACGATATGCCCGGCACCACTGGAGCCTGGGAGTCGCGCGCCGACGCTCCGGTGTTGCTCGGAGGTCACGCCGCCGCTGTGGTTGCGGAGCAGGTGTACGTTGCCGGGCGCCAGCCCACGGACAAGTTGGATCGGGGCGTGCGCATCTACGACCCTGCTGCAGATGCGTGGAGCTCGGGCGCTGATCTGCCTGAGCCGCGGTTCAATCTCGCGGTGGCGGTGCTGCACGGAGACACGTACGCGCTGGGAGGCTCATATGGGTACGACTCCCACGCTCAAACGACCGCGTGGATGCTGCCCGCTGGAGCTGCCGGGTGGGCGCCCATCGCCGACCTCGGTGATCAGCGAACCAGCGCTGCCGCCGTTGCGCTCGGCGGGAGGGTGATATTGGTCGGTGGCTCGAGCGAAAACCAGATCCTGAGCAAGACGCTCGAGTTCGACCCGACGACCAAAGCCTGGTCGGAGCTCGCGGTGCTCCCGACGCCGCGCGCGTCGCTTGCTGCAGTGGTGTACGGGGAACGGCTCTATGCCCTAGGCGGATACGTGCAATCGGCGAGCACGAATCACCCGAGCGCGGCCCTCGAGAGATACGACCGAGCCACCGACACCTGGGTGACGCTCCCACCGATGCCCACGCCGCGGTCTCACCTCGGTGCGGCGGTGCTTGGCGGACGCATCTACGCGATCGGCGGGGTCGGGGAGTACAACACCCAGCCGCTGCGTACGGTGGAGGTGTTCGACCCAGCCACTGAGACGTGGCAAGACGGTGAGTCGCTGCCTGTCGCGCGTGCCGGTGCGGCAACGGTAGTGTGGCACGAACGAGCGTACGTCATCGGCGGCGCAGAGAGCTTGAACGAACCGATGACAGGGTCGGTCCTGGCGTTCAGTCCGTGAGGAGGCGAGTCCGCCTAACGGGATGACGTTCACCCGCGAACGCCGAGACAGGAACATAGCAGACGGCAAGGCGCTGCTCACGCGGGCGAGTGCCGCTGATCAATGGTCGCCCGCGGGCGCGGAACGGGCGGTGAAGTCGGCGAGGCCGGCGTTCGGCGGGTGGAACGTGAGTTATGCGGCTACGCATCGGATACTTGTGCAAGGAGCGCTCACCGCCCGATGCTGCACCCCGCCGGAGATGTGCAGCCTTTCTTCTGTTTGCAGCAAACTGTGCCCGCCGCGCAGCCGCCGACGAGCCCAAAACACTCACACGCTGAGCCTTGCTCGAGATTGCACCATCCGTGGCATGGTGCTCCGGCGCAGCAAGCGGTGATGGCGCCAACGCCATCGTCTGGTGCGCAGCTCCCTCCGCCGCCTGAGCCAGCACACGTTGAACCTGCGGTGCAGGACGAGAGTCCGGCACAGCATAGGGCTGGCGGACTGCACCCGCCGCTCACACCGAAGCAGTCGCACTTGCCGGAGATGCAATAGCCGAAGCAGGGGCTCCCCTGACAGCATGAAGCGTACTGGCCGGGCGAGGCGGCGTCAGTGTCGCACGGATTGAAGGCGCCTCCAGTGCCCGCTGCTCCGCCAGACGTGGCCGAGCTGCCACCCGACCCGCCGCTCGTTCCGGCAAAACCTCCAGAACCGACACCACCACCGCCGGTATCAACGCCAGCGTCCGCCCCGTTCCGAGGATCAGTGGTGGTTTCGCCGCAGCTAAGCGCTGAACACAGCACCGCGCCGACAGCAACAAGCGCCGCTATTCGAAGAGGAGCGCGCTCACATGAAGTGGATCTTGCGTGTACTCCCATTGCTGACTGCACTGCGGTGTGGAATCCGAAAAAGCGCGGATGTACGTCGTCGCTTCCGCGACCGACTGGCGAGGAAGCGGCTTGAGATCGTCGTAGTCACCCCAGTATCCGCGCCGGTCCTGACAGACCGGGCGGCTCTCGATGAGGGTCCGAGGCACGAATGCGGGTGCACCGCTCGGGAGGACGGCAAGTCGCCCGGCCCGAACTGCGATCGTCGCCGCGTCAGGCTCAAGGCGATCGTAGTAAGAGACGGTCCAGTTCGGCTCGAGCTGCGTCCCGACGATTCTCGTGCCGCCGAAGGATATGACCGGGTGGAACTGGTCGCTGCTGGTCGGAGAAGTTCGCCAGGAAGGAATGACTTCACAGGTTTCGAGGAAGAACGAACATCGCGAACCCTGGAGGTAGTGGTGGTTCGTAGCGGGATCGAACCTGGTGAAGACGAATCGCGCCTCGCCCTGCAGCAACCCGTCCGGTGAGATGGCCTGGCCGATGTCGAAGCTGAACTCTGGCGAGGAGCGCAGAACGTATCCGTTTCCCATTGGGACGTCCGCCCGGGGATCGAGGGTGGCGCCAGGCGCTGCGTCTTGGGGTGTCGTCCAAGCGGCCCCGTTCCACATGCTGACGGCCAGGATCGCGCTCGGACCGGTGCCGACTGCGGTTGTAACCCATAGTCGGTTCAGGTTGTCGAACACCAGGCGGGGGTGAGCGGAGACCGGAAGCCCCGCGAACGGACGTGGGAGAAGCTGAAATCCGGGCTCATCCCCGAAGGCGCTTCCCACCCAAACGTCGGTCTGCCCATCAGTGAAGTCCCAATACGCGGCGAAGACCTGGAAGTTGCCCACGGCCAGCGCTCCGCCATCGTAGAAGTGCTGGTTGCGAGAAACGCAGCCGTAGTTCGCGAAGGTCTTTCCTGCGTCAGTGGACCTCGCAATGCACGCTCCGCCGAGGTAGCTGTCTAGGGGGCCGTCTATCGGTCCCACTTGCGGAAACTTCGAGTCCGGGACAGCGACGTTCGAAATGAAGACGTAGGAAGGGGCGAGCGAAGCGTGCGCAATGGCGGGATCGCCCCAGAGGACTGCCCAACCGGGAGGTGGGTCGATGGGGGGCACATGCGTCCACGTCGCGCCACGATCCTCGGACCACGCCCAACCAAGCGCGCTCGCGCCACGGAAGACCTCACGCGAGAACTCGTCGGGGTAGCTGATTAGCTGGTTCTGATCGTTGAACGTAATCGTGATGACCTCGTCCGTCGCTCCGGGTGAGGGGACCACGCTTACGTTGATCGCTGTCTCTGATTGTGAGTAGGCGACGGTTGGACTGCCGGGTTCTCCCGTGACGCTGAAGGGTGTTTCCGGCGCGCACGCAGCGGTCGTCAGCGCAAGGGTAACGGTGGCTCCGACAAAACCGCGCCCGCGCCCGCGCATCAATCAACGGTAGCTGGATGGCTCCGAATTGTCGAGGCCACATCTGCTGGGCTGTCGTCGGCATCCTGGGAGGTCGCGTCAAGTGCCCTCGCCCCCCGCGGTGCACCGCCGGTGCCGGCGGCATCGCCCTGGCGTCGCCTGGTCGAAGCAACCTGGCGCGAGCGCGAACAGATCATGAAGGCGAGCGATTCAACGCGATGGGACATCGCTCCTGCCCATGGCCGCATAACGGGATGACGTTCACCCGCGAACGCCGAGCGTCAAGTCGTCAGTCGGCACGGCACAGCAGACGCGGGCGAGTGCCGCAGCAGAGTGGTCGCCCGCGGAAGCGGAACGGACGGCGAAGTCGGCAGGGCCGGCGTTCGGCGGGTGCAACGTGAGTTATGCGGGAACGTCAACGTACGTCGAAGACGTGTGTGGCGAAGGCAGGGGCAGGCCTTCAGCCTGCAGGCCCTCGATGTGGAATGCCACGGCTTCAGCCATCTCACGTTCGGTGTCTTCGCGTGTGGGGCCAGCGGCGACGCAGCCGGGAAGATCTGGCGAATACGCCGAGAACCCAGTCTCGGTCTGCTCGACGACAATCAGGTATCTCATCGGAGGCCAGCTTGTTTTAGCACGCTGTTCAGGGTTCCGGCAGCCAGGTCATCGCTGGGCTTGCCAGCGACGGTGACAAGCCCGGGCTTTGTCGGGTGCTTGTACTGTCGGTGGGACCCGCGCTGCCGGACCTGCGACCAGCCATCGTTCTCGAGAAGTTGGATGACGTCGCGGATCTTCATCGCGTGAATTTCTTCGCCGAATAACGAGACACACGTTCACCCGCGAACGCCGAGCGTCAAGTCGTCAGGCGGCAAGACGCTGCAGACGCGGGCGAGTGCCGCATCAGAATGTTCGCCCGCGGAAGCGGAACGGGCGGTGAAGTCGGCAAGGCCGGCGTTCGGCGGGTGGTGACCGATCAGCGACGCCGGGATGCGCGGCGCGTGGAATCGTGCGTGGGGCTCAGCCGAGGGTCTTCTTGAACGCGACCGGGGTCAGGGCCTCGAGCGGAAGCGCGAAGACATCGCGGTGGGTTCCGAGGCGCTCGAATGCCCAGGTGAGATAGGCCTGCGCGGGAACACCTTGAGCCCGACAGGTGGCGATGATGCCGAGGAGCACGCAAGCGCGGTGGGCGCCTTCTGTGCTGCCGGCGAAAAGCATGTTGAGGCGCAGCTTGGCGACGTTCTGGAACTCGCGCTCGGTGGGAGAGTTGTCGATGGGGACCAGCGGGTCGTCGACGAAGCGGAAGAGCGCGTCCCGATGGTTCTTGTAGTACCGAATCGCCGCCGCCAGCGGCTCGGAGGGCAAGAGCGTCGGCTCGACGGCGTCGCGCCAGCGCTCGAAGTCCTGGACGATGGGGCGAATGCACCGCTGGCGATGTTCTCTGAGAGCCTCTCCGACCAGGCCGAGCTTCTGCGCCTCTCCCTCTTCTCCGTAGATCGCGCCCAGGAATTTGCCGCCTTCGAGAGCGAGCACCGGCTGGGTGTCTTCTGCGTCGCGGAACTTGCGGCGGCCGTGCGCATTGCACCCGGCTTCGAGCACGCGGCCTGAGGCGAAGACTTCATTGAAGCGATGCTCGGCATCGGCGGTGAGGGTGCCTCGGAAGGGCCTGAGCTTCGCGGCGACGACCTGGCCGCTCTTGTCGGGCTCGTACTGGAAGACCGCGACCTCGTGGTTTCGATAGAGCTCCACATAGCCGTTGTGCGCGGCGGGGAGTCTTGATGATGACCTTCAACCCGGTGCCGTCGGTGGCCATCCAGGAGCCGGCGAGCAGCTGCTTCCAGTGCAAGCCGTCGACACCCGACAGCAGGTCGGCAGCGCGCTCGATGAAAGTCACGAGCGTGCTCATCGCGACGGGAATGCCGCGCTCGGCGAGGTCACGCCGAATGCGGTCGAGCGGAGTGAGTAGCCAGAACTTCTGGTAGACGAGCCACGCGAGCCACTCGCACGTGACCTTCGAGCGCTCGTAGGGCGCAGGCAGAGAGCGCAGCGTCGTGCGCTCGCCACACGCGCGGCAGCGACACGTGTAGCGACGAACCACGCGCCGGCGCTGGTGCTCCTTGACGACGTGGAGCTTCTCCTCGACGAGCTCGTCGACAACGTCCAGGGCAGCGCCGCCGCACTCGCCGCACGCATCGGGGCGGAGCTCGTGCTCTTCGGCTTCGAGGTGGCCGGGGATCGGCTTGCGCCCCGTGGGCCTCGCCTTCTTCTTCGGCGGAGGCTCGATGGCGGGCTTGTCGGGGGCCTTGGGGCGATCCTCGAAAGCGCGCCGGGCTTCTCCCCTCGACGACGGGCGGAGCAACGGGCGGCGCTGCAGCGCCGGGGGCAGGAGCCTTTCGCTGCTTACGCTGTGCTACGGCGAGCAGCTCCGAGACGCGCTCGTTGAGCCGTGCGAGCTCGGCGATGAGCTGCGCGACTTGCGCGCGGAGGGCCTCGCTCTGCTTGCGGAGCCTCTGCATTCTCCTTGCGCAGCGCTTCCAGGCCGTCCACGGACGAGTAGAGATCATACCTGGAGATCCGTGTCGATCCCCTTGCGTGCTTTTTCGAATCGAGGCCGCCGGTACCAGCCGCGCCGCGCCGCTGTGAAGTCGATCCCGGCCAGCAGCGAGGCGAACGCCGAGCCGTCGATCACCACCTGCGGTTTGTCGCCGTCCAGCAGCGGAAGCTGAAAACTCCCAGCCTCGAGCCGCTTGGCGAGAACACACCAGCCCGACCCGTCGAACCACAGAGCCTTCGCGATCCGCCTGCGCTTGTTGAGGAAGAGATACAAGTGGCCGTCGACCGGATCGAGCCCCATGCCGCGCACGGCGCCGGCGAGAGCGTCGAAGGAGCCGCGCATGTCGAGCGGGGCCACCGCCACGAACACGCGCACCGTCGGAGGAAGGCTCAGCACGAGCGCAAAGCCTCGAGTACCCGGTGCAGCGTCTCGACCGAAACGTCGTCGCCGAACTCCACCCGAGCCCTGGCAACCTCGAGAACGTATCGACCCCTGCCAGCCACGGCGACGCTCGGCGAAGCGGGAACGAGTTCTACCAAAGCGCGCGCCATCGCTTCCGCCTTCGACTTTCGCCGTCGCGGCCGAGCGCCTGGGTCCCGTCGCTCGAGATTCACCCGCCACGCATTCAGAGACCGCCCGTCGATGTCGTGCGCCCGGGCCCACTCTCCGGCGCTCAGGCCCTTCCGCTTCGCTGCGGCCAGGCACCGGCGCGCCTCTGCCTCGTCCTCGATCTTCCGTCCACTTGCCACTGATAACCTCCGCTTCGCAGCCGAGCCTGGCGGCCACGTCCGCGGAAATCATCCCGGTGTCGCTGATGGGTCACGGCGGGTGCAACGTGATATGGCCGCTCCGTTCTGCTTCTCAGACTTCTGCTCAGACCGGAGGATGGAAAGCGGGACATGCACCCGCGGGCTACGAATCTGCAACGTCGAGCAGTTGATGCTCTCTAACTCGCATTCGAACCCGTGGGTGTGCCTCGCCTGTAACGAATCCTCAGGGGAAGCCGCTCGAACCGGCTCACCATATTGCCTTCGCTGGGCGCGGCCGCTGCATGTCCCGACCAGAAGAATAGCCGAGGAGGTCGCATGCAGAAAAGTCTCGACGAATTTGCCGCATTCATCGGGTTGGACTGGGCCGACAAGAAGCACGATGTCTGCCTCAGTGTCCCTGGCAACGAGGGTCTGGAGCGCGAGGTCGTTCCTCACCGCCCGGCCGCTCTTGAAGCGTGGATTGCTCGACTCCGTGAGCGCTTCGCCGGTGCCCCGGTCGCCGTGGCCGTCGAGCTCGAGGAAGGCCCGATCGTCTCGGCCTTGCTCGAGCACGACTTCATCGTCGTCTGCCCGGTGAGGCCCGGCACCGTCGCCGGCTACCGCAAGACCTTCGTGCCCAGCAACGCAAAGGACGACCCCACCGACGCAGAGCTGATCCTGGAGCTGCTGCTGCGCCATCCGGAGAAGCTTCCGCCACTCAAACGGGAAAGCGCTCCCATGCGACAGCTCCGCCGTCTCGTCGCCGAACGCCGCGCCTTCGTCGAGGACCGGGTGCGCATCACCAACCGCATCACGGCTGCACTCAAGGCCTATTACCCGCAGGTTCTGGGCTGGTTTCGCGACAAGTGGACCGACGTGTTCATCGACTTCATCGAGCGCTGGCCGACCCTCCAGGACGCCCAGAGAGCTCGCCGCGAGACCGTGGTCGCGTTCTTCCACGGCCACAACGTTCGACAGAAGGCCGTCATCGACCGCCGCCTCGAAGAGCTCCACAGCGAACGGCCGCTCACGACCGACGCTGGTGCCATCGAGCCCGCTCGGTTCATGGTCCAGCTCCTTCTGCCGCAGCTCCGTGCCGTCTGCGCCGCCATCGAGCAGTTCGACGTCAGGATCGCGACCTTGGCCCAGTCGCTGCCCGACTTCGAGCTCTTCGACTCGCTCCCTGGAGCCGGTCCTGCGCTGGCTCCTCGACTGCTGACTGCCTTCGGCGAGCGTCGCGAGCGGTTCCCCACCGCCGCTGCCGTCCAGAAGTGCATGGGCATCGCGCCGGTCACCGAGCGCAGCGGGAACAAGAGCTGGGTCCATTGGCGCTACGCCTGCACCAAGTTCCTCCGCCAAACCTTCGTCGAGTGGACCGAGCAGACCATTCCGCGCTCGTTTTGGGCCAAGGCCTTCTACGAGAAGCAGCGCGCCAAGGGCTCGTCACACAACGCCGCAGTCCGCTCCCTCGCTTTCAAATGGATCCGAATCATTCACCGCTGCTGGCTCGACCGAACCCGCTACGACGAATCACGCTACCTGACCGCACTCCAAAAGCGTGGCTCCCCCCTGCTCGCGTTTGCGGTGCAGCAAGCTCAGTAGGGCTTGCGGTCCGCCTCAGGGCGTGAGTTAGGCAGCGAGCGCATCATGCTTCCAGGTCCACCAGCAACTCCAGTGGAACACCCTTCTCGGTGTGCTGGCGCATGAACTCGTAGTGGTAAGCGTCAATGGGGTGTTGAGACGTCTTCGTGACCTTGTCAGCTTGCGACAGGTCGGCGCCGCGGGTGTAGTAGATGAGATACTGCCCATCTGCGGCGGATTCGAGGAACACGGATTCCAGTTGGATCTGCTCATCCACAAGAGTCGCTAACGCCTCGACGCGGCGGGCGTTGATCGTGCGAGCCCATTCGCGGACAGCTTCGATGCTGCCGGGTTTGATCCTCGCACGAACGCATCTGGTTTCCATGTCTGCCTAACGATTGTGGCGTTCAGCAGCGAGCGCCAGGAAAAACACCACCCAACAATATCACGCAAGCGCGGGGGTGGCGCCGAGCTTTGCCAGAAGGGAGGCGCTAGCCCCGCGCGGGCAGCCCGAGACGACATTCCCAGAAGGAAAACCGGCGTTCGTCTGCTGCAACGTCCTGTTAGACGGCGCCGTCAATCGAACTCTGCATGTCGAAGCGTTGGTGGTCACTTCTTGGACTGCCAGTACGAGAGATTTTCCCGGAGTTCGGCTGGCGCGATGTCGTACCCCGTCAGACGTTTGCCGGACCAGTTGACGCCAACTCGCAGTCCTTCGTCAGCCAGTTGCGGAATGACCTTGTCGAGGAAGGTATCCAACGCGATGTCGTCGAACGCGTAAGCGCGGAACTTTGGATGCGCGCGCTGGATGGTCTTCAGGCGGGAGAGGCTGGACCAGAACGGAACGGTTTCGCCGTCGGGCATCGGGAAAACGAGGAAAGCATCATCGGAGAGGAACGTGAACACGTGGCCTTCCCGGACGACCTGCTCATAGAACATCGAAGCTTGGGAGGCGGACGCCGTCACCGATCACCTGCCCGTCTAGTCAGAATGGAACGACCGGCTCGAGTTCACGAAGTCGTAGGTTACGTGCAGGGCAGCACGCAGGGCTACACGTGAAAGGAGCCGGTCATGGGCAAGGTTACACGATACGTCGGCATGGACGTCCACGCGGAAACGATTTCAGTAGCGATCGTCGAGGGTCGCGGTGTCGCGAGGTCTTTGGGGACCATCGCGAATCGGCTCGAGGCAATCCGCCGCCTCATCGGCAAGCTCGGCGACGCGAGCAGTCTCCGCGTTTGCTACGAGGCGGGCCCGACCGGGTACGTCTTGTACTGGCAGCTCACGAAGTTGGGCGTGGCATGCGAGGTCGTGGCGCCATCGTTGATCCCGACCAAGCCGGGCGACCGAGTCAAAACGGATCGACGCGACGCCGAGAAGCTCGCGCGTTCGTACCGCAGCGGAGATCTCACAGCAGTCTGGGTCCCCAATGCTGAGCACGAGGCGCTGCGGGACTTGGTTCGCGCTCGTGAGGCGGCGAAGAAGGACGAGCTGCGAGCGAAGCATCGGCTGAGCAAGTACCTGCTGCGGAACGGCCAGCGACAGGCAGAGGGCTGCCGCGGCCCGTGGACGGTGACTTGGTGGCAATGGGTTCGAGGGTTGACGCTGCCGTACGCTGCGCAAAACGTGACTCTGCTCGACTACATTCTAGCCGTCGACCACGAGGCCCAACGGCTCGTGCGTTTGGAAAGCGCAATCAACGAAGCTGTGCTGACTGCGCCGACGGAAATGAAGGCAGTCATCGACGCGCTCCAAGCGCTGCGCGGCGTTGCGAAGATCACCGCCATCACGCTTGCCACCGAGCTAGGGACGTTCGCCAGGTTCACGTGTGCCCCCCAGGTGATGAGCTACACCGGCCTGGTGCCCTCGGAGCACTCGAGTGGCGCTCGAGACCGTCGCGGTGCCATCACCAAGGCCGGCAACGCACATCTTCGCCGGGTCTTGGTCGAAGCGGCATGGCACTACAGGCATCGGCCCAAGCTGAACGTGCGCCAGAAGCAGCTTCAGGGGTCCCTCACGCCACAAGTCGCTGCCATCGCCTGGAAGGCTCAAGAGCGACTGCACCGACGATTTTCGCGACTGACCAGCAGGAGCAAGCCCGCCGGCAAGATCGTCACCGCGATTGCTCGCGAGCTCGTCGGATTCATCTGGGCCATCGGCGTCGAGGCCGAAAAGAGAAAGGAGCGCTGCGCCTAGACGGGCGCCAGAACAGTGAAGCGGATCGGTCAGTGGTCGAGGCCGGCAACGGCACGGAGAATCCTCGAATTCGTTATGCGGTTCCGACCCGCGAGTCTAGTCAGAGGCAGCTCCCGACGGACCATGAACATGAGGCGAGCTCAGCTCGACCCTCGGATATCAGCGTGATCAACCGTCGATAACGCCCACCTCGACCACTGTCTCGTCCGCTTCACTCTCGACAACGAAAGCAGATCCTACCGAACAGACCCTCGTGAGCTTGACGGGTCGTTCCATATCAACGAGACACGCGTTCACCCGCGAACGCGAGGAACATCGTATCAGACAGCGTGGCGTTTTCGCAGGCCGGCGCAAGCCGTAGACAGAGAGGGCGCCGGCCGTCGCGCGACGAACGCTGAAGTCGGCATGACCCGCGTTCGGCGGGTGGAACGCGAGTTATGCCGTGGTGGAACCACGGTTGTTCGGGGCGCGGAGACCGTGAGCGCCATCGTGCAGCACGGCGCCGTGATCTCGGAACTTGGGCGCCAGCTCGCGCGGCTTCTGTTCGCCGCGCCACGGTCGGCAGAACGCGCGGGGCCGCGCACCGCGATTGGGCGAAGGACTCTGAGACCGCAGCGCGGCAAAGGCAGTCGGCAAGGCCTTCGTGATCTTGCGTGATCGTTTCCGGTCAGAAGACAGCGGCATAACGAGACACACGTTCACCCGCGAACGCCGAGCGTCAAGTCGTCAGTCCGCGCGGCGCCACAGACGCGGGCGAGTGCCGAATCAGAATGGTCGGCCGCGGAAGCGGAACGGACGGTGAAGTCGGCAAGGCCGGCGTTCGTCGGGTGCAACGTGAGTTATGCAGGGCGCCACTACGGTGATTCACGGGACTGTCGCTCGCGTCGCCTTGCGACGCTCGGCTCCTCGCTGCCCGCCGCGATCCACGCTAGGGTTCTGAACATCATGATGCGCGGGGGCATCTTCGTAGTCTTCTCGGTTGCGGTGTCGGCAGCTTCCTGTGGAGGCAACGCCGATGAAACCGGCGGCACGGGGGGCGCGACAGGGGGGAGTGCGGGTTCAACCGGCGGAGCGGGCGCTGGAGCCGGCGGCACATCGGGCTCCGGGGGTGCGGCCGCCGACGGCGGCGGCTCGGGGGGGACTGGAAGCACGAGCGACGGCGGGGGCGCTGCGGGCGCGGCCGGCGCCGCAGGCGCGGCCGGAGGCGGCGGGCTCGTCGACGCGTGTACCCTGCTCGCGAAAGCAGCGTGCGAGAAGGTCGCCACTTGCATGCCGGTGGTCGCGAGCCTGTTCAAAGACCCAAACTGCGAGGCCGACGGTGTGGTGGGGTGCCTGCACGCCTCGGCGCTTCCCGGTAGCAACGTGACGTCATCCGGTCTCCTGTCCTGCGCACAGACGGCACTGGCCGCGACATGCGACGAGTTCTGGTATGGCGGAACAAGTTTCGTCGGCGTCCCCGGCCTGGCGAGTTGCTTCCCGCCTGGCAACCTGACCGCGGGCGCCAAGTGCGCAACGGGGACCCAGTGTTCGAGCGGCGGATGCGCGATTGGGGCGAGTGGTTGCGGCAAGTGCGTGCCTGGGCCCGGTGACGCGTGTAGCGGCTACTGTTCTGGCGGCTCATGGTGCCAGGGCGGCACGTGCGTCGCCTCAAAGCAGTTGAACGCGTCCTGCAATGTCACCGCCGAGTGCGGGTACGGTCTGATGTGCACGGCAGGGAAGTGCATCAAGGCAGGGGGCGTCGGCGCGACGTGCACGGGCCTTCAAGACTGTGACCCATTTCAGGGAGCGCGCTGCGTAGGTTCAACGTGCGTGGCGATCCAGCTTCACGGAAGCGGAGAAAGCTGCGGCGGCGCTGGGGTCTACTGCGTGGCGGGTACAAATTGCGCCCTGAGCGGCTCGTCCGGCACCTGCATGCCCCAGCCCAACAAGGGCGAACCGTGCTCGCTCTCGGGTCCCACCTGCAACCCACCCTACGAGTGCGTGAACGGAGTCTGTGCGCTGCGCGACCCGGCAACCTGTCCCTGACGACGGGCGTCGCTTGCGGTCGTCGGTGTCGAGAAGGTCCGAGAACTCATCCGCTGCATAACGAGACACACGTTCACCCGCGAACGCCGAGCGTCAAGTCGACAGTCGGCAAGGCGCTGCAGACGCGGGCGAGTGCCGCATCAGTATGGTCGCCCGCGGAAGCGGAACGGACGGTGAAGTCGGCAGGGCCGGCGTTCGGCGGGTGCAACGTGAGTTATGCGGGGCCGGTCACCTGACCTCTTCGAGTCTATCGATCCAATACAGCGGCTCCTGGCTGCCCAAGAACGCGACGACCACGACGCGCGGATCAGTGACGTAGATGACCGACAGGGGGAACGTGCGCAGAACGACATGCCGAACGCCGGGAGGGACGCCCTCCAGCACCCAAGGCGGGCCGAGCAGGGGAGACTCGTCGAGCAGCCGGAAGATGTCCTCGGCTTCGTCGATGAAGCGGGAGCCGTAGCCGGACCGCCTCTCCTCGTACCAGACAGCGTTCGCGGCGAGCTCACGCGAGGCCGCGTCGAGGACTTCAGGCACGGCGAGCAGCCACTGCGGCTCGAGCCATCGAGAGCGCGTCCCGTGCGGAGACGGTCTTCGCGGTGCCGTCACGAAGGCGCTCGACCCGCCGCGCAATTTCTCCAACCCAAGCGTCGTGAGCAGACGGCGCTGGTGTCGGGGTCAGGCTCTCGGCCAGCCGCAGGGCAAGCTGAGCGCGCTCGTCGTCGGGAAGCTCGAGCGCTTCCGCGAGAATGAGGTCGATGCGAGACATCGCACCAAGCGTACCACGCCGTGCCGGTGGGCAAGTCGGGCGTCGACGTTCGAGCTGAAAGTACGCGACGTCTCTTCGCAGCCGCATAACGAGACACACGTTCACCCGCGAACGCCGAGCGTCAAGTCGTCAATCGGCGAGGCGCTACAGACGCGGGCGAGTGCCGCATCAGAGTGGTCGCCCGCGGAAGCGGAACGGACGGTGAAGTCGGCAAGACCGGCGTTCGGCGGGTGCAACGTGAGTTAGACGGTGCCGGCTGGAAGCCAGCCGATTCCGCCGCACCTGCAGACCACATTGTCGAACGGGCCAGGCACGCCCCCGATCGTGCCGGTGCCCCCGCAGTCGTCGCATGTCCTGGCGTCTGTCGACCGGTCCGGAATCAGGCTCTTGAGCTGCGGGTACCGTTTCGCACCTTGGACAAGCGCGCTGTTGATCCAGATGGCGCCATCCAGAGGTCGGACGCCAGGCCACTCGCCTTCCGTCGACCATCGCACCAGGTCGCCGTCGGGGCGAATGGCGAAGGTCTCGGTCCACCCGATGTAGAGTGGCAGAGCCTGGTTGGTGCGAACGTACTCGGTTTGCCACTGAAGCTCTTGGGGCGCTTCGGTTTTGAAGCGCGCGATCCGCTCAGCGATGAACTCTCGGGCTTCGGGTTCTACGCTGATGCGCGGCATCGCAATCCGTCTAACGAGAGCGCGTTCACCCGCGAACGCGAGGAACATCGTAGCAGACAGCGCGGCGTTTTCGCAGGCCGGCGCAAGCCGTAGACAGAGAGAGCGCCGGCCGTCGCGGAACGGACGGTGAAGTCGGCAAGACCCGCGTTCGGCGGGTGCAACGCGAGTTATACCGTGGTGGAACCACGGTTGTTCGGGGAGCGGAGACCGTGAGCGCCAACGTGCGGCGCGGCGCCGTGATCTCGGAGCTCGCTGCCAGCTCGCCCGCCTTCCGCTGATCGGCTCCAGTCGGCAAGGCGTTGGCGTCTTGGGCGCGGCGACGGGTGCTCAACAGTCGGCTCGTCCTCGAGCGCGAGCGCGGTCGGGGTCGTCATGGCGCGACCGGATGCATGGGAGACTTTTCGAGCGCAACAGCCGGCTCAGCGCTGCGGGCTCAGCCGCGATGGGCTGGAAGCGGAGGAACTCTGAGACCGCAAAGACAGTCGGCAAGGCGCCGGTGATTTCGCGTGATCGTTCCCGTCGAAATACACCGGTATAACGAGACACACGTTCACCCGCGAACGCCGAGCGTCAAGTCGTCAGTCGGCAAGGCGCGACAGACGCGGGCGAGTGCCGCATCAGTCTGGTCGCCCGCGGGCGCGGAACGAACGTGGAAGTCGGCAAGACTGGCGTTCGGCGGGTGCAACGTGAGTTAGGCGGCCCTTGTCATCGGGGACAAAACATCTGACATCTGACGGTGAACTCCGATTCCCACATGCAGGTGGTGTAGTCGCTCTTGCAGTACTGAGCGCAGACTGAGTCCTGGCGCCACTCGCGCACAGCTGAAAAACCGGTGATCGCCGCGTCCGGCGTCACGACATAGGTGGGGCACGGGCCGCCTTGCGGACCGACGGAGCTGCATGCTGTGAGCGACAGAACAAGCAGGGCGTGCAGCATGCGTAACGACGGGCGATCAACGCCGGGGCGAGCTTTGGTGCACGTCATGAGTCCGCCTAACGAGACACACGTTCACCCGCGAACGCCGAGCGTCAAGTCGTCAGTCGGCAAGGCGCAACAGACGCGGGCGAGTGCCGCATCGAATTGTTCGCCCGCGGAAGCGGAACGGACGGTGAAGTCGGCAGGGCCGGCGTTCGGCGGGTGCAACGTGAGTTAGGCGGCGCTCACAAGTCGCTCGGAGCGAGCCCAGTGTGCTTCGCGATTCGCGCAAGCATGCGAGGACCAACCTCGTCGCCATCATGAAAAGCGAAGACGAAATTGGGGAAACCGTCACGGCCGAGGACTCTGTGGGACCCACGTTGGCGCAACACGCGCCAGCCGATGCGCAGGAGAGCTGCCAACACTGCGCTGGCCTTCGCCGAACCCCAATCCGGCATGTCTACGCCGCGAACGAGACAGTGGTCAGCGAAGAAGCTTCGAGCTCCCCGGCCTCGATTCGATCTGCAAGGACCCTGAGAGCCAGAGCGCGTGCGAGCTGGGTGGCTTTGGATCGTGACTCTGCGTAGACCATGACGCCCGGCAGCTCAGGGATCTCCGCCAACCAACGGCCATCGGCCTCTTGCTCGAGTTCAACCGTGAGCGTCATTCGGACCGGTTGAGTCTGCCACGAGCCAAAGAGAGATCCAAATCCTGAGGGGAGCCGAGAGCTCGGTCTGCCATCACGCCTGGGACCGGGGCGCATGATTAGCCCTTGCGAAGACTGCTGCGGAGCAGTCGTGCCGACGCTCGGGTTTCTGCCGTCCGCCTAACGAATTTGCGCTCAGCAGCGAGCGCCGGAGAACATCGTAGCAGACAGCGAGGCGCCGCAGAGGCGGGCGAGTGCCGAAGACAGAGTGGTCGCCCGCCGCCGCGGAACGGACGGTGAAACTCGCCTGACCGGCGCTCGTCTGCTGCAGCGTCAAGTTAGACAGCGGTACGGGCGACGGCGCTTTGGCGTACTGTTGCTCGAGTGACCAGGTGGAGTTGGCTGCCGATACTTGGGATCGGCGTCGCGGGGGCATGCGCGGGTGAGCGAGAGACCGCTCCTTCCCCCCGGCCTCCACACATCGCCAGGCCGCTGCCGCGCGCGAATGACCCGCCAAGCAGGCCACACCGAGGGGCGGACGTCGGCGTGTCCGGTGAAAGCGTGCAGGACGCGATGCCATCCGACGAAGGCCAACCGGACGACGGGCGGATCGCGAAGGAACAAGCCGCCTGCGATCCGGATGCGGGGATGCCCGGGCAGCTATCAGCGGTGGGGCAAAAGATGTTCAGAGCGAAGGAGTCGCTCAAGAAGAAGGTGGCGAACGGCACGGCGACTGAGTCGGAGCAGCGAATGTTGCGCGTGATCTGCCGAGAGTTCGCTGATGGTTGTTGTATGCACTGAGCGGTGAGCGCGCCGGTGTCATCTCCGGCTGTTTAACGAGACACACGTTCACCCGCGAACGCCGAGCGTCAAGTCGTCAGGCGGCAAGGCGCAACAGCCGCGGGCGAGTGCCGCATCAGAATGTGCGCCCGCGGAAGCGGAACGGACGGTGATGGAGGCAAGGCCGGCGTTCGGCGGGTGCAACGTGAGTTATGCGGCTCACGCGGCGAATCGGCGACCGCTAGTGCTCGTTCGCACGCGGACAACCCGCGAGCGCGATGAGCTGCGTCGCTAGGGATTGCAGCGCACCGTGTGACCTGGATACGAGGCGATGTTGCGGCGCGCGGCGGCATTCAAAGTAGTATTGCACACCGTCGTGACTAGGCGGTTCGGCGACATGAGCCGGCATCTGCCAGAACCCTGCGCGTGCGACGGCGTCTTCAAACCGCCTGAACTCTGCGAGATCGACACGCTTGAGTCGCCGCCAGGACAGCTGCCCCTCGGCGGGACGGCGCTCCACGACCTTGATCGTGACGATGGCCTCGGTGCCAAAGCGCACGATGCGGCCCATGCTCAAGGCGCCGAAGGACGGCGAGGTGACGAATCGGCAGCCATCGTGAACGAGTGCGGGCTCGTCAAAGGAAGCCAGCAGCTCTTCAGCCCGCTGCCTGAGTCGAGGGGAAACCGGGGACGCGCAATCACCTGCGGAGTTTGGGCCAGCGCAAACGTCGGCGAGGAGCGCTTCGCGAGGGATCCGGCTCGGGGGATAGAGGGGGTCGATCGGCACTGCGCTGGCAGCGGCAGTCTGGACCGGTTCCGAACGGTTGATGGTCAGAAGTTCCGTTGGGCAGATCGCACCGAAGTGCGCGGTCTCGAGTGGCGCGTGCGGCCTCGGCTGCGCGCATGCCATCGCAAGCAATGGAATGAGCGCGACCGCGACGCCCTGCTCGCTACCCATGCGGGCAAAGGTATCATGGCTAGGCAGGAGCCGACTCGCCGGGCCATGCGCCGAAGCGCTGGCTGTCGGCCGCATAACGACCATCGCGTTCACCCGCGAACGCGCGAGACCATCGTACCAGACCGCCGGGCGTTTTCGAGGCCGGCGCGTGCCGCAGAAAATTGGGCGCCGGCCGCCGCGGAACGGACGCTGAAGGCGGCAAGACCCGCGTTCGTCGGGTGGAACGCGAGTTATACCGTGCCACGGTGGTTCAGGGCGCGGAGCCGTGGGCGCCACCGTGCGGCGTGGCGCCGCGAGCTCGGAGCTCGGCGTCAGGTCGCCCGCCTTCTGCCGATGGGCTCCAGTCGGCAAGGCGTTGGTGGTCTTGGTTGCAGCGCGGCTCGTTCAACAGCCGGCTCGTTTTCGAGCGCGATCACGGTCGGGGTCGTCAAGGCGCCACCGGACGCGTGAGAGACGTTCGGCGTCAACCGCGGGCAGGGCGCCGGGGTCTTGGGCCGCGCTGGCTGTTCGAAGCGGAGGAACTCTGAAACCGCAAAGACAGTCGGCAAGGCGCCGTGGGTCTCGGGAGACACCGGTATAACGAGACACGCGTTCACCCGCGAACGCGCGAGATAATCGTAACAGAGCGCGGGGCATTTTCGAGGCCGGCGCGTGCCGTTGAAAATTGGGCGCCGGCCGCCGCGGGACGGACGGTGAAGTCGGCAAGGCGCGCGTTCGGCGGGTGGAACGCGAGTTATACCGTGGTGGAACCACGGTTGTTCGGGGCGCGGAGACCGTGAGCGCCACCGTGCAACACGGCGCCGTGATCTCGGAGTTCGGCGCCAGCTCGCGCGGCTTCTGTTCACCGCGCCACGGTCGGCAAGACGCGTGGGGTCGCGCGTGGCGCTTGGGCGAAGGACTCTGAGACCGCAGCGCGGCAAAGACAGTCGGCAAGGCGCCGTGGTCTTCGCGTGATCGTTTCCGGTCAGAAGACAGCGGTATAACGAGACACACGTTCACCCGCGAAACGCCGAGCGTCAAGTTGTCAGTCGGCAAGGCGCAACAGACGCGGGCGAGTGCCGCATCAGTTTGGTCGCCCGCGGAAGCGGAACGGACGGTGAAGTCGGCAAGACTGGCGTTCGGCGGGTGGAACGTGAGTTATGCGCCGTCCGTCGGAGTCAGGAGATGGTGCTCGTTGACGAAGCGCTCCATGAGCGCCCCCAGATCATCCGGGTCCTCCCAGAATTGCGCGTCCAGTGAATCGAGGACGGCGTTTTCGAGACTGAGCGTTCGAAGGTAGGTCCTGCGCTCCGCGATGTCGGTCGGCACCGGTGAGTCCCCAAAAAGGGCCTGCTTGGCCTGTGCGAGGAGTTGCGCTGATTGAGTCGCCCCGATGATTTGGAGGCCGCGAACCGCGTGCGCGTAGAAGGAACCGGAGCTGTTGAAGAAGTACTGATCGAAGCCGCCGTTGTAGACGTCGCCGTGAACGAGGCCGACGGCGTAGTACAGCTTCTCCGCTTCGGAGAGGGTCTCGAAGCCTGTCCCGGATGCGGAGTCATGGACTCTGCGGACCAGAGAAACCCAGAGCACACGGAGGGGGTCGGCCTCTCGGGCGGCGCGGCCTGCGGCCCACTCCTTGCCCGCATCGATCTGCGCGCGCGTTCCGTTCTTGCAGGGCATGCAAAGGCCGCCAGTTCGCGAAGCGGTCTCCACGAGGATCGCGGCGCCGCAAGTTGAGCAGGCAACCGTCTGTGCCATGGCGCGCCTCCTTCGGGCGTATAACGGCACACGCATTCACCCGCGAGCGCCGGAGACCAACATATCAGACCGCGGGGCGCTGCTCACGCGGGCGAGTGCCGAAGACAGAGTGGTCGCCCGCGGGCGCGGAACGGACGGTGAAACCCGCCATGGCCGGCGCTCGGCGGGTGAAATGCGAGTTAGACGGCTTCGCTACAGCAGGCTTCGCGCCTCGAGTTCATCGACGAAGCGCAGTTCGGGGAGCATGCAGACCATGTTGCCCCCGACTAAATAACGCGCGCCGACGGTGTCGCCCTGCTCGGTCCGCTCCAACTGGATGACGACGACGAGCGATGCCGCGCCGGCCTCGTCCGTGTGAACGGCAAGCGCGGGCAGGCCATGCGGATGGGTGAGAGGCTCACACGGCCCATCGACGTAGAAGACCGCGCGCCCGTCTCGGACGTCGTCTTCTGTCGCAACGCGGCCTACGAGCGACGGCACCGTCCTCCACGTCGACAACTCGATGGGCGCCCATGGATCTTGTGGCACTTCGCTGTCCGTCTAACGAGACACGCGTTCACCCGCGAACGCGAGGAACATCGTAGCAGACAGCGCGGCGTTTTCGCAGGCCGGCGCAAGCCGTAGACAGAGAGGGCGCCGGCCGCCGCGCGACGAACGCTGAAGTCAGCAGGACCCGCGTTCGGCGGGTGGAACGCGAGTTATACCGTGGTGGAACCACGGTTGTTCGTGGCGCGGAGACCGTGAGCGCCGCGCTGAAACACGACGCTGTGATCTCGGCGCTCGGGTGCCAGGTCGCGCGGCTTCTGTTCACCGCGCCACGGTCGACACGACGCGCGGGGTCGCGCGTGGCGCTTGGGCGAAGAACTCTGGGACCGCAGCGCGGCAAAGACAGTCGACAAGGCGCTGTGATCTTGCGTGATCGTTTCCGGTCAGAAGACAGCGGTATAACGGAACCACGTTCACCCGCGAACGCCAAGCGTCAAGTCGTCAGTCGGCAAGGCGCAACAGACGCGGGCGAGTGCCGCATCAGAATGGTCGCCCGCGGAAGCGGAACGGACGGTGAAGCCGGCAAGGCCGGCGTTCGGCGGGTGCAACGTGAGTTAGACAGCGCAGGTCACAAGCGCTTGCGAGGACAGACGCTAGATCATCGGCACGAGTTCATCGAGCTTCGCACGGAGCAGGTCATACGCTTCCGGAGGCATCGTCTTGCGCCATGACTCGTCAGCAAACTTGGTGAAACCGTCGTACACAACAAAGCGCGTCAGAAAGGCTGGGAGCACGAATGCGCGCACCCCGACAACAAGGCTGGCGTCATCGATCGGCGCGGCCACGGCGGCGAGACCAACGGAGCGGGAACGAAACGGACGGGTCCACTTCGAAGGAACGATCGCAAGCTTCGCCAGATCGCCGAATGCCAATTTGCGGAGTCGGTGCGTCTCTTGGTAACACCACAGTCTCGCCGCCTCGGTAACGTCCTCCATGTCGGCGCCCGGCTGTTTAACTAATATTCTACTGCGACTTGGGCGGGATAGCACCTCCGCTTGTTGGACCACCTCCCCCTCTTGGTCCCCTTGGGCCGCGTGGGGGGCCGTTGTTATGCGTCGCGGGGTAGCGGGATAATTGGTGCTGGGGTGGGGCGAGGAGGGGGGTGGGGCCGGCTAGGCGTCCGGTAACCGAGAGCTGGTCGAGGGGGCTGGTGACGCCGCGGCCGCCGCGGTTCAAGACGTGCGTGTAGATCATCGTCGTGCTCACGTCGTGGTGGCCGAGTAGCTCCTGGATGGTCCGGATGTCGTAGCCCGCCTCGAGCAGGTGCGTCGCGAACGAATGGCGGAGCGTGTGGCAGCTCACGGACTTGGAAAGACGGGCTGCAAGGCCCGCGCGACGCACCGCGCGCTGTAACACCGTCTGGTGCGTGTGATGGCGCCGACGCTCTGCCGTGTCGCCGTCCGTGTAGCGACGTTCCGCGGGAAAAGCCACTGCCAGCCCCACTCACGATTGGCATTCGGGTACTTCTGGCGAAGCGCGTCGGGCAGCTCGACCGTGCCGAGGCCGTCGCGCAAATCGGCCTCGTGCTGCGCTCTCATCGCCGTGAGGTGATGTATCAGCGGCTCGACCAGCGTGGCAGGGAGGGTCGTGACGCGGTCCTTCTTTCCCTTCCCGCGTCGCACCACGATTTCATGTCGGATCAGATCGACGTCCTTGATCCGTAGACTGACACACTCGGATAGACGCAGCCCGGCACCGTACAGCAGCGAGGCCATCAGCCATGGCCGCCCCTCGAGCCGCGCGAGCACCGCAGCGACCTCCGCGTGAGAGAGCACCACCGGGAGCCGCGCCGGGCGCTTCGCACGTACGACCTCGTCGAACGCCGCGAGCGGCCGGCCGAGCACCTCGGCGTAGAGGAAGAGCAGCGCGGCCGCCGCCTGGTTCTGCGTCGACGCACTGACGCCGCGTTGTGTCGCGAGGTGCGTCAGGAACGCGGACACGTGCGTCGCGTCGAGGAGCTCGGGGTGCTGCCGCTGGTGATGCAGAATGTAGCGGCGAGTCCAGCCCGAGTAGGCCTTCGCCGTGCGTGGGCTGTAACCTCGTGAACGGAGCGTCTCGCGAACGCGCTCGAGTAGCTTCGGCTTGGCGGGGACCACGCCGGCGAATGTGCAGGGAGCATGCCGCTGCGCGGCGGGTCGAAATCAGCGGATCCGCCGCCCGCCTCCCACCGGCGAAGCGCGGCCGCCGGCGAACGCCGCCGACGCGGGCCGCCGTGTGGTCGGTGCTCGACGAGCAGCGTGCCTCGACCCGTCCGCGGAACCGCAGAGAGCCTGTTTTCGCGTTCTCACGGGCACAAAAAAACCTGTCCCCTCCATTCGCGCGTCAGCGCGAATCTGGAGGGGACCGACGGCGCGCAGCCGCGCTCAGGCGCGGCGAGCACCGGCGAGGGGTGGCATCACTTTTCGTAGAGCTGCGCTGCCGCGATGCCGGAGCCGCCTGCGACCTCGAGGATCAGCTTGACGGGCACTGCCATCGGGAAGGCGTTCTTGTAGCAGTTCGGCTTCTTGCCGAGCACCGCCTGCGTGCCAGTGTCTTGATCCGTCGCGAGCACCATCGCGGAGCCCGGAATGGGCGTGACCGCGACGAACTTCACGTTGACCTCGCTGACCGGCGGAAGACCGGACGCGACCACGGTGTAACACTTGCCCGGCTGCAGCTGGATCTGCGACTCGAGCGTCTGGCCTTGCTGGAACTGACCCGCGAGCGCCGAACCCACCGGCTTGCTGCCGGCAACCGCTTGCTGCGTCGCCATCTGGTTCAACACCTGCGTCGCGGCACCCGCGAGCGTGGGATCCATCGGCGTCGCTGCGCCGCCTGCCGCCGGCGCGGGGCCGGGTGCGGGACCGGGCGCCGGACCCGGAGCTGGACCGGGCGCGGGACCGGGCTGCGGCTGTCCGTAGGGCGCCGGCTGCTGGCCGTAACCCGGCTGGCCTGGCTGCGGCTGCTGGCCGTAACCCGGCTGCTGACCGTAAGGCTGTCCGCCTTGCTGGTAACCAGCGGTCTGCGCGTCCTCGTCCTTCTTCTTGCAACCCACGACGCCCGCCACCACGACTGCGCCAACAACACCAAAGATAATCGCGTTTCGCATGACAACTCCTAGCTCGGGCCTCGTACGCGCTGATTTCGCACGCGCGGCGACTCGGGCCGCGGAAGGCTGCACAATTAGACGGGCGGCGGGGTAAAGCTCGTCACGCAACCGGCGGATCCCGGTGAAATTTAGCGGAAAGTGCCGGAAAGTGCCGGGAAACTAGGGGAAGGTGACGGCTCCGGACCCGCGATCGACCGCCCCGCTGTGCTCGGTTTTGGGGGCCCCGGCGCTGGCCGCGAAGACCGGAAAGCTCCAGGTTGCTTCGTCCGCAGCCGGTGGCGCGTTGCTCGGGAGGCCGTACGTGTCGGCCCCATCGACGTCCACGAAGATGCCGATCGTCGGTTTGTCGTCCCGCGCGGTGAAGGGTGCGCCAT
The DNA here is from genome assembly GCA_016706225.1 of Myxococcales bacterium. Taxonomy (NCBI): domain Bacteria; kingdom Pseudomonadati; phylum Myxococcota; class Myxococcia; order Myxococcales; species Myxococcales bacterium. The sequence continues at coordinate 274,542 of JADJKB010000012.1, forward strand.
GGCCGAGGGACGCGCAGCCGTAGGTGTTGTTGCCCGCAGGCGTGTACTTGTCCACGCCTCCCAGGTTGATCAGCGCGCCGACACCTTGTGAGTTGCCACAACCGAGCGAGAGGCCCGGTGCCGGTACTCGTCGTTGCCGCCTTCGTCGATCTGCAACGAGCCCGAGAAGTCGTGCCCGACTCCGATGCTGGTCGCGCGGATCGGAAACCCTTTGTTGTACAGGTCGTCGCCGGCGTGATCGAAGTGAAAGCCGAGGGCGAAGTGTGCACTCGCGCCCTGCACGTACCAGAGCCCTTCGTAGGTGTCGTTGCCCGCCTTGTCGAGCAGGAGTCCGAACCCCAGCCAGTAACCCGCGCCCTGCGCGAACACACACTCGCCGTGTACTTGTCGGTGCCCGCGCGGTCGTAGAGCACACCGTGCCCGCCACCCATGTTGATGCCTTTGGTGTCGTCGCGCCGACCGAAGCCGGAGCCCTGGCTCATGCTGGTGTTGCCTTCGCCGGGCAGCTGCGCGGAGGCGTACAGCGGGTCGCCGCCGCGACCGGATCACCGGGATCCGCGAAGTACACGTCGTCGCCGCCGCCCTCCGCCAAGACACCCACACCCTGCACGTAACCGAAGCCCTGGGACGCGAAGAACGTGCGGTATTCGTCCTTGCCGCTGCGATCGACGAGCGCACCAATGCCCCACAGGGCCGAGCCCTGACTGGTGCTCTCGGCGACGTACTTGTCGTCGCCGCCGTCGTCGAACAGCACGCCAACACCAACGGAGCCCGCGCCCTGCGAGAGCGCGAGGGAAGCGTACGTGTCGTTGCCCGCGCCGCGGTCCCAGAGCAGGCCGATGCCGAGCACGCCGCTGCCCTGGCGACCGACCCGTGACAGGGTCTGACCCTGGACGCCGAACTGAACGGCGCGCCCCGCGGCGTCGGACGGGGGTCGGGTCGGTGCATCGTTTCCATCCGCGACGATCTCGTAGCCGTACTTGTCGTTACCGCCGAGATCGATCGCGAGGGAGACCGGGACGTCACGCCGACCCGCGCCGACGGGCACCTCGTAGGTGTCGTCGCCACCGACGTCGAGCAGGAGCGCGCTCCGTTCGGCGAAGTCTCACCGGAGACGTACTGGTCGGCGCCAGGCCCACCGAGCACGATGGCGCAATGGGTGTGTCGATGGCGACAGCGGGCAGCGGTTTTCCGGCGAAAGCCTCGAGCTTGGCTTGCTCGACCGCGCGCGCGACGAGGGCCGCCGCGGCGGAGATGCGCGGCTGATCGAGCTTGCCGAGCAGCGCGACCTGGGTCTTGTCGACGATCCAGGCCGAGGTCGGCACGATCACGCGAATCCGTGCGCCAGCTCCAGCCAATCGAGCTCGTCGCTCTGGGTGGTGCCGACCGCGGCGATCATTTCGCTGGCCGCGTAGCTCAGCGCGGCGATCACGGGCACGAGGGCCTTCTGTAGCTCGAGCGGGACGCCAGCCGTCTTCCGCAGCGAACAGGCGGTGGTGATGTTGCGCCGTGGGCGCTCGTCAGCGCGGCAATGGCGGCGGCGAGCGGAGAATCATCGGCGGCGGCGGCGGCGAACCGCCTTCGAGCTTGGCGCACGCATCCAAGGCCTGGCCCCTTCTTGGTCGCGGCAGCGGGATCGCCCTCGACACTGCCTGTTCACCATCGAGCACAGCGTCGAGCTCGGTCTCCGTTGCCTTGACGAAGCCGGGCGCGCGCAAGAGTCCGAGGTGCAGCGGGCGGAAGATCGGCAGCTGGTACTTGTCGTCGGCGAAGATCGGCTTCCAGATCGCCATCGTTGCGTCCGAGAAACCGAAGCTGCAGCGATCGACGCCAGCCTGGGTCAGCGCCTCGTCGAGGGAGTCCGCGACGCCGGGTTTGGGCACCGGGCAGGTCGCGTCCCCGGGCCACGTTGGCGGTGGCGGCGATTTCCAAACACACCGGCGCGAGAGGGCAGCGGCGTCACCGGCATCCGATTGGGAGCCGGCCATGCCGCCGGTCCCGCTGCCCGCAGCGCCGCCCGTTCCGGCGTCGACCTTGGCGCTCTTGCCGCCGTCGTCACCCCCGCACGCCGCAAACACCAGGCCCAGCACCACGCTCACGCGCAGCAAGCCCCACCCGACGAGCATCGACCCCAGGCGCCTCACCCGCGGGAGCTTAGCGTGGAACCGGAGGGCGTCTACCGCTCCCCAGCTTGGGGGCGGAGCGTCGCTGCGGCAGAGGACAAATGCGCTAGCGTTGCAGCGTGCGCTTCGCTCTCATCACCGACCAGCACTTCGGGCCCAGGGCTCACTTCGCCGGCAAGCTGCGGTGAGCCACGGGCCAGTGCGCTGACCGCGCCTTCGTCGAACGCATGAACCGCGTCGACCGACCCGAGCTGGTGGAGAACCTGGGGACGTGGTCGAGGACGAAGTCGCTCACTGGACATGGAGCGATACCAGGAGTTCCTCGGCATCTTACTCGGCGCTCGATGCGCCGGTGATCCACGTCGCGGGCAATCACGATCTGATCTGCATGACCGAGGACGACCTCGCGCGGATGTGGAACCACGACGGCGCGCTGCACTACAGCCGCGGATTTTCGGGGTGCACTTCGCGGTGCTGAACACCTGGAGCAGAAGGACGTGTGTGTGCGGCTCCCCGAGTCCCAGCTCGAGTGGCTCGAGCGCGATCTCGCGACGGTGAAGGGGCCCGCGGTCGTGTTGATGCACCACCCGGCGAGCGAGCAAGATCTCACCGGAAATCGCTGGTTCGAGCGGGCGCCGCACATCTGCCGGGTGGCGGGCGGCGGAGGCTCAGGCGCATCATCGAGGCGAGCGGGAAGGTCGTTGCGGTCTTCAACGGGCACGCACACTGGAACCACCTCGACGTCATTCGCGGCATCCCGGTACGTCCACGCTGCAGAGCCTGACCGAGAACCTCGACGACGATGCGCCCGGCAGGCCCGCTGCGGCCTTCGCAGTGTGTGACCTCGAACCGCATCGCCTGAGCGTGAACCTCGGCGGCGCCGAAGCGCTGCACTATCAGTTCGAGGACTCGGCTGACCACGACCGTCGCGCGCGGGGGCGGCTCAGCGGGGGTTGGCGCACGGGCGTCGCATTGTCACGCGTCGTCGTCGCTCGGGGTCTCTTCGGGAGCGGGCGCGGCCTGCTTGCGCTTCTTGCGCTTCTTCTTGGCGGCCTTCTCGGCGGCGGGTTCATCCACCGCTGCTTCGTCCGGGTCGGCTGCTTTCGACTTGGTGGGCGCAGCGTCCCGCGTCCGCGTCGTCGTCCGCATCATCTTCTTCCACGACGGCGCCCGGGCCGGGCTCATAGCCGCTTCAGGGTGTTGTTTTGCTGCCTCTTCGAGCGCGTACCAGCCCACGGCCGCGGCTACTCGGTCAGAGTCCGATCCACTGCGAGGTGGACAGCTGCATCGACGACGACTGCGCGAAGCTGGCCGGTCGAAGCACGGAAATAGAGCGCGACCGCCGGCGCGATGGCGAGCAGCTCGGTGGCCCGGCGCAGCTTGAGGTTGTGCCAGCTCCTGGCCGGGCCCGAAATGTAGGCGGCGGCAAAAATCAGCAGCGACGCGGGCAGGAAGACGTGCACCGGAATGAACGGTCCGAACTCTCCGCGCTCGAGATCGTCCCGCATGACCTCCACGATGAAACGCAGAAAACCGTAGCCGAGGGTGAACGCGAGGAAGACCTGGCGCCAAGCGCTGGTGTTTCCGCACGACGAACGCCACGACGAGCAGCACCGCGCCAGCCAGCTTTCGTAGAGCTGGGTCGGGTACCAGCAGCGAGAGTCGGCGTCCGGCCAGGCCACGGTGGTTCACGTGTTGAATCCACGCGGGTGAGCCCGCGCCCTCGAGCAGCGTGCCCTCCGCCCAGCGCGCGGAAACGTACCCAGGCTCGTGAGCCACTTCGGCGCGCCGGCAGGCAGCGGCGTTCCGAAGTCGCAGCCGAACAGGTAGCAACCGATGCGGTGATCACGAGCCCGCCGCCAGGCCGGGCATGCGACGTCCGCCCACGGCAAGAGCCGGATGCGCTGGGAGCGGAGAGTAGATGAAAGGAACCCACGAAGCCGCGCCGAGGAAGCCGCCGTAGGCCAGGGCCGCCGCGCCGGGCGCAAACAGGTCGCGAAAACTCGCTGAACTCTTGCGGGTTCGTCTGCGACGTGAGCAACAGCGCGCCAACGAGCGCGGCCAGCGCGGTGACGAAGTAACAGTTGGCCATCTTGCCCGAGGCGAGCCGTCGCTCCGGCAGGCCGAGGTCAGGTACCAACCGACGACGATGGACAGGCAGAGCATCGCGCCGTCAGCTGTGGTGGGCAGCGGCGACAGGGTGACCTGGCCCCGGTAACTGAACGCGCTG